>JANLRV010000171.1:0-17453 GCA_031361905.1 Actinomycetes bacterium
CAGCGCGACCGCGATGCCCGTGAAGCCGACGGTGTTGCCGAGCACCTCGGGCGACGAGATCTTGCCCGAGACCCCGAGGATCTGATCGGCGCCCGCGAGGCCGGCGAAGAGGCCCGCGATCAGCATCGAGAACACGATCGCGCGGCGCACCGAGATGCCGCCGTAGCCGGCCGCCTCCGCGTTGAACCCGACCGCGCGCACGGCGTAGCCGAGCGTCGTGCGCTCGAGCACGATCCAGTAGGCGAGCGCGGCCAGAAGGGCGATCACGATGCCGAGCCGGACCGGCTGCAGCAGCCCCCAGATCTGGGGGTAGAGCGACGACTCCGTGAGGTGCTTCGACTCCGGCTGGCCGGACGCGACGTCCGTGAACGGACCACCTGTGCCGAAGATGTACTTCGTGCCGAAGATCGCGATCCAGTTGAGCATGATCGTCGAGATCACCTCGTGAGCTCCTCGGAACGCCTTGAGCCCGCCCGCGATGCCGGCCCAGGCACCTCCCGCGAGCGCCGCCGCGAGCACCGCGAGCCACGTGCCCGCGCTGCCGTCGACGTGCGTCGCGACGATCAGCGCAGCCGAGCCGCCGACCCAGAACTGGCCCTGACCGCCGATGTTGAAGAGCCCGCAGCGGAACGCGAACGCGACCGCGAGGCCTGCGAGCACGAACTGGCTGAACGCGACGAGCGTCGACTGGAGCTGAAAGTCGTTGGCGACGACGCCGAACGGGTTCCCCGGCACGAACTGGAACGGCCAGTCGAAGCCGGCGCCGATGAAGAGCGCCTTGTAGACGGTCAGCGGGTTCGCGCCGACGACGAGCACCGCGAGGCCGGCAATGGCGAACGCGAGCAACACGGTCGTGAGCGACGCGATCGCACCGGAGAAGCGCGTCGTCACGGCGCGCTCACGACCGCTCCGCCGGCCATCGCGAGCCCGAGCTCGTGCTTGTCCGTCGTTCCGGCGCTGCGCTCGAGCACGACGGTCCCCGCTCGCATCACGAGGATCCGGTCGGAGAGGTCGAGGATCTCGTCGAGCTCGAAGCTGACGAGCAGCACCGCGCAGCCGCGGTCGCGGGCCGCGACGATCTGCTTGTGCACGAACTCGATCGCGCCGACGTCGAGGCCGCGCGTCGGCCGCGCGACGAGCAGCACTGCGGGCTTGGCCTCGATCTCGCGCGCGAGCACGAGCTTTTGCTGGTTGCCGCCCGAGAGCGACGATGCCGGCGTCGCCGGAGTGCCGCCGCGCACGTCGTACTGCTCGATCAGGCGGCCGGCGCGCTCGCGCATCGCGCCCGGGTTGAGCCAGCCGCGTCGCGACGCCGGCTCGCGGTGGAAGTCGTGGAGCACGCTGTTCTCGGCGAGCGAGAACTGCAGCACGAGACCGTGCACGTGGCGGTCCTCCGGCACGTGCGAGATCCCGAGCTCGAACATCTCGCGCGGCGAGCCGTGCGAGACCGCCTTGCCGGCGATCCGGATCACGCCCGAGTCGCACCGCCGCATGCCCGCGAGTGCCGTCACCAGCTCCGACTGGCCGTTGCCGTCCACGCCGGCGATCCCGACGATCTCACCGGATCTCACGGCGAGCGACAGCCCGCGCACAGCCGGGAGGCCCCGCTCATCGCGAACGCAGAGATCCTCGACCTCGAGCGCGATCCCGCCGGCGTTGGCGGGCGTGCGAGCGATGTCGAAGAGCACCTCCCTGCCGACCATCAACTCGGCGAGCGACTGCTCGGTGGCGCCGGCCGCGGGCACCGTCCCAACCTTGACGCCGCGACGAAGCACCGAGACCCGGTCCGCGACCTCGAGCACCTCGTGGAGCTTGTGCGTGATCAGGACGATCGCGGTGCCGCGGTCGCGCAGCTGTCGCAGAACCGCGAACAGCTCGTCGATCTCCTGCGGCGTGAGCACGGCCGTCGGCTCATCGAGCACGAGCACCCGGGCCTCACGGTAGAGCGCCTTGAGGATCTCGGCGCGCTGCTGCATGCCGACCGAGATGTCCTCGACCTTGGCCGTCGCGTCGACGCCGAGCCCGAAGCGCTCGGACAGCTCGCGCACGCGCGCCTCGGCCTTGGCCATGTCGAGCGTGATGCCCGAGCGCGGCTCGTGGCCGAGCACGATGTTCTCCGTCACGGTGAACACCGGCACGAGCATGAAGTGCTGGTGGACCATGCCGATGCCCCGCTCGATCGCGTCGGCGGAGCTGCGGAACGTGACGGGCTCGCCGCCGATCAGGATCTCGCCCTCGTCCGGTTTGAGCAGGCCGTAGAGAACGTTCATCAGCGTGCTCTTGCCGGCGCCGTTCTCGCCGAGCAGCGCGTGGATCTCGCCCGCGCGCAGATCGAGATCGATGCGATCGTTTGCCACGAGCGCGCCGAAGCGCTTCGTGATGCCGCGGAGCTCGAGCGCCGGAGCGCGCGAGCTCGCGTCATTCCGCATTGCGGGGGCCTCGGTCAAGAAGCCGCGACTACTTGACGGTCGCCGGGATCTTGATCTTCCCCGCCTTGATGTCCGCCGTCACCTTGGCGAGCTTCGCCTTGATTGCGGCCGGCACCTTGGCCGAGATCTTGCCGAGCCCGACGCCACCGTCCTTGAGCGCGAAGATCCGGTCGGTCCCGCCGGCGAACTTGCCGGCCGAGAGATCCTTGATCGTCAGGAAGACGGCCTGGTCGACCTTCTTCACCGCCGAGGTGATGACCTGCGGCCCGACGCCGCTCTGATCGGCGTCGACGCCGATGCCGAAGACCTTCTTGGACTTCGCGGCATCGAGCGCGCCGAGGCCGCACTGGCCGGCGACCTGGAAGACCACGTCGGAGCCCTGGGCGATCTGGGCGTTCGCGAGGTTCTTGCACTTGTCCTGCGCGACGAAGTCGTTCGAGTAGCCGTGCAGCACCTTGATGCCGGGCGACGCGGCCTTCGCACCCGCGGCATAGCCGGCGCCGTAGCGATCGACCGGCGGGATCTTGATGCCGCCGACCCAGGAGATCACGTTCTTCGTGTTGATCCCCTTGACCGTCGTCTTCTGCATCGCACCCGCGAGGAAGCCGGCGAGGTAGCCCGCCTCCTGCTCACGGAAGAGCAGACCCTGGACGTTCTTCGCGCCTGCGAGCTTCGCGTCGGTCGCGCTGACGTCGACGATCGCGAACTTCGTCTTCGGGAACG
Organism: Actinomycetes bacterium; assembly: GCA_031361905.1. GTDB lineage: Bacteria > Actinomycetota > Thermoleophilia > Gaiellales > JALYLC01 > JANLRV01. The sequence continues at coordinate 3,153 of JANLRV010000171.1, forward strand.
CCTTCGCGGTCTTGCCGACGGCGTCGGTCATGAGGAAGCCGACGCCGATCACGAGATTCGCGCCGCCGCTCGCGGCCGACTGGAGGTTCGGGATGTAGTCCTGGTCGGTCTTCGACTCCTTGACCTCGATCGTGGCGCCGAGCTGGGCTTTCGCCTGCTGCAGGCCCTTGTAGGCGAGCGCGTTGAAGCTCTTGTCGTTGAGACCACCGACGTCGGTGATCAGAACGACCTTGACCGCCGCATGCTTCTTGGCATCGGCAGCCGTCGTCGCGATCGCGGCGACGACGAGCGCGGCGAGCATCGCCGCGACCAGGGTGACACGTTTGATGGACAGAAGGATCCTCCTCAGCTGACGCCGGCCACCTCGGCCGGCGAACGATAGATGCGGACTATACGACGAACGCACCACATGCGAGGTTGGTCAGCTGTCGCGCAGGAACGAGGGCACGTCGAGGATGTCGGAAGGCACATCGAAGACGCCCGTCGGCTGAGACAGACCGGGCCGCTCGCGGCTCGGCGCACCTGGCCGCTCGGGGCGCTCCTCCCGTCTCGCAGAGCTCCCCGAGTCGCGATCGAACCCGGTCGCGATCACGGTCACGCGGATGTGATCGCCCATCGTGTCGTCGACGACCGCGCCGAAGATGATGTTGGCATTCGAGTCTGCCGCTCCCTGCACGATCTCGGCGGCCTCGTTGACCTCGAAGAGCCCGAGGTCGCTCGGGCCGGTGATGTTGAGAAGCATCCCGCGGGCGCCCTCGACGCTCGTCTCGAGCAGCGGCGAGCTGATCGCGGCGCGAGCCGCCTCGCTCGCGCGGTTTTCGCCCGCGGCGGAGCCGATGCCCATCAGCGCGGTGCCGGTGTTGCGCATCACCGTGCGCACGTCGGCGAAGTCGAGGTTGATCAGGCCGGGGACGGTGATCAGGTCGGTGATGCCCTGAACGCCCTGGCGCAGCACGTCGTCGGCGACGCGGAACGCCTCGACGATCGACGTGTTCGGGCTGACGACCTCGAGCAGCCGGTCGTTCGGGATCACGAGCAGCGTGTCGACCTTGCTCGAGAGCTCGATGATGCCGGCGTCGGCCTGCTCGGCGCGCCGCCGCCCCTCGAACGTGAACGGCTTCGTGACGACGCCGACCGTGAGCGCGCCCAGCTTGCGGGCGAGCTCGGCGATCACGGGCGCCGCACCGGTCCCGGTGCCCCCACCCTCGCCCGCCGTGACGAACACCATGTCCGCGCCCGTGAGCGCTTCCTTCAGCTCGTCGCGGCTCTCGATCGCAGCCTCGCGGCCGGCCTCCGGGTTCGCGCCGGCGCCGAGACCCCGCGTCGCCTTGGCGCCGATGTGCAGCTTGACGTCGGCGTCGGTCATCAGGAGCGCCTGCGCGTCGGTGTTGACCGCGATGAACTCGACGCCGCGGAGACCGCCGTCGACCATCCGGTTGACGGCGTTCGTACCGCCGCCACCGACGCCAACCACCTTGATCACTGCAAGGTAGGAACCGCCGGTCTCTCTCATCGCCACCCTGTCACCCTTCATCGCTTGTAGGCGCGGTTTTCCCGCTCCCTGCGTCTAAATCACCATACAGCACCACCACGTCGGGCTTCACTGCTGCGACGCCTTCGCGGTCTTCGCTTTCGGCTTCTGCGCGTCCGCCAGCTGCCTCTCGGCTTCGGCGTAGGCCGTGGCCAGGTCCAGGCTCGGCACGCGCCAGCGGATCGCCGGCGTGAGCGCATCCTCGACCGAGAGGTAGACGGCCTCAGAGCGCGTCTTCGCGTTCGGCAGCTTGGCGCGCAGGACCGTCTCGGCCGAGCGGAGCTTGCTGGCCAGATCGATCGCCGTGCCGAGCCGGATCTCGAGGCCGTCCGGCAGCTCGAGGCGCACGCCGCGCGAGTGCGTGTAGATCTTCTCGATCCGGACCGGGAAAGACGGGCGACGCGCCGCCAGGGTGCGCAGCGCGACGAGCACTCCCGGCTCGGTGACGTGCTCGCCGGCGGGAGGGATCGGCTGCAGCGCCCAGGCCTGCGCGAGCTCGGCGGACAGCGCGGGGCCGAGCACGCGCCCGTCGGCCGAGAGCCTGACGGCGTCCCTGCACGACTTCCGGCAGAGACGCAGGATCGCGCGCTCGGGCACGACGTGGATGCGCAGCGTCGAGGGGAAATCACGATCGACCGTCGCGTGGGCGATCGACGGCACGCGCTCGATCGCCTGCTCGACCTGCGAGACCTGCACGCGCAGCAGCGAGCGCCCGTTGACCGCGCCCTGAACGGCCGTCACGATCGCATCGCGCGTTGGAGCGTCGGCGCCGCGGATCGCGAGGTCGCGCACGGTGAAGACCGAGGAGCCCGCGAGCATCTGGTAGCCGAACAGGCCGCCGGCGATCGCCACCGTGCACGCGGCGATGGCGAGCACCGCGAGCCGCATGTTACCGCGCGGTTCCCGTGTCGTCGAAGGCTGCACGGAGATCCCGTTTCGCTGCTACTGCCGGCGATCCTGCCTACAAGAGCTCTAACAGAATTCTTCGCGATGTCTGGCGGCGTCTCGCTGGCGCATGGGGCAGGATCGCCTCTCGCGGTTCCGTTCGGTACAGGAGCCGCTACGAGGCGATCCTGCCCCATGCTTGCGAGTCACTCGCCAGCCATTCACGAATCATTCTGTTAGAGCTCCGACGCGAGCTGCGCGCGTACGAGCTCGAGCACCGAATCGACCGGGCCGGCACCCATCGTCAGCACGAGATCGCCAGGCCGCGCGCGGTCCACGATCCAGGCCGCGGCCTCGGCGTACGTCGGCGTGTAGGCGAGCGCGCTGCCGCCGCGCTCGACGATCAGCTCGCCCGTGACGCCCTCCTCGCCCTCGCCGCGCGCGACGTACACGTCGCACACGCACGCCAGGTCGGCCGCCTCGAGCGCCGCTGCGAACTCCGCCGCGAACGCCCGCGTGCGCCACGGCATGTGCGGCTGGAAGCAGGCGATCAGGCGCCCGGCTCCCGCGATCGGCCGCGCCGCCGCAAGCGTCGCCGCGAGCTCGGTCGGATGATGGGCGTAGTCGTCGACCAGGCGGATGCCCGCCACCTCGCCATGCCGCTCGAAGCGCCGTCCCGCGCCGCGGAAGCGCGCGAGCGGAGCGAGCGCGCGCGCCGGCTCGATGCCCGCCCAGTCGAGCGCGGCGAGCGCCGCGACCGCGTTCGAGGCGTTGTGGGCGCCGGGGATGGCGAGACGCGCCGGCTGCGGGTCCCGGCCCGGGATCGCGAGCGTGAAGCGGGTTCCGTCCGCATCGGCGTGCACGTCGAGCGCGCGCCACCCCTCGCCCGGCCCGGCCCCCGCAAACCGCCGCTCGGCGACGGCCGGCAGATCGAGCCCATCGCCGAGCACGACGAGCCCGTCTGCCGGAACGCGCGCTGTCCACTCGGCGAAGAGCGCCTCGAGCTCGGCGACCGAGGCAAAGTGGTCGTGGTGGTCGAGCTCGATGTTGAGCACGATCGCGCAGGCCGGGGCGAGGCGTGCGAGCGACCCGTCCGACTCGTCGGCCTCGGCCACGAGCAGCGGCCCGGCGCCGGCCCGCCCGTTCGTGCCGAGCTGCGACACCTGGCCGCCGACCAGGAAGGTCGGATCAGCGCCGAGCTCGCTCAGCACGTAGGCGATCAGGGCGCTCGTCGTCGTCTTGCCGTGGGCGCCGGCGACGCAGATCGAGCGGCGCCCTGCGACGAGCTCGGCGAGCAGCTCGGCGCGGTGCAGCACGCGCAGGCCGAGCTCACGCGCGCGAGCGAGCTCCGGCTCGTCTTCGGCGACGGCGCCCGAGACGACAACCTCGACGCCCGCGTGGAGATGGCCCGGATCGTGGCCGAGCACGGCTGCGATCCCCTCCGCGCGCAAGAGCTTCACGCCGTCGGCCGATCGATCACAGCCGGAGACCTCGAGCCCCTGGCCGTGGGCGACCCGCGCGAGCGCCGACATGCCGGCCCCGGCGATGCCGATCAGATGCAGCTCGCGCGTCATCGTGCCAGCGCGATCAGCTCGTCGGCGACGGCGCGCGCCGCACCGGGACGGGCCGACGCCAGCATCGCGGCGCGCATCGCGTCAAGCTTTCCGGGGGCGCCGCGCAGCGCGGCCACGGCAGTCGCGAGCGCCGGCCCGTCGAGCGCGGCATCGTCGCTGATCAGTGCGCCACCCGCCGCCGCGAAATGCTCGGCGTTGCCGCGCTGGTGGTCTTGCGTCGCATGGGGATACGGTACGAGGATCGCGGGAAGCCCCGCCGCCGCGAGCTCCCAGACCGTGCCCCCGGCGCGCGAGACGCAGAGGTCGGCGGCTGCGAGCACCTCGAAGAAGCGCGGCGTCTGCTCGATCACGCGATAGCGATCGGGCGGCGCGGCGACCGCAGCGCCGACGCGGTCGTGGTCGCGTGCCCCGGTGACGTGCACGACGATCCCGCCATCGATCCCGCGTGCCCCATAGGCCTCGACGCACGCGTCGTTGAGCCTGCGCGCCCCGGCCAGCGCGCCGAACACCGCGAGCACGAACGCGTCCGCCGGCAGACCGAGCGCCGCGCGTGCGGAGGCGCGACCGGTCTCGAAATACGCCCGGGCCACGGGCCGGCCGACGACGCGGTAGCGCGGCCCGTCACGGCCCGGGATCGGGAATGCGAGCAGCACGCGCGCCGCGAGCGGCGCCGCCAGGCGATTCGCGAGCCCGAGGTGCGAGTCGGCCTCCGTGAGCACGCTCGGGATGCCGAGCGTGCGCGCCGCAAGCAGCATCGGGCCGGCGACGAAGCCCCCTCCGCCGAGCACGACATCGGGCCGGCGGCGTCTCAGGATGCGAGCGCAGGCGAGCGGGGCCACCACGTCGGTCGCGACCGCGCGTGCGAGTCCGGGCGAGAGGCGGCGCTCGAGACCGCGCACGCGAAAGCGGTCGAACGCGTAGCCCGCCGCGGGCACGAGCGTCGCCTCGGCACGGTCCGGCGTGCCCGCGAACGTGACCTCGGCGCCCTCGCGGACGAGCTCCTCCGCGACGGCGAGCGCAGGCATCACGTGTCCCGCGGTGCCACCGGCCGCGATCAGCACGCGCACGCCGCTACCGCCGGCGGGCGCCGGCCGCGCGCACACGCCGCGCTGGCGTCGGTGCCGCCACGGCGTCGACCACGCGCGCTGTGACGCGCACCGAGCGCTCGGCGGAACGGCCGTACGCGCCGACCGAGAGCACGAGGCCGATCGCCGAGAGCAGCGCGATCAGGCTCGTGCCGCCATAGGAGATGAACGGCAGCGGGACGCCGGTCAGCGGCAGCACGCCAAGCACGCCTCCCGCGTTGAGGACGGCCTGCCCGCAGATCAGCGTGGTCAGCCCCGCGGAGAGGAGCTTGCCGAAGCGCTCGTTCGAGCGCAGCGAGATCGTGTAGCCCGCCCAGGCGATCGCCGCAAAGCCGGCGAAGGTGGCGAGCATGCCTACCAGCCCGAGCTCCTCGCCGATGATGCCGAGGATCATGTCGGTCCGCACCTCGGGCAGGTAGGCGAGCTTCTGCACGCTCTCGCCGATGCCCCTGCCGAAGACGCCTCCGGAGCCGATCGCGATCCCCGCCTGGTGGATCTGGTAGCCGGCGCTGAGGCTGCTGTCGCTCGGCTGCAGGAATGCCATCAGCCGCTCGCCGCGATACGGCTTGTGCCAGATCGAGAGGCCGACGAGCGCGAGCGCGGCGAGCGAGATCCGTGCGAGCGCTCCACCCGCCGCACCCGCGGCAATCAGCACCGCCATGCCGCCGAATGCGACGGCGAGCGCCGAGCCCAGGTCGGAGACGACGATCAGCCCGCAGATCACCGCGGTCGCGGCGCCGACCGGCTGCATCACCTCGCGCCACGTGCTCGGTGGCCGCGTGCGGCGCGCGAGCATCGCCGCGGCGAAGATGCAGATCGCGACCTTGGCGAGCTCGGACGGCTGCAGCGTGAATCCACCGGGGAGCGGCAGCCAGCGCTGCTCGCCCTTCGCGGTGACGCCCGCGGCGACGACGAACAGCAGGAGCCCGCCGGAGATGAGCACGAGGACGGGTGCGCTGGCGGCGAGCCGGCGGTAGTCGAGCCGAGCCATCAGCCACATGCCGGCGAGGCCGAGCAGCGCGTAGGCGACGTTCCGCTCGAGGTAGAACAACGGATCGCTCGCGAGGCCCGAGGTGGCCGAGTAGACCATCACGGTGCCCAAGGCGACGAGGCCGAGCGTCGCGAGCACGAGCACCTGCTCGGGAGTCGTCTGGTCGCGCCTCACGCGAGGCCCTCGACGAGCTCGCGGAAGCGATCGCCACGCTGCTCGAAGTCTTGGAACTGGTCGAACGAGGCGCACGCGGGCGCGAGCAGCACGGTCTCGCCGGGCTGCGCCTCTCGGCGTGCGTGCTTGAGCGCGCGCTCGAGCGTGCCGTCGCGCGAGACGGGCGTCGCGGCCCCTTCGAGCGTCGCCGCGAGGCTCGCCGCGGCCTCGCCGATCAGGTAGACGCGGGTCGCGTGCCGCTCGACGGCAGGCCTCAGCGCCGCGAAGTCGCCGCCCTTGAGCGATCCGCCGAGAATCACGTGGACCCCGCGCTCGAAGGCCGCGAGCGCCTGCACCGTCGCCTCCACGTTCGTGGCCTTGCTGTCGTTGACGTAGCGGACGCCGTCCAGCACGCGCACCTCCTCGAGACGGTGCGGCGGGGGCGCGAACGACTCGAGGGCGCGGCAGATGCCCGCGCGGTCGGCGCCCAGCGCGAGCGCGGCGCGCGTGGCGCAGGCCGCGTTCGAGCGGTTGTGCGGTCCGCGCAGCCGGGAGCGCGCGAACGCATCCTCGAGCCGGGCCGGCAGCACCGCTCCCGAGACGCGCTCGATCTGCGCCTCGCCGGGCAGCGCCTCCAGGGCGTCGACCCACGGGTCGTCGATGCAGAGCACCGCCGTGTCGGTCGCTCGCTGACGCTCGAAGATGCGCAGCTTCGCTTCTCCGTACTGAGCGAGCGAGCCGTGACGATCGAGGTGGTCGGGCGTCAGGTTGAGCAGCACCGCGACGTCGCAGCGCAGGGTCTCAACGTTCTCGAGCTGGAAGCTCGAGAGCTCGCAGACGATCACCCGGCCGGGCTCGATCTCGCCGGCAAGGCTGGTCAGCGCGGTGCCGATGTTTCCAGCTGCGACCGCCGGGACGCCGCCCTCGGAGAGCATCGCGGCGAGCAGGAGCGTCGTCGTCGTCTTGCCGTTCGTGCCTGTCACGCCGACGATCGGATTGCTACCGTCGATCAGCCGGTAGGCGAGCTCGATCTCGCCCCAGACGGGGATCTCCCGGTCGCGCGCAGCCAGGACGAGCGGCGCCGTCTCGGGCACCCCGGGGCTCTTCACGAGCACGTCGATCTCGTCGAGCAGCGATGCATCCTCACGACCTACGACGAGTTCGACGCCCGGCAGCTCGACCCCTTCCGGCGCGGCGGGCGCGACCAGGCGGATCTGCGTCGTCGGCCGCACGCGCGCGAGCGCGGCGACCGCCCCGAGCCCGGATCTCCCCGCGCCCAGCACGAGGAATCGCGTCATCGGAACTCGCTGGCCCGCAGGTAGTAGAGGACGAAGGCCGAGCCGGCGAAGAGCGCCGCGGCGATCCAGAAGCGGATGATGATCGTCGTCTCGCTCCAGGCCTTCATCTCGAAGTGATGGTGCACGGGCGCCATCAGGAAGACGCGGCGACCGAAGCGCTTGAACGAGACGACCTGGATGATCACCGAGAGCGCCTCGAGCGCGAACACGCCGCCGATGCCGACGAGCAGGAGCTCCGTCTTCGTGAAGATCGCGAGCGCGGCGAGCGCGCCGCCGAGACCGAGCGAGCCGGTGTCGCCCATGAAGACCTGCGCGGGGTGCGCGTTGTACCAGAGAAAGCCGATGCAGCAGCCGAGGATCGCCGCCGCGAAGATCGCCAGGTCGAGCTTGGAGTCGCTGCCGCAGAACATCGCCTTCTGGTTGCAGCCGTTGAGGATCGCCTCGTTTCTCGTCGTCAGGTAGCCGATCGTCGCGAGCGCCGTGTAGGTGAGGAACGAGATCGCGCTCGTGCCCGCCGCCAGCCCGTCGAGGCCGTCCGTCAGGTTGACGGCGTTCGTGAAGCCCGCGAGCAGGAAGTAGACGAACGGGAACCAGAGGAAGCCGAGATCGAGGTGGGCATCGAGCAGCGGCACGTACAGCTCGGTCGAAACGCCCTGGTTCCGAGCGACCATCGTCAGCACCGCCGCGACCGGGATCAGCAGCACGAGCTTCCAGCGGCCGGCGAGCCCGAGCGAGCGCTTGTTCGCGATCTTCGCGTAGTCGTCGACGAAGCCGATCGCCGCGCACGCGAGCGTGACGAACAGCACCGTCAGAGCCTCGGGCGTGCGCTTCGTGAAGATCCCGAACGCGATCGCCGCCATCGAGAGGATCAGCAGGCCGCCCATCGTGGGCGTGCCCTGCTTCGTGCGATGACCGTCGGGGCCTTCCTCGCGGATGTTCTGTCCGAGCGAGCGAGCGCGCAGGAAGCCGATGAAATGGCGGCCGAGCAGCACCGTCAGGAAGGTCGAGAGCACGCCGGCTCCGAGCACGCTCGTCACGCGCAGGCCTCCTCGAGCCGCCACAGCGCCTGCGAGCGCGAGGCTTTCAAGAGCACGCTGTCAGCGGGCTGCAGGAGGTCGGGAAGCGCGGAGGCCGCCGCCTCGACATCCGCGAACAGGTGGGTCTCGCCGCCGGCGGCACCGCGCACCGTGTCGGCGCCGTGAAGCCCGACCGCGACGACGACGTCGATGCCGAGCTCGCGCGCGCGCCGGCCGACGTGCTCGTGCCAGCCGGCCGAGGACGGGCCGAGCTCGGCCATGTCGCCGAGCACCGCGACCGTCCGCCGTCGCGGTGCGCGCGACGCGAGATCGGCGAGCGAGGCCTCCATCGAGGCCGGGTTCGCGTTGTACGCGTCGTTGATCACGACGCCGCCACCCGCGCGCGGGCGCTCTGGCCCGCGGCGCGGCGACAGCTCGATCGCGGGCCCGCCGGCGCCGAGCTGCGCGACCGGCAGTCCGGCGCGCGCGTAGGCCGCGGCCGCCGCGGCGAGGTTGAGCGCGTGATGCGGCGCACGCAGCGCGGTCGTCACGGTGACCTGCTCGCCCAGCACCGAGAGCGTCGCCACCGTGTGCTCCCCCACCTCCCAGCCGGTGCACGACACGTCGGCGGCGTGCCGCGCGAATGTCGTCGTGCGCAGATCAGAGCGCAGGTAGGGCGCGAGCAGCGCCTCGTCGAGCGGCAGGACGACGTCAGCCCCGGCCGCGAGCGCGCCGATCAGCGAGCCCTCCTCGCGGGCGACGCCCTCGACGTCTGTGAGGAACTCGAGGTGCTCGGGGCCGATGTTCGTCAGCACGCCGATCCCGGGCTCCGCGATCGCACACAGGTCGGCCAGCTCGCCGATCTCGCTCGTGCCGAGCTCGCACACGCAGATCGCGTGCTCGCGCTCGAGGCGGAAGAGCGTGAGGGGGACGCCGAGGCGGTTGTTGTGGTTGGCATGGGTCGCGAGGGTCGGCACGTGAGCGCCGCAGAGCGCGGCGAGGATGTCCTTCGTGGACGTCTTGCCATTCGAGCCGGCCACCCCGATCACCTTCCCGCCCCACGCGCGGCGGACGTGGCGGGCGAGCACTCCGAGCGCCGTCAGCGGGTCGTCCACCTCGATCACGGCGACGTCCCCCGACGGCGGAGCCGTGCCGCGCCGGCAGATCACGGCGGCGGCACCGGCGGCGATCACATCGCCGAGAAATGCGTGCCCGTCGACGCGCGTCCCCTCGAGCGCGCAGTAAAGCGCGCCGGGACCGGCCTCGCGGGAGTCGGTCGTGACGCGCTCGACCAGGCGGCCCGCATCACCGCGGGTGAGCGGCAGCTCGCCCGCGAGCTCGGAGACGGCGAGCGGGATCACGGCTGCAGCAGCTCCCGGGCGACGATGCGATCGTCGAACGGCGTGACGACGCCGCCGACGTCCTGGCCCTGCTCGTGGCCCTTGCCGGCGATCACGACGATGTCGCCCGCGGCGGCATCGGCGAGCGCGCGCGCGATCGCCGTGCGCCGGTCGTGCTCGACGATCGCTCGCGCGGGCGCGCGCAGGCCCGCGAGGATCTGCTCGACGATGCGCTCGTTCGACTCGCTCCGCGGGTTGTCGCTCGTGATGTAGATCGCGTCGGCCCCGGCCTCGACGGCCGCGCCCATCAGCGGGCGCTTCGCCGGATCCCGATCGCCTCCAGCTCCGAACACGCAGAGCACCCGGCCGCTCGTCATCGGGCGCACCGCGGCGAGCACGGAATCAAGGCCCGCGGGCGTGTGTGCGTAGTCGACGAGCACGCCGAACGGCTGATCACAGTCGATCGGCTCGAAGCGTCCGGGCGGCCCCGGCGTCTCGGCGAGCCCGCGTGCGATCGCCTCGTCCGGCACGTCCAGCAGCAGCGCGAGCGCGACGGCGCAGAGCACGTTCTCGACGTTGAACGCCCCGCACACGCGCGTCGTCAGCTCGAGCGCGCCACGCGGCGTGCGCACCACGAGCTCGCTGCGGTCCGCCTGCAGCCGCACGTTCTCGGCGGTCACCTCTCCCCCGTCTCCGAAGCGCAGCTCGGCCTCGAGGCGCCGTCCGTACGGGTCGGCGGCGTTGACCGCGCGGGGGAAGCGCCCGTCGAACAGCTCGGCCTTGGACTCGAAGTACGCCTCCATGTCGCCGTGGAAGTCCAAGTGGTCCTGCGAGAGGTTCGTGAAGGCGACCGCGGCGAAGCGCGTGCCGACGAGGCGGCGCTGGCTGATCGCGATCGACGACGCCTCGATCGCGCAGGCGCGGTCGCCGGCCTCGAGCATCCGGCGGAACGCCTGCTGCAGGTCGGGGCTCTCGGGGGTCGTCAGCCCCGCGGGGCTGCGAGCTCCGCCGATCCGCTGCTCGACCGTGCCGAGGAGGCCGCAGCGACGGCCGGCCGCGTCGAGGATTCCGGCGACGAGGAAGCTCGTCGTCGTCTTGCCGTTCGTCCCCGTCAGGCCGACGACGTCGAGCGTCTCCGAGGGCGCGCCCTCGAGCGCCGCGGCGAGCAGTCCCATCGCGCTGCGCGCATCGGTGACACGCAGTTGCGGCACCGCGAGTGGAAGCAGGCGCTCGACGAGCAGCGCGACGGCCCCTCGCGCGACGGCGTCGGCCGCGTGATCGTGGCCATCCTGCCGCGCTCCGCGCAGGCAGCAGAAGAGCGATCCCGGCGAGACGTTCTCGGAGCGGTAGTCGATCGATCCGACATCGACGCCGTCGGTGCCGCCGGGCTCGGGGACGAGGCCGGCGCGGCTACAGAGCTTGGCAAGGTCCACGCGTCGCGAACGGTAGACGACGGGTCGTCGCGGCTATCGCGCCGAGGGAACGATGCCGAAGGTCGGGAGCATCTTCGTGGCGATCTCGTGGAAGGCCGGGGCCGCGACGAGGCCGCCCTCGATCAGCGGGTGCGTCGCATCCGGCTTCGGGTCGTCGACCATCACGAGCAGCACGAAGCGCGGGTGCTCGGCAGGCACCATGCCGACGAACGAGGCGACGACCGGACAGGTCGCGAACCCCTGCGGGAGATTGAAGCGATCACAGAACGTGCCGTTCTTGAGCAGCCTCGGCGTCGTGCCGGTCTTGCCCGCAACGTGCACGCCCGAAATCTGCGCGGCGTTCGCCGTACCGTCCGGGCTCTCGACCGGGCCGCGCAGCAGCGTCCGCATCGTCGCCGCGGTGCGCTCGGAGAAGATGCGGCGATGCTTCCACCCCTTGATCGGCCGGCCGTCGACGGCCGCTGCGATGTGCGGCTGGATCAGGATGCCGCCGTTCGCGATCGCGTTGTAGAACGTCGCCATCTGCAGCGGCGTCGCCGCGATGCTCTCGCCGATCGCGAGGTTCCTCAGGCCCGTCCCGAACCACTGCGACTCGGGAAGCAGGCGGCCCCTGCTCTCGGCCGGCAGGTCGATGCCCGTGTACTCGCCGAAGCCGAAGCGGCGGATCGCGGCCGCGAACTCCTTCTTGCCCAGCTCGAGCGCGATCTCGATCGTGCCCACGTTCGACGACCGGGCGAGGATCTCCGCGGCGGTCCAGTGCTGGATGTCGCCGTGCTCGTGGCCGTGCAGATCGGAGATCGAGAAGCGCCTGCCCGTCTTCGTGTCGACGACCGAGATCGTCTCCGGCACGCTGAACATCGTGCTCGGAGTGATCACGCCCGCGTCGAGCGCAGCCGCGAAGACGACGGCCTTGAAGGCCGATCCGGGCTCGTAGATATCGACCTGCCAGCGCATCCGCTGGCTCTCGAAATTGCCGGCCGAGAAGCCGCCGTCCGGCAGGGTCGGAGCCGCGGCGAGCGAGATCGTGCCGCCGGTCTGCGGGTCGAGCATCACGGCCGTAGCGCTTTTTGCGTGCCACTGATCGACGGTCTGCTGCAGCACCCGGCCGACGAGGTCGTTGAGCCCCTCGTCGAGCGCGAGGCGGACGTCGTGCCCCGAGATGGGTGGCGTGGTCTTGACGGTGCGCGCGACCTGGCCCGACCCCTTGAACGTCAGCGCCGTCTCGACGCCGTCCTTCGAGCGCAGGTACCGGTCGAGGCTCAGCTCGGCGCCGTCCTTCGTGCCCTCGCCGTTGACGAAGCCGACGACCTGGCCGACGGCGGATCCGTGCGGATAGACGCGCTGCAGCGGCTCCGCGATGAAGCCGATCAGGCGTCCCTTGACGAGCGGGCCGAGCAGGGGGTCGGCCGAGATGCGGTCGCGGGTGCCCGTGTCGAGGTCGCGTGCGACGATCGGCCACTCGTTGGCGGCGCCGTAGATCTTCTCGCGCACGACGCGGACCGTCGTCTCGGGCACGATCCGCGCGATCGCCTTCGCGATCGCGTCGACGCCGTGGATGTGCGCGCGGTCGATCGTCAGCTTGTAGGCCTTGATCGAGAGCGCGAGCGCCTCGCCGTTGCGATCCGTGATCGCCCCGCGCGGCGCCCACAGCAGGCGCTGCTCGCGCTGCTGCGCGAACGCCTCCTGCGCGTAGGCGGTGTGGTCGAGCACCTGCAGCTGCAGCGTGCGCGCGGTCAGCAGGCAGAGGAGCAGCGCGATGCCCGCGAAGAGCAGGCGGATGCGCCGGTTCGAGCGGCGCGACGGCGCCGGCGGGCGCTTCTTACCGGGCACGCCGGAGCGGTGAGATCTCGGTGACGGGCAGCCTGACCATGCCGAAGGCGGCCGCCTGCTTCTGAATCGCGATCAGCCGGCCGCCGCCGTTTGCGGCGTTCTGCAGCGACGAGTTGCCGCTCTTGAGATCTTCGAGCTGCTGCTGCAGCCGTCCGCGCTGGCCGTTCAGCTGCAGCACGGCGACCTGCACCGTGACGATGCCGACCATCAGCAGCGCGCAGATGGCGATCGGGATCGCCGAGCCGAGATCGAGGCGCGCCCGCTGCGCCGAGCGCTTGCGGGGACGCGCGGCGGGGGGAGCCGCAGTCCGTCGCCGGGTGCGCCCCGCAGGGACGGCGCTCATCGGGCGACCTCGCGCTGGATCACGCGCAGGCGCGCCGAGGCCGAGCGTGGGTTCGAGTCGAGCTCGCGGGCCGAGGGCTTGATCGCGCGCGTCGTCACGAGCCGGAACTGGGGCTCGCGTCCGCACGCGCACATCGGCAGCTCCGGCGGGCAGATGCATCCCTGCGTCGCCGCGCGGAAGCGGTGCTTGACCATCCGATCCTCGAGCGAGTGGAAGCTGATCACGGCGATCCGGCCACCGGGAGCGCACAGCTCGAGCGCCGCCTCGAGCCCTTCCTGCAGCTGGCCGAGCTCGTCGTTGACCGCGATCCGCAGCGCCTGGAAGACGCGCTTGGCCGGGTGGCCCTGGCCGAAGCGCGACGGCGTCGGGATCGAGCGCTTGACGAGGCACGCGAGCTGCAGCGTCGTCTCGAACGGCGCGACCTCGCGCTCGCGGACGATCGCACGGGCGATCGGGCGCGAGAAGCGCTCCTCGCCGAAGCGGTGGAAGATGCTCGCGAGCTCGCGCTCGTCCCACTCGTTGACGATCGCAGCGGCGGTGACGTCGTCCGAGGGGTCCATCCGCATGTCGAGCGCCGCGTCCTGCATGTACGAGAAGCCGCGCTCGGCCTGGTCGATCTGCATCGACGAGATGCCGAGGTCCATCAGGATCGCGGAGGGCTCGGCGCCTTCCTCGGCGAGCCGCCGGAGGCACTGGGCGAACGGGCCGTGCATCGGCCGCAGCTGCAGGCTCGCGGGCAGCTGCCCGCGCAGCGCGTCGAGGTAGCGCTGGGTCGACGGGTCGCGATCGGTAGCGTCGCGCGGGCCCGCGCCGGGGGGATCC
>JANLRV010000175.1:0-38213 GCA_031361905.1 Actinomycetes bacterium
CGCGCCGCCCCAGGTCGGCGCATCCTCGCCGTCGCCCGCTTCAGCGACCCGGCTGTGGCGACGGCGCTCGAGGCGCACGGCGTCGAGCCGATCCGCGCCGACTTGCTCGACCGCGCCGCGATCGCGAGCCTGCCGCGCGTCCCGAACGTGATCCTGATGGCCGGCCACAAGTTCGGCTCGAGCGACGCGCCGTCGCGCACCTGGGCGACGAACACCGTCCTCCCCGGGTTCGTAGCGGAAGCGATGGCGGAGAGCCGGATCGTGGCGTTCTCGACCGGCAACGTCTACCCGTTCGTCCCGGTCGCCTCGCGCGGGGCGACGGAGGACGAGGCGCTCCTGCCGGCGCCAGGCGACTACGCCGCGAGCTGCATCGGGCGCGAGCGGGTGCTGCGCTGGTACTCGGAGACGCGCGGCACGCCGGGCCTGATCTACCGGCTCAACTACGCGATCGACCTGCGCTATGGCGTGCTGCACGATGTCGCGCGCAAGGTGCGCGACGGAGAGCCGGTCGACGTGACGATGGGCCACGTCAACGTGATCTGGCAGGGCGACGCGAACGCGATCGCGCTGCGCTGCCTGCGGCACTGCACGACGCCGACGGAGCCGCTCAACGTGACGGGACCCGAGACGGCATCGATCCGCGCGCTCGCCCATGCCTTCGCTGAGCGCTTCGGGGTCTCCGCGACGATCGTCGGCGAGGAGGCGCAGACGGCGCTCCTGAGCGACGCGAGCCGTGCGCTCGCGCGGTTCGGGCCGCCGACCGTGCCGCTCGAGACGCTCGTCGCGTGGCAGGCCGACTGGCTCGCGCGGGGCATGCCGACGCTCGCGAAGCCGACCGGCTTCGAGGTGCGGGATGGCTCCTTCTGACGCGCGCGACGCGCCGATCGACGTCCTCGGCGAGAACGACCTCGAGGGGGCGCTCGCCCTCTCCGCGGAGGCCGGCTGGAACCAGGCTGCCGCGGACTGGCGGCTCATGCTCCGGCTCGGAAGCGGCTTCGCCGTGCGGGACGGCGGCCGGGTGATCGCGACGGCGCTGGCCCTCCCCTACCCGCCCGCATTCGGCTGGGTGAGCATGGTGCTCGTGCACGCGCCGTACCGGCGGCGCGGCCTCGCGACGCGGCTCGTCGAGCGAGCGACGGCCGCGCTCACTGCCGCCGGACTCGTCCCCGTGCTCGACGCGACTCCGGCCGGCGTCGACGTGTACGGCCAACTGGGGTTCCGACCCGTGGGGAACCTGCTGCGCTGGCGCGGCACGGGAGGCGCCGGCGGGGCCGCCCCGCGGGAACCGGGTATCGCCGACCGCGTACACGACCTCGACCGCGCCGCGTTCGGCGCCGATCGCGGCCCCGTGCTCGCCGACCTCTCCCGGCGGCCCGCGCCCGTCGCTGCGCTCGCGGCGGGCGCTGACGGCTACCTGCTCTCCCGCGCCGGCCGCACGGCGACCCAGCTCGGACCGCTCGTCGCGCGGGATGCGGCGACCGCCGTGGCGCTGCTCGCGGAAGGGCTCGACGCCGTCGCCGGCGCCGTCGTGATCGACGTGCCCGAGCAGGCGACGGCCGTCGCCGCGCACCTCGTCGGCCGCGGCTTCGCACCCGAGCGGCCGTTCGTGCGGCTGGTGCTCGGCCGCGACGCGATCGCCGGGACGCCCGCGCTCGTTCACGCGATCGCCGGGCCGGAGCTCGGCTGATGCGCTGGCAGGACATCCCCGCCGATGCGCTGGCGGCGTTCCGGGCCGGAACCGTGATCCCGGCCCACCCGCTCGCGCTCGACGCCGGGCGCCACCTCGACGAGCGCCGGCAGCGCGCGCTCACGCGCTACTACATCGACGCCGGTGCGGGCGGTCTCGCCGTCGGCGTCCACACCACGCAGTTCGCGATCCGCGACGTCGGACTCTACCGCCCGGTGCTCGAGCTCGCGGCCGAGACGGCACGCGCGTGGACGACGCGGCCGCTCTTCCTCGTGGCCGGCGTCGCCGGGCGCACCGCGCAGGCGGTCGCCGAGGCGCGGGTCGCACGCGACCTTGGCTACCACGCGGTCCTCGTCAGCCTCGCGGCGTTCCGCGAGGCGACCGAGGAGACGATGCTCGCCCACTGCCGCGCCCTCGCCGACGAGCTGCCCGTGGTCGGCTTCTACCTGCAGCCCGCGGTCGGCGGCGTCGTGCTCTCGCGCGCGTTCTGGGAGCGCTTCGCGGCGATCGAGAACGTCGTCGGGATCAAGGTCGCGCCGTTCGACCGCTACCGCACCCTCGACGTCGTCCACGGCGTGGCGGCGGCGGGCGCGCAGGAGCGGATCGCCCTCTACACCGGCAACGACGACCACATCGTGCTCGACCTGACGGTGCCGTTCCGCACAGCGGCGGGCGAGCTGCGCTTCGTCGGCGGCCTGCTCGGCCACTGGTCGGTCTGGACGCGAACGGCCGTCGAGATCCTCGAGCGCTGCCGCCGAGCCCGCGAGCTCGACGCCGTCCCCGCCGACCTGCTGGCGCTCGACAGCGCCGTCACGGACTGCAACGCCGCGTTCTTCGACGTCGCGAACGCCTTCCACGGCGTGATCGCGGGCTGCCATGAGGTTCTGCGCCGGCAAGGCCTGCTCGAAGGCCGCTGGTGCCTCGACCCGGCGGAGGACCTGAGCCCGGGCCAGGCGGAGGAGATCGACCGCGTCTACCGGCGGTACCCGGAGCTCGCCGACGACGCGTTCGTCGCGGCGAATCTCGCGCGCTGGCTGGACTGACCTGGCGGCCGCGGCCGTGGCATACTTGCGCCCCGTGGAGCCTGCGTCCCAGCGCCGACGGCCGTGAGCGCGCCGCCCGACCGCGACGCCATCGAGCAGCTGCTGCGGACCCATGCGGTCGAGCTCGTCCGGTTCGAGACGCCAGATCTGAACGGCGTGTCGCGCGGCAAGACCGTGACGACCGACCACTTCTGGGGCTTCGTCGAGAGCGGCCTCGCGCTCGTCAGCGACATCTACTGCTGGGACCACGAGTGCCGGGTCGCGACCGGCACCGGCTTCGGCGAGGACATGACGTTCGCCGACCTCGTGATGCGGCCGGATCTCGCGACGTTCCGCGTGCTCCGCCACGTGCCCGGCCAGGCACGCGTGATCTGCGACATGGAGTACGCCGACGGCCGGCCCGTCGAGGCCAGCCCGCGTCGCGTCCTGCGCCACCAGATCGAGCGCGCCGAGGGGCAGGGCCTGACCGCACGGATGCAGGCCGAGTACGAGTTCTACCTGCTCGACGCCGGCACGCGTCTGCCGCCATTCGGGGGCACCGACATCACGACGACGCTGACGAACCAGCGCCTGCCCGCGCTGCCCGAGATCGTCCATCACCTGCAGGCGCTCGGCCTGCGGCCTCGCACCCTGAATCAGGAGTGGGGCCCGACCCAGTACGAGCTCACGTTCTCGCCCGTGGAGGGCCTGGCGGGCGGCGACGACAACTTCACCTACAAGACGTACGCGAAGGAAATCGCCGCGCAGCACGGCCTGCTCGCGAGCTTCATGACGAAGCCGTTCATCGAAGCGAGCGGGTCGAGCGGCCACCTGCACATGAGCCTTTTCGAGGGCGCCCGCAACATCTTCTGGGATGCGACTCGGGGCGAGCTGACGCCCGAGTTCGGGTGGGCGATCGGCGGGCTGCTCGAGCACTCGGCGGCGCTGAACGCCTTCCTCGGGCCGACGGTCAACTGCACCAAGCGTTACCGCAAGGGCACCTACGCCCCGACGAGCGTCACCTGGGGCTTCGAGAACCGATCGGTCGCGATCCGCGTCAAGGCGGGGCGCAACGACGCGACGCACATCGAGGATCGGCTCGGCTCCGCGGCCTCGAACCCGTACCTCGCCCTGGCGGGGATGCTCGTTGCGATGCTCGACGGCATCACGCGGCGCGTCGAGCCGCCGCCGCCGCTGCAGACGAACGCCTACCGGCTCGAAGACGTCGTGCCGGTCCCCCGTACGCTCGAGGACTCGCTCGCGGCGTTCGAGGCCGACGAGGCGTTGCGCAGCGCGTATCACCCGGAGTTCGTCCAGGCGTTCCTCGCCCTCAAGCGTCACGAGATCGCGAAGGCCCGTGCCGCGAACCCGGAGTACGGCGGCGACGCCTGGCACGACCAGGTGACCGAGTGGGAGCGTGACCAGTTCCTGTTCCTCGCGTAGGCAGGTGCCGGCGGTGAGACGCGCGCGGGCCGACGTCCTGATCATCGGAGCGGGCGCCGCCGGCGGTGTCGTCGGGCGCCGGCTCGCAGAGGCGGGGATGGACGTGATCTGCCTCGAGCAGGGCGACTGGCCGGACCGCGCCGACTACCCCGGGCCAAAGCCCGACTGGGAGCTCCAGGCAATGAAGCAGTGGGCGCCGGATCCGAACGTCCGCGGACGTCGGGCCGACTACCCGATCGACGTCTCAGCCTCCGACATCGTGCCGCTGATGTACAGCGGCGTCGGCGGCTCGACGGTGCTCTATGCCGGCGATTGGCCCCGCCTGACGCCGTCGGACTTCCGCGTCAGATCTCTCGACGGCGTCGCTGACGACTGGCCCCTCACGTACGAGGAGCTCGAGCCGTCCTACGACCACATCGCCCGCCAGGTCGGCGTCGCGGGCCTCGCGAGCGACCCGGCCTACCCACTGGGCGCCGACCTCCCGCTCCCCCCGTTGCCGCTCGGCCGCGGTGTGATGAATGTGGTGCGCGCGCACGACCGGCTCGGCTGGCACTGGTGGCCCGCGCCGTCCGCGATTCTCTCGGCTCCGTACGCGGGGCGCCATCCGTGTGCGCAGTGGGGCACCTGCATGCAGGGGTGTCCGGAGGGCGCGAAGGCGTCGACCGACGTCACCCACTGGCCGCAGGCGATCGCGCTCGGGGCCCGCGTGCTCACGGGAGCGCGCGCGACCCGGCTTCTGCTCGGCCGGGACGGGCTCCTCACGGGGGCAGAATACATCGACGCGGAGGGCAGGACCGACCGCGTTGAGGCGGACGTCGTGGTGCTCGCCGCGAACGCGATCGGCACCGCCCGGCTGCTGCTCCTGTCGGCCGGCCAGGCGTTCCCGCACGGCCTCGCGAACACGAGCGGCCTCGTCGGGCGGCGCCTGATGATGCACCCGTTCGCGGTCGCGACCGGCACCTTCGGAGAGCCGCTCGAGACGTGGCGGGGCAACGTCGGCTCGCGCATCCACTCGCTGCAGTTCTATGAGAGCGACGAGCGCCGAGGCTTCGTGCGCGGCGCGAAGTGGAGCCTCGCGCCATCGACCGGCGGGCCGATCAATGCCGCGATGCCCGCGCGCGCCGGCGCGGCCGTCTGGGGGGCCGACCATCACGCTCGCGTACGGGAGCGCTTCGGCCATTGCCTGAGCTGGGGCATCTTCGGCGAGGACCTCCCCGACGAGGACAATCGCGTCACGCTCGACCCGGCGCTCGTCGACTCGACCGGCGTGCCCGCGCCGCGCGTCACGTACAGGGCGTCGGAGAACTCGCGGCGGCTGCTCGATTTCCACGTCGAGCGGGCGCGCGAGTCACTGCTCGAGGCCGGCGCGCGGAGCGTCGACACGCTCACCCTGATGCGCAGCGCCGGCTGGCACCTGCTCGGCACGGCTCGCATGGGCACCGACCCGGCGACCTCGGTGGTCGACCCCTGGGGCAGGGCGCACGACGTCGACAATCTCTACGTCGTCGACGGCAGCGTCTTCGTCACGGCCGGCGGCGTCAACCCGACGAACACCATCTGCGCGCTCGCCCTGCGCTTCGCGGACCGCCTGGTCGAGCGCCGGGCCCACCAGCGGGTGCCGGCGTGACCGCCCAGCACCTGCGGACACGCCTCGCGCGGATCGCCGACGGCCTGATCCCCGGGACGGAGGAGATGCCGGCGCCCGGCAGCCTCGACATTGGCGGCCGCCAGCTCGATCTCGTGCTCGCGTCGCGTCCCGACCTCGCAGACGGTCTCCGGCGGGCGCTCGAGGCCGCCGGCGAGGCCGACGACCCGATCGCCTGGGTGGAGCGGCTCGCCACCAGCGACCCGCCGGCCCACGACGCGCTCGTCACCGTAGTCGTTGCCGGCTACTACTTGCATCCGGAGGTGCAACGACGCCTCGGCTACCCGGGGCAGGTCGGGGAGGTCGTCCGCGTCGACCCCTACCCCGACTTCGTCGACGAGGGCCAACTCGAGCGAGTGCTTGAACGCGGCCCGATCTACCGGCCGACGCCACCGTGCTGAGCGGCCTCGACGATCGTTCAGCGTGGCCGCATCCGGCGTGCCGCTGATAGCGGTACACGCCCCGGCGTCGAGCTTCTCGATCCGGCCGCCCAGCGCAGGCGGGGCGCTGGCGCGACGCTGCAGTCATTCGCCGTTCCTCGGCTGTGCCGGGGCGGAGATCGGGCCGCTCAGGCGTCGGGCGGGAGGTCCTCGACCGCCAGCTGGCGCTCGCGCTCGTCGTCGAGGGTCCACCGCTCGCCGAGGTCGACGATCGTTCCCGGCGGGTGCGGTCGCTCCGCCTCCCGGAGCGTCCGGACCACGATCCGAGCGTGCGCATCGTGGTCACCAACCGCGCCGAGCGTGAGCCCGAACGGCGTCTCCACGAGACACGCGAGCGACGGGAGCAGCTGGGCCGCCACCTCGCGCACCTGGGTGATCGACACCGTCGCGAGGCCGTGCTCGTCGAGCACGCGCTGGAGCAGTCCGACCGACTGCTGGCAGACCGGTCAGGCGGGGACGAGCAGCACGAGGTCGACGGCGTCCGCGAGGAGTTCCGCGGCGACCCGGGGGCCTGTCTCTGCGAGCAGCGGCTCCGGGTCGGGGATGTAACCCATCAGCGAGAACGCCCGCGGCGCCGTGGCGCCGATCACACCTTCGGCAGCGAGCGCGGCGAGCGTCCGACGCGGCAGCACCACCTCCGGATCGCGGTAGGCGCGCCGCGTGTCGTAGCCGCCGTGGGCAAACCGCACAGGCTCGTCCCAGGCGACGGCGCGGAAGCTGGCGTCACCCTCGTCGGCGACCGAGAACCGCGGCTGTCCGCGGACGTACCCGCCGGCCGTCGACACGAGCCCGACGCGCGCCTGCGCGAGCCCCATCCGCAAGGGATTCCGCGGGGACGGCGCCTGCTCGCTCGCCCACTCGAACGACGGGAAGAACGTCCGCACGTGCAGCTGCTCGCGCCGCATGAACGCGCTCGCCGGGCGAGCCGAGGAAGCGAGGTCGTCTGCCATCCCGCCCGAGCGTACCAACCGCCGACACCGTCGACCGAGTCGCGCAGACCTGACGATCGAAGGACTCCGGCTCGACGAAACCAAAGATGGCGGTGTGCAACGGATTCGAGAACCACCCTCTCGCAACGACGGCTCTCAGCTCCCCAAAGAACCCGGCCTGAGGGCAAGCGGCGGAGGGCGGCATGACTTCCCATGTGATTCGTGACATTTGCCGCGTGCTCGGCGTAGACTCGCTGCTGTCGACCCCGTTCGGGTCGCGTGCGATCTGTGGAGGTAGCGCATGAGCACCATCGGGAGCCTGGCGGTATCTGCCCGGCGCGAGTTCGGTGATGGCTTCGGCGGGGAGGTGATCGGCCGCGATGACGCGGGCTACGACGCCGCTCGGGCCTTGTTCAACGCGATGATCGACAAGCGACCGGCGGTCATTGCGCGCTGTACGTCTGTGGCCGATGTCGCGAGCGTGGTCGGATTCGCGCGTGACCATGATTTGCCCCTGGCGGTGCGCGGCGGCGGTCACAACGGCGGCGGTCTCGGAAGCGTCGACGATGGTGTCGTCGCCGATCTGTTGCCGATGCGCGCCGTCTCCGTTGACCCCGGGACACGTCGCGTACGCGTCGCCGGCGGCTGCACCTGGGCCGACGTAGACGCTGCGACCCACGAGCATGGGCTCGCGGTGCCATGCGGGGTTATCTCCACTACCGGCGTCGCGGGCCTCACGCTCGGCGGCGGCATCGGTCATCTGACACGCGGCTACGGCCTCACCGTCGACAACCTGATCAGCGCTGAGGTCGTGCTCGCCAGCGGCGAGCGCGTGATGGCGAGTGCGGACAAGAACCCGGACTTGTTCTGGGCGCTTCGCGGCGGCGGCGGCAACTTCGGCGTCGTCACCGAGTTCACGTTCGACGCGCATCGCGTTAGCGATGTCGTCGGCGGTCCGACGTTCTGGCCGATCGAGCAGACCGGCGAGATGCTCGCAGCCTACCGAGAGTACCAGCCCACGCTGCCGCGAAACGCGAGCGGCTTCTTCTGCTTTCACACGGTGCCGCCCGGACCGCCCTTCCCGGAGGAGATCCACATGCGCAAGGTATGCGGGATCGTGTGGTGCGTCACGGGATCCGACGAGGAGGCGGCAGAGGCGATGGCGCCGATGCTCGCCGTCGCGCCCCCGCTCATGCACGGCGTCCAGCGCATGCCGCTGCCGGCCCTGAACAGCGCGTTCGACGGCCTTTACCCACCCGGTGATCAGTGGTACTGGCGAGCCGATTTCGTAAACGAGATCCCGGACGAGGCGATCGCGCTCAACGAGCAATGGAACACCAAGATGCCGAGCTGGAAGTCCGGCTCGCACCTCTACCCGATCGACGGCGCCGCCCACGACGTCGCCTCAGCAGACACGCCCTGGGCATACCGCGACGCCCAATGGGCGCAGGTCATCATCGGCGTCGACGGCGACCCCACCTCAGCCCCGGCGCTTCGCGACTGGGCCGTCGGCTACTGGGAAGCACTTCACCCCTACTCCGCCGGCGGCGCCTACGTCAACTTCATGATGGACGAAGGCCAAGCGCGGGTAAAGGACACCTACGGCGACAACTACGAGCGCCTCGCGCGCGTGAAAAGCGTCTACGACGCCGAGAACGCCTTCCGCATCAACCAGAACATCGAACCCGCCAGCTAGCCGGACGTCAGGGCAGCAAGAGGTCGCCGCCCTCATTCGGCTCCGACTCGTGCTTGCTGGGCGCATCGACGGCGACAGCTTGCGAAAGCACCGGACTGATCTCCCTGTCGAAGAGCAACCGCAGTCCGCTCGCCCCGGATGCCCGGCCGGTTGGAGCGCGCGCCGCCATGAGCCGGCAAGGGGTCTGTCCGGTTCTTTGTAGGTGGGCTCAGTAGGTGGTCCTGACCGGGCGATCGGGCCGCTCCGGTCTCAGCGGTGCAACGAGAACGTCTATTGCCGGACCGCACGATCGACGAGAACGCTCGGGCGGGTCAGATCTCGAGCACGCGCGGGATCGCGGCGTCGAGCAGCCGACGCGCCTCGGCAAGCTCGAGCGATCCGCTCAGCCAGCGGTTCGAGAGCCCCTCGACGAGCGCGGTCAGGGTCGTCGCCGCGGCCGGCGCATCGATCTCGCGGGGCACGAGGCCGGCCTCTTGCGCCTGCCCGATCCGCTCCGCGATCGCGTCGACCCACTCTCGCGTGGCCGTCGCGAGGGGCGCGCGCAGGCCCTGCTCGAAGATCGCAGATGCGCGCAGCTCGCCCCAGGCCGAGGAGTTCTCGATCACCTCGGGAGGGTCTTGCAGCTCGTCCAGCAGGCTGCTGCGCAACTCGGCGAGCGCGTCCCCTTCGGTCCCCTCGCCTGAGGCGTAGCGCGCGGCGCGCTCGCTGACGAACTCGAGGCTGGCGGTCAGCAGGCCCGTGCGGTCGCCGAAGTGGTAGTAGAGGAGTCCCGACGAGACGCCCGCCTCGCGCGCCACCTCTTGGACCCGCAGACCCCGCACGCCGCGTCTCGCGATGCAGCGCGCCGAGGCCCCGAGAATGCGCTCGCGCCGCTTGCGGGCGGGCGGGGAGAGCGTCGCTGGAGGAGTCGTGGGAGTCATTTGACTGAATTTTCAGTCTAACCTACGATCCGCGGATGGACGGAACCGAACGGGGTCGCTGGCGGATGCCGGCGGAGTGGGAGCAGCACGAGCGCTGCCTGATGGCCTGGCCGACGCGCGCCGAGCTGTGGACGCACCACGTCGAGCAGGCGCGGCGGGAGTACGCCGCGACCGCGGACGCGATCTCCGCGTTCGAGCCGGTCACGATGGTGGCCGCGCCGGGACAGGGCACCGAGGCACGCGCGGCCTGCGCGGCGGCGATCGAGGTGGTCGAGCTGCCGATCGACGACTCCTGGTTGCGCGACTCGGGCCCGATCGTGGTGGTCGACGACGTGGGTGGTCGTCTCGGCGTCGACTTCGTCTTCAACTCGTGGGGCGAGCGCTTCGCGCCGTTCGACGCAGATGCCGCGATCGCCGAGCGGCTTCTCGCGAGGCTCGGCATCGCGCGCGTCGCCTCGACCATGGTGCTCGAGGGCGGTGCGATCACGGTCGACGGCGAGGGCACCCTGATCACGACCGAGCAGTGCCTGCTCAACCCGAATCGAAACCCCGGGATGACGCGCGCCGAGATCGAGGACGAGCTGCGACGTCTGCTCGGCGTCACGAGCGTGATCTGGCTCGCATACGGCGGCTATGAGGACGCGCACACGGACGGGCACGTCGATGGCGTTTGCACCTTCGTGCGACCTGGCGTCGTGGTCGCCCAGACCTGCGACGACCCCGCCAACCCGAACCACGCGCTGATGCAGCGAAACCTCGAGATCCTCGCCGCCGCGCAGGACGCGAAGGGCCGGCGGCTGGAGGTGATCGAGATCCCGCAGCTCCCGTACTTCGAGCTCGACGGCGAGCCGCTCGTCACGAGCTACCCGAACTTCTACCTCGCAAACGGCGGCGTGATCATTCCCACCGCCGACCACCCGCTCGACGCCGACGCGCTGGCGATCATCCGCAGAGCCTTCCCGGAGCGCGAGGTCGTCGGCATCCCGAGCCGCGTGATCGCCTACGGCGGCGGGGGCACCCATTGCATCACCCAGCAGGTGCCGAGCGCGCGAGCGACGGCGCGGTGACCGGGCGGGTATTCACGCGCCGAAGCATGGTCGCCGGCGCGGGCTGCGGGCTCGCCCTCGCCGGTCTCGAGGCCGCAGGCGCGCAGGCGCGCAGCTCGCGCTGGCGCATGCCGGCGGAGGAGCATCCGCACGAGGCGACCTGGATGTGCTTTCCCGCGAGCAGCACGGTCTGGGGCAGCGACCTTCCCGCCGTGCAGCGCACGGTCGCCCGCATCGCGCTGGCGATCAGCGACTTCGAGCCGGTCCGCATGCTCGTCCGCCCGAGCGCCCGCTCGCTCGCCACGAGGCTCGTGGGGGGAGGCATCGAGCTGATCGACGGCCCGGTTGACGATCTCTGGGCCCGCGACACGCTGCCGCTCTTTCTGCTCGCGGCCGACGGGCGCCCCGCGCTTGCAGCCGGTCGCGTGCGATTCAACGGCTGGGGCGGCAAGCAGCTCCACGGCGGGGATGCGCGCCTCGCGAGGCACGTCGCCGAGCTGCTCGGCATCGAGCTGATTGAGAGCGGGCTGACGGGTGAGGGCGGCGGCATCGAGACCGACGGAGCCGGCAGCGTGCTCGCGAGCCGCTCGAGCTGGGTCAACCGCAACCGCAATCCCGGGCGCAGCGAGAGCGAGATCGGCCGCGCCATCACCGGCCTGCTCGGCGCCCGGCGCGTGCTCTGGATCGACGGCATCGCCGGGTCCGACATCACCGACGGTCACGTCGACACGCTCGCCCGCTTCGCGTCACCCGGGACGATCGTCTGCGAGGCCACGAGCTACGTCGAGCCCGGCGAGACCTGGTACGAGGTCGCCCGCCGGACGCTGCGCTCGCTCCGCGCCGCGCGCACGCTCGCCGGCGAGCCGTACCGGATCGTCAGGCTGACCCAGCCCACGACGACTCGCGGGAGCGGCGACGCCTTCCTCTCGAGCTACCTCAACTACTACGTCTGCAATGGAGCGGTGATCGTCCCCACGTTCGGCGATCGGCGCGCCGACTCGCGCGCTGCGCACACGCTCGCCTCGCTCCACCCCGGCCGCCAGGTGGTGCAGCTCGAGATCGACGCCGTCGCAGCGGGCGGCGGCGGGATCCACTGCTCCACCCGCGAGCAGCCGCGCGTGAGCTGACGAGGGAAGCCGTCGCTGTCGGCCATCGCTACGCGGGGGCGATCGGCGTGTCTTCTGCCAGCTGGTATGCGGTCTCTCCGTGCATGGCATCGTCGAGGCTTCGCTCGGCGGCCTCGTCGACGCGGACGGGTGTGATCCGATCGATCACCTTGAGCATCCCGAACGTGAACAGGAAGGCGTAGAGCGATGCGCCGACCACGGCGACGAGCTGCTTGCCGAAGAAGCTGCCGCCGCCGTAGATCAGCCCGACTCCGCCACTCGGGTTGATGTGGGTGCTCGCGAACACGCCGAGCAGGATGATCCCGAGCGTCCCGCCAACCCCGTGCACGCCCCACACGTCGAGCGCATCGTCCCATTTCAGCCGGTTCTTCAGCTCAACCGCGAAGAAGCACACGAGGCCCGCGACGATGCCGATCACGACCGAGGCCCAGATCGGCACGAAGCCCGCTGCCGGAGTGATCGTCGCAAGGCCCGCGACCGCGCCCGTGAGCAAGCCGACGAGGTGCGGCTTGCGCGCGCGCCGCCACTCGACGAACAGCCAGGTCGTGGCCGCGAATGATGCCGCCAGATCGGTGTTGAGGAACGCCGTCGCCGTGATGCTGTCGACCTTCAGCTCGCTGCCGGCGTTGAACCCGTACCAGCCGAACCAGAGCAGACCCGTCCCGAGCGCGATGAATGGGATGTTGTGCGGCGTGTCGACGAAGCGGCGCCGGCCGACATAGAGAACCGAAGCGAGCGCCGCCCAGCCGGCGGAGGCGTGGACGACGATGCCTCCGGCGAAATCGCGCACGCCCCACTGGGCGAGCAGCCCGTTGCCCCAGATCATGTGCACGAACGGGTAGTAGACGAAAAGCTGCCAGACGACGAGAAAGATCAGATACGCCTTGAAGGTGACCCGGTTCGTGAACGCCCCGGTGATCAGCGCCGGGGTGATGATCGCGAACATCATCTGATAGACGATCAGCACCACGAGCGGGATGTGCGACGGGGCGTACATCGACGACGGCGTGACGCCGCGGAGGAACGCGAGGTCGAAGTTCCCGTAGATCCCGTCGGCCCCGCCGCTGAAGCACAGCGAGTAGCCGACGAGCCACCACATCACCGTCGTGATCCCCATCGAGGCGAAGCTCTGCATCATGATCGTGAGCGTGTTCGACCGCCCGACGAGCCCGCCATAGAAGAACGCGAGACCGGGCGTCATCAGCATCACCAGGCTCGCGGCCAGGAGCATGAAACCGGTATTCGCCTCGTTGATCATCGATGCGACCTCCTCGTTCAGCGACCCGCAGGAACTCCCAATTCGTGCAGCGCGCCAACCATACTCCCACGCGCATCACTGACGATTTCGACCGGGCTCGGGCGCCCCGCTCTCACGCGACCCATGCCCGGCGAGGTGGCGTTGCAACCCCAACGCCTGACCAGTCGATTCGTTCGCGGCCGCGCTCGCCTTCCGCGGCAGGCGGTCGCGCTCGATCCGCTACGGCTGCACCGACGGCTCAGCGCCTTCGACGCGTCGGAGCAGCTCTCTCGAGACGCGCACGAGCACGACGACGAGCGCAGCGACGGTCGCGAGCGAGAGCACGACGAAGAGCACGAGGTTGAAGAGCGTTGCGAGGTACTCGTCGCCGGCGATCGATCCGACGGGGAGCTGGCGGTCGATCGCGCGGAACTCGAGCACCACGAGCTGCTGCACGGTCGTCCAGAGGATCTGCCCGAGCGTGTAGCCCAGCGCGATCGCAACGGCCAGCATCGCAACACGGCGAGAGGACATGTCAGCCAGCATGCGGCGAGGCTACGCCCCGCCGAGCGCCGCGTCCACATGGGCGCCCGCGCTCGCAGCCGGAGCCGCCGCCGCGATCCGGCGCCTCAGCGCCGTGCGCGTCCGCTCGATCGGCCTCGACTCCTTGGTGATCACGAACTGCGCGTTGCCGACGAGCATGAACCCTTCGAGCTCGAAGGCGAGCTGATCGGGATCTTCCGACGGGTCGATCGCACCTTCGGCCTGAGCGTCGCGAACGGCACTCGCGAGCAGCTCGAGCCAGTCGTCGATGAGCTGCACCGCGCGGTCTCGCACGGGTCCCGGGTGCGTGTCCATCTCGGCGGCGACGGAGGCGAAGAAGCAGCCGCCCGGATAGACGTTGCCCTCGACGTGCTGCAAGAAGTTCTCCGTCAGCTGGTGCAGGCGCTCGATCGCCAGGGGAGCATGCAATGCGGGCTCGATCACCTGCTCGTAAAACAGGGCGCTTGCCGTCTCGACCGTCGCGAGCTGGAGCTCCTCCTTGGAGCCGAAGTGGGCGAACAGGCCGCTCTTGCTCATCCCGACGGCATCCGCCAGCCGGCCGAGCGAGAGCCCGCCGATGCCCTCCACCGTGGCGAGCTGTGCGGCCTCGCGCAGGATCGCGGTGCGGCTGCGCTCGCCGTCGCTGCGCGGCCTGCGCACGCGGGGCTCGGCTTCCTGGCGGACAGGCGAGTCAGTCATCATTTGACAAGTTAGCACGAACGGTCGTGCTAATTACAGGGGGGGGGTAGGGATGGATACGTATGTGATTCTGCGACGCGGTGGCTGGCGCTCGCCGGACGAGCTCAAGGCCGCAGCAGCGCGCTCGGCGCAGGTGGGCGATCACGAGATGTCGGATGACATCCGCTGGATTCGCTCATACGTGATCTCGGAGGACGACGGCGGGCTCGGCACGGTCTGCATCTACCAGGCCTCGAGCCCGGAGAAGATGCGCGAGCACGCCTCGCGTTCCGATCTCGCGGTGACGGAGATCGTCAAGGTCGCCGACACGGTGATCCTGCGCCCCGATCCGGTGGCCGTTCCGGCCTAGCTGACTGATCGGGGAGCGAGCGACGAACGCCTCCGCGGCCACAGATGGGGCCGCGGAGGGCGTTCGTCTCCGCACCACCCACCACGGCGAGCGCGCGGAATCCATTCAGGATGCATTCAGCCGGGTCGCCTAGCCTGGACATATGCAGACGCGTCGCTCGACACTCTCGATCGTCCTCGCCGCCGGCTCCCTCTCGGGCCTTGCGACACAGGCATCGGCCGACACGCCGACGCCCGGTGACATCCCCGACAACCAGGCCTTCGTCTCGTTCCGCGGTGACGGCTACTCGCTGAAGACGCCGGAAGGCTGGGGCCGCTCGTCGATCCGGCGCGTCGTCACGTTCACCGACAAGTTCAACACGATCTCGATCGAGCTCGCGCGCTCGATGCAAGCGCCCACGATCGCCTCCGCCACAGGCCAGGACGTGCCTCGCCTGCGAGCGACGGTCAGAGGGTTCAAGCTGCGAGCCGTCACGAAGATCTCGAGGCCCGCCGGGCCTGCGATCCTGATCACCTACCGCGCGACCAGCCCTCGCAGCGCCGTGACCGGGCGAACGGTCGAGAACGACGTCGAGCGCTACCTTTTCTGGAAGTCAGGCCGCCGGGCAACGGTCACCGTGCAGGCGCCGCGCGGCTCAGACAACGTCGACGCGTGGCGGCTCGTGACGACGTCGTTTCGCTGGATCCCGTGACCCGGCTCCTCGAGGTGCATCGCGGGCCTCGACGAGCCGGGCGGCGTCGTCGTTCGAGTCGCCGGCGAGCGCGTCTCGCGACGGTCCGAGCGGGAGCGAGCAGCCATCCGAGCGCGCTCCATCGGCGTGCTCTTCCAGAGCGGCAACCTGTTCGCCCATCTCGACGTGACCGCCAACCTCACGCTCGCGCAACGGCGCGCCCTCGCCGGCTCGGCGGCTTTGTCTGGACAGAGATGACTTCGTCTCGCTCGGCGGCGTCGCGCTCGGCGCGGCCGGAGCGGCGTGGCTGACGTGGATGCTCGTGAAGCTTCTCACGGGGGCCTTCGATCCCCCGCCCGCGAGTCCGGCGGTGCCGTGGGGCTAGCTTCGGGAACTCGCGCTGATCGCGGTCGTCGCTGCCGGGTGGCTGACGCTGCGCAGGCTCAGACGCCCCGCACTCGAGACGCTGCGGGACGCGTAGGGCGAGGATACTTCGAGCATGGACGATCTCGTCTACGTCGTCGAGGACGACGACGATCTCCGCCGGCTGCTCGTGCGAGGCCTGGTCGAGGAGGGCTTCGCAGTCGAGGGCATCTCGACCGGTGGGCGCGCGCTGCAGCGCCAGGCGGAGCGGGCCCCGGATGCCTACGTGCTCGACATCGGCCTTCCCGACACCGACGGTCGCGACCTCTGCCAGGCGCTGCGGGCCCAGGGAGTGCGGGTTCCGGTGCTGTTCCTGACCGCACGCGATGCCGTGCCCGACCGGATCTCGGGCTTTCGAGCCGGAGGCGACGACTACGTGACGAAGCCGTTCGCGCTCGCCGAGGTGGCGGAGCGCCTGCGTGCACTCTTGCGGCGCGGCGGCGCGGCGCCGGATGCCGATCCGTCGACGTTGCGCCTCGATCCCACGCGGCACGCAGCCGTCTGCGGCGGTGAGAGCGTCGCGCTGACGCCGATCGAGTATCGCCTGCTCGGCGCGCTCGCAAGCCGCCGCGGCGAGACGCTGCGCCGGCGCGAGCTGATTCGCGCCGGCTGGCCCGACGGCGCGATCGTCAGCGAGAACACGCTCGACGTGTACGTCGCCCGTCTGCGTCGGAAGCTCCGCACGCTGCCATCCGCCTCCGCGATCGAGACCGCGCACGGCGTCGGCTACGGGCTCCCGTGACGCGCTTCGGCTCGCCTCTCGGCATCCGAGCACGCCTGCTCGTGACGATCGCGCTGGCGCTCGTGGTGGCGCTCACTCTGATCACCGTCGCATCCAACGTGGCCCTGCGCCGTTCGCTCGACGGCGACGCGCGGAGCCTCGTGCACGCGCGCGCCGCGGCCGCGCTCTCGACCGTGCGGGTGCAGGATGGTCACGTCTCGGTCGTCCAGTCGCCGGGCGACGAGGCGCGTACGTGCCTCGAGCAGCACACACTCGCCTCGATCGAGTGATTTTTTGCGATTGAGGGATTCGGCGGAGGAATTTTCTGTCGATCTGGTCTCTATCGGTGTGGCGCCTATGCCACCGCCCGCTACCAGGAGACCTCCCATGCGTTTGCCTCTCGTCATCGCCACCGGACTCGCCGTCCTCGCTTTGCCGACGGCCGGTCAGGCCACGACAGCCCCGAGATGCGACGGGCGCGCTGCGACGATCGTCGGTACAGGTCATGCCGACACGCTGCGCGGCACGACTCGAGCGGACGTGATCGTCGCGCTCGGCGGCAACGACAAGATCAGCGGCCTCGCGGGCAACGACATTGTCTGCGGCAACGCGGGGAACGACACGATCGCAGGCAACGCCGGAAACGACAACCTCAACGGCGGCCCAGGCAACGACACGATCTCAGGCGGGGCGGGGAACGATGTCGAGGACGGAAACCAAGGCGACGACCAGCTGGACGGTGACAACGGCAACGATCACCTCAATGGCAACCAAGGCGACGATCAGCTGAGCGGCGGGAGCGGAGACGACAGCGAGAACGGCGACGAAGGAGACGACGAGCTCTCCGGCCAGCAGGGATCGGACAAGCTAGATGGCGGAAGCGGCCATAACACCGAGGATCAGGACGGCTCGAGCAGTCGCGGCTCGAGCGACACCTCCGGCAAGGACTGATTCAAACCCATTGGCACCAGCGGCGCGACCACGCCGCCAGCTGGTGCGGCCGGAGCGATCACCAGCCCAAGCACCGGCGGTCTGCAACAGCACGATCGCAGACCGCCGGCCTCGCCACGGCGGAGCACGCGCACCACGTGATCGAGATCATCGAAGCGGGCTACGGGCCGCCGACACCGGACAGACGCAGGACCTCGCGACGAAGGTTCTGACGGGCGGTGCAGCTGCTCGACTCGCCGTCCGACCGGACGGCCCGCGTCACGCTCACCTGATGCCGATCAGGGCGTCCGCGGACGGTGGTACCGCACGCAGCTGCGAGACGAGCACGTCGAGCGGCTTGCGCAGCGGCTCGATCTGGCGCGTGAGCAGCATCTCGGTGTCGAGCGGTTTGCCCGGAGCGGCCGTCGAGCCGAAAGGGCTCCAGTAGGCGCCGTCGCTCGTGATCGTCAGCTCGGGGAACAGCTCGGGCTGGCCGGCCGCGATGCCGAAGCCGTGCTCGACCGCCCGCCCCCGCGTGATCACGGGTCGCACGAGATGGTTCTCCTCGCGCACGCCGAGGTCGGCGAGCAGCGCGCGCAGCCGGTCGATGTCGTTCGGAGCCTGGCGGTCGAGCGTGGTCGCGATGCGAACCGTGATGCCGGCGTCGACGAGCTTCTCGACGGCGTCGACCACCTTCGCGAAGTTCTCGGGCCCGCGCATCGTGTCGTTCTCGATCGGATCCGCGGAGTCGAGCGAGATCTGCAGCTCGATCTCGGCGTCGGCGAAGGGTGCAACGCGCCGCAGCAGGCGGGGCGTGAAGAGCGTGCCGTTCGTCAGCAGCACGAGCGGGAGACGGCTCGCGAGCTCGAGCGCCACCTCGGGCATGAAGGTGTTCAGCATCGGCTCGCCGCCGGTCACTCCGAGCCGCCTGAAGCCGAGCTCGACGGCCTCGTCCGCGAGCCGCACCATCCGGTCGGCGCCGAGCACGCGCCGCGCCGATCGCGGCGATGAGCCCGTCAGGCAGTACTCGCAGGCGAGGTTGCAGTGGTAGTTCGCGTACAGCCAGAGGCGATCGCCGACCGCGTCGGCCTCGACCAGCTCCTCGAACGGCGAGAGCTCGCGGACGGCCATGCCCTACCGCCCCTCGCCGGCGAGCGCGTCGAGGCGAGCCTCGGTCGCCTTCGTGAGTGGCAGCTCGAGCGTCGTGCAGAACCGGTTCAACATCAGCGTCGCGCACGCCAGCAGCACGAGCTCGACGACCCCGTGGTCGCCACGATCTCGGCGCACCGCATCGACGAGACGAGCCTCGACCGGTCCCGGTGACGCGATCGCGTCGCAGAGGCGCAGCAGGCGCAGGTCCTGACCGTCGAACGCGTCCTCGACCGGCGCGTCGCCGATCAGCGACCGGCGCTCGGCATCGCCGACTCCGACGTCCGCGGCCACGACCCGATGCGCGCCCGTGCAGTAGGCGCACTCGGCGAGCGCGGAGACCCGCAGGATCACGAGCTCCTTCGTGCGCAGGTCGATCGACGTCGGCCCGAGCACCGGCCCGAGGAATCCCATCGTCGGACCGAGCAGCTCGGGAACCTGCGCGAGCGCGCGGGTGATCGGCGAGGTCTCGCCGGTCGCCGAGTAGAGCGGGCGCGCGAGGATCGGCGCATCCGGCAGGTCGACGAGACGGATGCGCGGCGACATTGAGGCTGATCATAGGTCCGCGCGGCCCGCGCCGGCGGTGCCGGAGCTGAACGAAATCGAAACACACCTGCAGCACACGAATCCGAGGAATCGATCATCTAGAGTCGCGGCATGCTTCCGACGGCCGAACGTTGATGCGCCTCCGCTGAGCGTTTCCGGCTGCGCGGTCGCGTGGCTCGATCGGCTCGTGGCGGCGAGCGGGGCGGTGTCGTGTCTGACAGCGCAGATGCGGCGTTCTGGGACGCCCGCTACTCGGCTGCCCAGACGCCATGGGCCGCGGCAGACGTGCAGGCTGCGCTGCGCGCATTCGCCGCGAGTCTGCAGGGCTCACCGCGGGCCCTGATTCCCGGCTGCGGGTCGGGCCACGAGCCCGGCTTCCTGCTCGAGCAGGGCTGGGATGTCCTCGCGATCGACTTCAGCCACGCCGCGATCGCGGATGCCCGAGCCGTGCTCGGCGACCGCGCGTGGGTCCTCCGGGAGGCCGACTTCTTCGCGTTCGACGGCGACGACGAGCCGTTCGACCTGGTCTACGAGCGTGCGTTCCTGTGCGCGCTGCCTCCCCGCCTGGCGACCGCGTACGCCGCCCGGGTCGCCGAGCTCGTACGACCGGGCGGCCACCTCGCGGGATTCTTCTTCCTCGCCGAGACGCCCTCGGGCCCGCCGTTCGGGATCTCGCAGGACGCGCTCGACGCGCTGCTCGGCGACGCCTTCGAGCGGATCGCCGATGACCCCGTGAGCGACTCGCTGCCCGTCTTCGCAGGCCGCGAGCGCTGGCAGGTATGGCAGCGTACGGCTGCCAACCACGCCGCCCATCCATCGCACGATGCTCAGGAAAGGCCCGACTGATGCGCAGGCTCGTGATACCGCTCGTGATCGTCGTCGCCGCCGGAGCCGGGCTCGGCTACGCGCTCCGCGACAACATCATGGGATCCGACTCGACCAGCTCGTCGCTGGCAGCCGGCCCGGCCGTTCCCTGGGCCGAGGTGCAGTCGCTGCTCGCGACGAAGTGCTCGGGGTGCCACCCGGGCGTCGTCCCCTCGCTCGACCTCAGCCCGAGCGCCTCCTACGCATCGATCGTCGGCGTGCGCGCGACGGAGGACCGAACGCTTCCCTACGTCGTCGCGGGCGACCCCGACCACTCCTTCCTCTACCTCAAGGTCGCGGGCTGGCCGGGCAACCATGGGAACCCCGCACTGGGAGCGCGCATGCCCTTCGGCGAGGGGCCGCTCCCGCAGGCGCAGCGAGACCTGATCGCGCGCTGGATCGCGCAGGGAGCGAAGAACGGCGACGGCCAGACCGTCTCGGCGAGTGAGGTCGCCACCCCGGGCACCGTCGATGCGCTCGCGGCGGCCGCGGTGCCCCAGGTCGTCGAGGGCGACGCCGTGATCGAGGGGACGATCACCGACTCCAAGAACCGGCCCCTCCCCGGCGCCGTCGTCAGCATGCTCGTGATCCGCAAGGACCTCCCGGGCGGCGAGGAGCACTATCGCTTCGGCACCGCGGACGCGCACGGCCACTACCGGATCACGAAGGCGCCAATCGGGCGCATCGCGGTCAAGGCGTACTCGCCCGGAACCGTCTACGTGACGCGCTACCTCGCAACCACTGCGGGTGCGGTCACGAAGGCCGACGTGGGGCTGCCGACGGAGGTGCTCGGCAACCCCAAGGTCACCGCTGCCAAGGTGGTGCGCGTCGGCAGCAAGCTGCGAGTCTCGATGAACGTGAGCGGGTCGGGCCTCGACCGCAACTACACCCTCGCCGTGAACGCGCAGTCGGGCGACTCGGTCGAGCTGCGCGCCCAGGGCTCGGGGGACGAGGCGCCTGGCGTCTGGAGCGCCACCGTGCCCGCCGCCGGCCACGGAGGTCGCTGGACGTTCTTCGCCGTCACCCACCTATGCACCGTCTCCAACTTCCTCTCGGTCTCGGCGTCATAGCGCTCGGCGCGGTGCTCGTGCTCGCCGCGCGCGGCGGCGGGCACGAGCCGCGCGTCTCGTTCGCGGGCGAGATCCAGCCGATCCTCACGACGAAGTGCGCGACGTGCCATCCCGGCAGCTTCCCCTACCTCGACCTGCGGCCGGGCAGGGCCTACGACGCGATGGTGCGGGTGCCCGCGGAGACCGATCCCGCGTTCGAGATCGTGCTCCCTGGACGGCCCGAGCTGAGCTACCTGCTGACACACCACCCCGATCCCTCGAACGCGCGACTGCTGACGGCGCAGGAGCGATCGCGGATCGCGAAGTGGATCGCCGACGGGGCGAAACGGTGAGCTCGGGGCAGTCCAGAAAGACGGCTCCCGAGCTCGCGCGAAGCAGCGCCCTCCGAGGTCGTCGCGCGCGTCTGGGAGCAGCTCGGCGGCACCATTCGCGAGGGTTGCGCCCACGACGGCCGGTGCTCGCACACCCGGAACGCGGGGGCGCTCGACGGATCCGTTAGCGTGCATCCGCTCGAGCCTGGGGTCGGCGCCCGCCGATCCGGGCCGGGCCGGACGATCGAGATCCCGATGCCGCTCTTCGACCTCTCCCTGCCCGAGCTCCGCGAGCACCGCACGGCTGCCGTCGAGCCGCCCGGCCTCGACGCGTTCTGGGCCGACGCGATCGGCCAGGCGCGTGCTCGCGCGGTGGAGCCCGTCGTCACCCCGTATCGCAGCGAGACCTACGGCTCGCTGGCCGCGTTCGACGTCACATTCTCGGGCGGCGACGGGCATCCCATCAAGGCGTGGTACCTGCGGCCGCGCGGTGCCGGGGACGAGCCGCTCGCGTGCCGCGTCGAGTTCATCGGCTATGGCGGAGGTCGCGAGCAGCCCGCGGCCCACGCGCTCTATCCGGCCGCCGGGCACGCGACGCTCGTGATGGACACGCGCGGCCAGGGCGGCAACTGGTCGTCCGGCGACACGCCCGACCCCGGCGCCGGAGCCTCGGGCCCCGAGCACCCGGGCGTGATGACCCGCGGCATCGCGAGCCCGCAGACCTACTACTACCGCCGCCTCTACGTCGACGCCGTGCGCGCGGTCGAGACGGCCGCCGCGCTTCCCGGCGTCGATCCCGAGCGGATCGCCGTCGCGGGAGGCAGCCAGGGTGGCGCGCTCGCGCTCGCCGCCGCCGCCCTCGCGCCCGACCTCGTGCGGCTCTGCCACCCCGACGTGCCGTTCCTCTGCGACATCGAGCGTGGCATGGATCTCGCAGGCGACCCTCCCTACACCGAGCTCGTGGCGTTCCTCGCCGTCCACGCAGAGCTCGAGGAGCAGGCTCGCGCGACGCTCCGCCACGTCGACAACGCGCTGCTCGCGACGCGCATCCGCGCGAAGACTCTGATCGCCGTCGCGCTCCGCGACACGATCTGCCCTCCATCGACGGTCTTCGCGGCCTACAACGCGATCACGGCCGAGAAGCGCATCGTCGTCTTGCCCTACTCCGGCCACACCACCACGACCGCGCATGCCGAGCTCCTGCTCGACGAGTTCCAGCACGAGCTCGGCTGAGAAGCTCTCCTAAGCCACCTCCTGTCGCGCGGTTCTGCTACACATGGGCATCGTGCAGCGCATTCCGCAGCTCCTGATCGGCCTCGTCGCGCTGGCGATCGCGCTCGCGGTGGCGGGCTGGTCGGTCGGTAGCGGGCTGCACAGCCTGCGCCGGCAGCGCGACACGATCACGGTGACCGGGTCGGCGAAGCAGCCGATCAGCGCGAACCTGGCGCTCTGGTCGCTGACGGTCGACACGCGCAACCCCGATGCAGCTGCCGGCTCGCGATCGCTCCGCACGCAGGCGGCCAAGGTGCGCGCGTTCCTGGCCGCGCAGAAGGTCACCGCCGACGCGATCAGCGCGCCCCCGCAGACGATCGAGGCGCTCGACGAGGTCACCAAGGACGGCCGCGTGACCGGGCGCATCGCGACCTACCACCTCTCGCAGAGCTTCACGATCCGCAGCACCTCGATCGACACGATCGATGCCGCCGCCGGCCGGATCGGCCAGCTCGTCGAGCAGGGCGTCGTCGTGCAGGCACCTCCGGTGCAGTACCTGACGACGGAGCTTGCGCAGGCGCGCGTCGAGGCGCTCAAGGCGGCGACCCGAGACGCCAGGCGCCGAGCAGAGACGCTCGTCGCGGCTCTCGGCGGCACCCTCGGCTCTGTCCGCGCAGCGCGCGTCGGCGTCTACCAGGTGACCCCGAGGAATGCCACCGATGTGAGCGACTCGGGGATCAACGACACGACCTCGCGCGAGAAGGACGTGACGGCCGTCGTCAGCGTCACGTTCGACGTCAAGCAGTAAGAAGCTCTCACAGAATGCCTCGCGATGCCTGGCGGGCATCGGCCTGCTGCGTCGCCGAGGAGCGCGGCCGGGTCTACGCCGCCTGCGGCTTCGCGCGCGACGAGGAGCAGGGCGTGCAGATGCTTCTGACGATCCCGCCGCGCGACCGTTCATCTGACGCGCAGCGAGTGGAGATCCTGGGCGAGGATCTCGGGGATGCGGGCGGGGAGCCCCCGCCAATCATCGTTCGCCGCGTGGATGTAGCGGCCGGACAGGGCATCGAGCGCCCCGGTCTCGAGGAACTCGACCAGGTCGGCGGTCAGCTCGGCAGAAGACCAGAGCTCCTGATCGTTCCACTCGGCTTGGAAGATCGTCGCCGTCATCTCGCTCTTGACCATGCCGGGCGAGATCGTGAACACGCGAACGCCGTCCGGTCGCGCCTCGGCGGCGAGCACATCGCCGAAGCGCACGATGGCGGCCTTGCTCGCCATATACGCCGAGCTGACGCGCGGATCGGGATCGCCTTCGAGCTCGAAGAACGCGGCGTTCGAGCCCAGGTTGACGATGCGCCCGTGGCCGCGCGCGCGCATGCCTGGGAGGGCGGCGTGGCAGCACAGGAACGTGCCGAGCACGTTGACCTCGAAGACGCCCCACCATCGCTCCGTGCTCTGCTCCCACGAGAGCCCGCTGTCACCGGCGACGCCCGCGTTGTTGATCAGCAGGCTCAGCGGCCCGAGTTCCTGCTCGACGGTCGCGACGGCCGCGTCGACTGCATCTCGGTCGGTGACGTCAAGCGTCAGCGGCAGCGCGCCGATCTCGCCCGCGACCGCGCCCAGCTCGGGAGCCGAGCGGGCAGCGACGGCGACGCGATAGCCGGCCCGCGCGAGCCGCGTCGCGACGACCTGTCCGATGCCGCGGCTCGCCCCGGTCACGAGCGCGACTCTCGGATCGGAGCTCATCGCTCGACCGTAGCAGCGATGATGGAGGCCGTGGCGCTCTACGACACGATCGGCAAGACCTACTCCGCGACGCGCCGTGCGGACGCGAGAATCGCAGCCCGGCTCGAGCGCGCGATCGGGGCGGGAAGCGTGATCAACGTCGGCGCCGGCACCGGGTCCTACGAGCCCGCGGGCACTCGGCTCGCGGTCGAGCCGTCGGCGGCGATGATCGCGCAGCGCGGGGAGGGCGCGGCTCCGTGCGTCCAGGCATCCGCCGAGGCGCTGCCCGTCGACGACAAGGCCTTCGATGTCGCGGTTGCGGTCCTGACGATCCACCACTGGGCCGATCTCGAACGAGGGCTCCGCGAGCTCGAGCGTGTCGCACGGCGAGTCGTGATCCTGACCTGGGACGTGGCGCTCTCCGACCGCTTCTGGCTGTTTCGCGACTACCTGCCCGAATCCGTCGCGTACGACCGCGAGCGATTCGGGCCGATCGATGTCCTCGCCGAGCGGCTCAGCGCGCGCGTCGAGGTCGTGCCGGTGCCACACGACTGCACCGACGGCTTCGCCGGCGCCTACTGGCGACGGCCGCACGCCTATCTCGATGCCGGCGTTCGAGCGGGAATGAGCAACTTCACCCACCTCGGCGACTCCGTACTGCCCGCGCTGGCCCGCCTCGAGGACGACCTCGGGAGCGGTGTCTGGCACGAACGCAATCGGGAGATCCTCGGCGTCGATGCGCTCGACCTCGG
Organism: Actinomycetes bacterium; assembly: GCA_031361905.1. Classification (GTDB taxonomy): domain Bacteria; phylum Actinomycetota; class Thermoleophilia; order Gaiellales; family JALYLC01; genus JANLRV01. Next base: position 25,157 of record JANLRV010000175.1, read on the forward strand.
CTACCGCATCATCGCCTCGCGCTAACGGGAATCGGCGGGTCGCGACGGGGGATCGGCGTGGCGTTGACGATCGACGTCGTGGTCTCGCCGTAGACGAGGAAGCGGTCGAGCAGACCGCCCAGCTCATCGATCGCGCGCAGGTGAACTTTCAGGAAGAAGCAGTCCTCGCCGGTGATGCGATGGCACTCGCTCACCTCGGGGATCGACCCAGCGAGCTCGGGAATGCGATGGAGCTGGCGTGCGGCGGGCTTGAACCGGATGATCGCCGTGAGCGGGTGGCCGATCGCGCGCGGGTCGATCTCCGCGCGATAGCCCGTGATCACGCCCGCTCGCTCGAGCCGCGCCACGCGCTCGGCGACCGCCGGCGATGACAGACTGACTCGTCGACCGAGCTCCGCGTACGAGACGCGTCCGTCGATCGCGAGCTCGCCGATGATCTTGCGGTCAGTTGCGTCCAATGGCTGGGGAACGACGGCCATCTCCGACCAAACTCCTCTGATTCGCTGGCGATCGACGGAGTGTGCCTTCGATCATGCCTTCTGACGTGGGCCGAGGTGCTCGAAAATCGAGGCATGGTCGGCTTGCGCGATCGGCTCGTCTCGCTGCCGCTTCAGAGCTACTTCGCCGGGAGCGCGCTCTTCACCGCCTCCATCGTGCTGGCCCATCGCGTGTCGCGGCGCGCCGAGCTAGGTGGCGTCGACGGGCTCGCTGCGGCGATGCTGTTCGCCCTCGCCTTCGTCTCGCCGCTCGGATTGCTCGAGGCCACGCGCGCGATCGACGATCCGATCGCGATCGCCGCGGGAATCGGGGTCGGCGTCTCCTCGTCCGTGATCCCGTACGTGTGCGATCAGCTCGCGATGGCCCGCCTCGCGCGCGCGACCTACGCGCTCCTCGTCTCGCTCTTGCCCGCGATGGCGACGGTGATCGGCGTGATCGTGCTTCGGCAGGTGCCGTCGAGCGCCGACCTGGGTGGGATCGTGCTCGTGATGCTCGGCGTCGGCCTTCAGCGCGAGGCCGACTCAGGCCACTAGTGTCGCGCGTCAGAAATTCGTTTGCGGATGGATGGTGGCTGGGTCGCTCGGGGACGGCGCGGCTGTGCTGGGCGGGCTTGGTTGCCCGTGCAAGCCGCCGGGGCGTGCCCAAGCGATCCAGACGCCGCCCAGGCGCCCACGAATTTCTCACGCGGGGCACCAGCTAAAGCTGCGGCAGCACGTCCGATCCGAGCAGGTCGATCATCTCGAGGTCGGTGTGATCGATGTGCTGGAAGCAGAAGCCGGTGACGCCGGCGGCGCGGTACTCGGCGATACGAGAGAGCACCTGATCCGGCGTGCCGACGAGCCATGCCTCGAGGCCGTCGCCCTCGGCGTCCCGGCCGTCGCGCATCCTCACGCGTGCGAGGCGATCGCGCAGCTCGGCGGCATCTCGCGCGACGACGCAGCGCGTCATCAGCGTCATCGCCAGCGTTGCGGGATCGCGGCTGGCGTCACTGCAAGCCCGATCGAGACGCGCGCGGGCGCCCACGCAGGTTTCCGGCTCGACGAAGACGACGTTGTACTCATCCGCGACGCGAGCCGCGAGCCGCGCCATCCGCGGACGGGCTTCACCGCCCAGCGAGATCGGCACCCGGCCGCCCGACATGCCGCGCGAGCGCCCGCCGCCGAGGCGGTACGACCCGCCGTCGTGGTCGACGATCTCGCCGTCAAGCAGCGCCCGCACGATCCCGGCTTGCTCCTCGAGCAGGGTCAGGCGACCGCCGAGATCCGGGAAGGCAAAGCCGAAGGCCTCGTGCTCACGCTCGAACCAGCCGGCCCCGATGCCGACGAACGCACGTCCGCCGGAGATCTCGTTGACGGTGGTCGCGAGGCGCGCGAGCACCGACGGGTGGCGGAACGTCGCGGGCGACACGAGGGTGCCGAGGCGCAGGCGGGTGGTGTGTGCTGCGAGCCCGGCGAGAACCGCCCAGGCGTCGAGCACCGGCCGATCCTCGTCCACCATCGAGAGGTAGTGGTCCGACACGGAGATGCCGTCGAACCCCGCCCGCTCGGCCCGCTCGGCGAGCGCCAGCCAGTCGGCCCACGTGACGCCCTCCTGCGTCTCGATCATCAGATGCCCGGTCGCACACACACGGTCTCCGTTCTCGGTGGCCTGCGGCCGGGGGGACGTATCGTCGAGGAGAGAACGTAGCGGTTCTTCGAGCTGGTTTCAAAAGTGTCGTTCGTGTCTGGGGTGGTTGGAGCGAGCGGGGTTGCTGGCTGGCTCGTAGGGCAGGCTGGTGGCCTGTTCAAGAGCCGGCCGGCACCCCCGCGAAGCCCCGCAGACCACGCGTAGCGTGGGCTGCGGGTCGCCGCAGGTTGGTTGGCTGGGGCGCGCAGCGCCCAGCCAACCAACCGCAGGACGATCCAACCGCTCCAGACACCACGACACTTTTGAAACCAGCTCTCAGGGGAGGATGCGCTCGAACACGCCCACGAGCAGGCACGCGGCGCCGAGGCTCAGGGTGATCGCGGCGGTGCGGGCCGAGCCGAGCCGCAGGCCGACGACGCCGGCGACGATGCCCGCGACCGCCAGCTCGATCGGCGCGACGAGCAGGCCGACGAGCGAGAGGCCGATGCCGGACCCCGCGATCAGGCCGCCGAGCGCGTCGCGTCCTCGCTCGCGCTCGAGTCCCACCGGGACGTCGTCCGGCGGGATCGCGGTGCGCGGTCGCAGCCAGGTCAGGCCCAGGCTCCGCATCAGGTTGTAGGCGAACAGCAACTGGCCGATCGCGATCAGGGCGACGAACGGAAGGGACCAGCTCGTGAGCGCGTCGTAGCGGGTGCCCGGAAGGTCCGCCCAGCGCCGCGGCGCGCCCTCGATGCCCTGGATCATCCAGGGGACGACGCTCCCATACCCTCCGATCACCGTCAGCCAGAGGTGCCACTTCGAGAGCGTGTCCGAGTACCACTCGCGGCCCGTCAGCCGAGGCAGGAACGCGTAGATCGACGCGAAGATCACGAGGCCCATGTTGAGCAGCGCCATGTTGTGGAAGTGCCCGACGATCCACTCCGTGTTGTGCAGCACGACGTCGAAGCTGATCACCGCGTTGATCACGCCCTGCATGCCGGCGACGAGCCACGAGACGAGGCCCGCGAAGAGGAACTGCATCGGCACCGTCCACTGCATCTCCGATCGGTAGATCGTCATCGCGAGGCTGTACAGCGAGAGCGCCGACGGCGTCACGATCGCCAGCGTGAGCGGCTCGGTGATGGTGTTGATGCTGGCCTGGAACGAGCCGGACGGATAGTCGAGGTAGACGTGGTGGGCGCCGATCACCATGTTCGTGGTCACCGCGATCAGCCAGGCGATCACGATCGCGCGGCCGGCGACGAGCGGCCTCCCGGCGTAGCGCGGGACGAGGTGGTAGTAGATCGCGACGCTCGGGAAGAGCAGCAGGTAGACGACCGGGTGGCCGAACCACCAGAGCACGTTCTTCGCGAGCAGCGGATCGACCGAGACCGTCGAGTCGATCGACTGCACGATCATCTCGATCAAGAGCAGCGCGAACGGGATCGTCGCCACGATCATGTCGATCGCGATCACGGTCAGCGGAATCACGGGGAACGGGACGCGCGCGCGTCGAGTCTGGAAGCGCGGCGAGACGAGTCCGAACCCGAGCCCGTAGCCGAGGCGCTCGATCAGCGTGCCGCCGCGCTCGTGCGTCGTCGGACGCAGCACGCACGCGAGAATTGCCCCGCACCAGGCGAGAATCGAGATGCCGCAGAGCAGCACGCTGAACGCGAACGCCCCTGTCGCGAACTCGTCCCACTGGCCGACCGAGTGGAACGGGAGCGGATAGAGGAAGACCCACGAGCCGCCGAAGTTGAGGGCGAGCGTCGAGACGACGACGCCGCAGACGCCGAGCACCATCGACCACCAGCAGAGATCGGCGAGCAGGAACCCGCGCCGGCCGAGCGGGTGATCGCACTCGGCGAGCACCCAGAACGACACGCCCATCAGCGCGAACGCCGCCCAGCCGACGAACGCCGCGAGGCCGTGCGCCGTCATCACCTGGTACCAGACGCCGGGCCGGAGCTCGACGATGTGGGCCTGGCTCTGCCGCAGCACTCCACCGAGCGCGCCGGCGACGAGGAAGATGCTCGACGACGCGACGACGTAGCGCCAGACGAGCGCGGCCACCTGCCGCTCGCCGACCGCCTCCCCCGTGCGCTCCTGCGGAACGGCCGCCGGCGCGCTCACGGTCTCACCACGATCCTCGCCTCCATCTCGGCATGCCCGATGCCGCAGAACTCGAAGCAGCGGACCGAGTAGGTGCCCGGCCGGAGGAGCGTGACGAGCAGGCGAACCGTCTTGCCGGGCAGCATCTGGGCCTGGTCGATCAGCGCGCCTCGCGGGCTGAACAGCGCGAACGCGTGGTTGACGTCCTTCGAGGTCAGCCGGAACTCGATCTGATGCCCGGCGCGGTACGGCCCGGGTGGATCGAACGTGAAGCCGAACTGCTGGCCGGTCACCGTCACGATCTGACGGTCGCCCTGCGCCTCGGCCCGCCACGGCACGGAGTCGTAGGTGACGAGCAGCAGCACGATCAGGCTGACGGCGACGAGCACGAACCAGCCGTTCTCGGCCCGCTCGACGCGCTCCGAGTCGAGCGCGGGCTTGCGCGGGCCCCGCGTCGAGCGCAAGAGCAGAAACGCCCCGACCAGCGCGATCGCGACGAGCAGCAGGTACGCGAGCGCGATCCACATCGCCTTCGTGTTCACGCTGAAGAGAATTCCGGCGTGGCGCGGGCGGACCATCAGCGAGAGGACGGAATCGGGTCGCGGGAAACCCGCAGCGCGCTCGCCGGAGACGCCCACTATCGTGCGTGCCGTGCGCGTCTTGATCGTCGGTGGTGCGGGAATGCTCGGGCGCAAGCTCGCCGAGCGGCTCGCGCTCGATCGACGCCTCGGCGGAGCGGCGATCGATCGGCTCTCGCTGGTCGATGCGATGTCCCCGGCGAGGCCGGCCGGCGCGACCTTCGAGGTCGCCGAGCTCGTTGCCGACCTTGCTGATCCCGGCGTCGCGGAGCAGGCCCTGATGGATCGGCCCGACGTCGTCTTCCACCTCGCCGCGGTCGTCTCGGGCGAGGCGGAGGCTGACTTCGAGAAGGGCTACCGCGTCAACCTGGACGGCACGCGACGGCTGCTCGAGGCGATCCGCGCGGCCGGCGGCGGCTACCGGCCGCGCGTCGTCTTCTCCTCCTCGATCGCCGTCTTCGGGGCGCCCTTCCCCGACGTGATCGGCGACGACTTCTGCGCGACGCCGCTGACGAGCTATGGAACGCAGAAGGCGATCGACGAGCTGCTCTTGAGCGACTACTCGCGTCGCGGGTTCTGCGATGGGGTCGGCATCCGCCTGCCGACGATCTGCGTGCGACCGGGCACGCCCAACCTGGCTGCCTCGGGCTTCTTCTCGAACATCATCCGCGAGCCGCTGAATGGCCGCGAGGCGATCCTCCCGGTCGCAGACGACGTGCGCCACTGGTTCGCCTCCCCCCGCGCGGCGATCTCCTTCCTCGTGCACGCGGCGACGCTCGAGACGAGCGCTCTCGGCAACCGCCGTTGCCTCACGATGCCCGGGCTCTCGGCAACCGTCGCCGAGCAGATCGCGGCGCTCCGGCGCGCGGCGGGAGACGACGTCGTCTCCCTGATCCGCCGCGAGCCTGACGCCTCGATCGCGAGCATCGTCGCCGGCTGGCCGCAGGCCTTCGAGACGAGCCGCGCCGACGCCCTCGGATTCCGAGCCGAGGCGGACTTCGACGAGATCATCCGCGTCTACGTCGAGGACGAGCTCGCGGGCCGGATCGGGGCGGCTGCACGATGAGCGGGATCGCGCTCGTCACGGGTGGCGGCAGCGGCATCGGCCGCGCGGTCGCGATCGCCCTCAGCCAGGCGGGCTGGACCGTGGTCGCCGCGGGCCGGCGCCTCGCACCGCTAGACGAGACGGCTGCCGCCGCCGGAGGCGAGTCGATGGCGCACGCCTGCGACGTCGCCGATCCAGCCTCCGTCGAGACGCTCTTCGCGGCAGTCGAGGCGCGTTTCGGCCGGCTCGACCTGCTGTTCAACAACGCGGGGGTGGGCGCGCCTCCGGTCCCGCTCGAGGACCTCACGATCGAGCAGTGGCGCTCGGTCGTCGACATCAACCTGACCGGCACGTTCCTCTGCACGCAGCGGGCCTTCCGCATCATGCAGCGCCAGTCGCCCCGTGGCGGGCGCATCATCAACAACGGCTCGATCTCGGCCAGCGCTCCGCGGCCGAGCTCCGCGCCGTACACCGCGACGAAGCACGCGATCTCAGGCCTGACGAAATCGACGTCGCTCGACGGGCGGCGCCACGACATCGCCTGCGGGCAGATCGACGTCGGCAACGCGGCCACCAACCTGGCGCAGACCTACGGCACGCACGGGACCGAGCAGGCGGACGGCTCGATCGCAGTGGAGCCGACGATCGACCCCGTGCACGTCGCCGATGCCGTCGTCTACATGGCGGGCCTGCCGCTCGACACGAACGTGCAGTTCCTCACGGTGATGGCGACGAAGATGCCGTTCATCGGCCGCGGCTGAGGCTCGGCGTCCAAGATCGGTGCCTGGCACTTTTATTGGCGCCACCCGCGTCAGCGCACGACCACGGCGCGCGAGATCGGCTTGACAGAGCCAATCTGAGCTGAGCCGCCAAGATCGGTGCCTGGCACTTTTATTGGCGCTTGGAGCTGATCGCGGCGCCAGGAGTAGCATCGCACCATGACCGTTCCCGGATCGCTCGACACCGTCGCCGTGATCGGCAACGGCATCATCGGGCATGGCGTGGCGCAGCTGTACGCGACCGCCGGCTTCGATGTCGTGCTCGTCGGCCGAAGCGAGGAGAGCCTCGGCCGCGCCGTCGAGAACGTGCGCACGAGCCTCGCGGCCTTCGAGCGGCACGGCCTCGTCACGGCCGGCGACGCCGCCGCGGCGGTCGCGCGCATCGCGACGACGACCGATCTGGAGGCCGCCGCCCCGGCGCAGCTCGTGATCGAGGCGATCACGCAGGACGTCCCCGCGAAGCTCGCCCTGTTCGCCGAGCTCGACCGCATCTGCGCGCCGCCGACCGTGCTCGGCACGTCGAGCGGCCAGCCCGCGAGCGAGCTCGTCGAGCACGTCCGGCACCGCGGCCGAGTCGTCGCCACGCACTTCTGGTACCCGCCCCAGCTGATCCCCCTCGTCGAGGTCTGCGCAGGTCCCGAGACCGATCCCGACGTCGTGCCGTGGACGTGCGACGCGCTCCGCGCGGCCGGCAAGGAGCCGGCCGTGATCGACCAGGAAATCCCGGGGTTCATCGGCAACCGGCTGCAGTTCGCGCTGCTTCGGGAGGCGTGGAGCCTGTGGGCCGCAGGCGTCGCGTCGGCGGAGGCGATCGACGCGGTGGTGCGGACATCGTTCGGCCGGCGGCTCGCCGTGACAGGCCCGCTCGAGTCGGCTGACGTCGGCGGGCTCGAGACGATGGTCGCGTTCGCCGAGTTCCTGCAGCCGCACCTCGACACGCAGCCGCTCCCACCCGATGCCGTGCGCGCTCTCCCGCTCGCCGGCCACCGCGGGCTCGCGAGCGGCAAGGGCGTGCACGACTGGGCCGGTCGCGACGGCGATGCGCTCGTCGCCGCGCGCATGGAGGAGCTCTTCCGATGGCTCGCCGCCGATCGCGCCGACGGAGCTCCGCCTGCCGGTGCAACCATGCAGGCATGAGCACCACCGACGACACCACCGCCGGCTCGCGCACGGCCGCCCGCGCCCCGGGCCTTCCCGATGCGCTCCGGCTCGGCTCCGTCCACCTGATCGTCTCCGACCTCGAGCGCTCAATCGCCTACTACGAGCGCTCGATCGGGCTTTCCGTGCAGCGCCGCAGCGACGGCACGGCCTCGCTTGGCGCCGGCGGCGACGACCTGCTCGTCCTGACGGAGGATCCGGGCGTGCGACCCCCCGGCCGGCACGCCGGCATCTACCACTTCGCGCTCCTCTTCGACTCGCGCGAGGAGCTCGCGCACGCCGTCCAACGCCTCGCCGCCACCCACACCGAGATCGACGGGGCCTCTGATCACGGGGTCTCCGAGGCGATCTACCTGACCGACCCGGACGGCATCGGGATCGAGCTCTACGCCGACCGGCCACGCAGCGAGTGGCCTCCGCCGGCGGACCCGGGCGCCCGCGTCGGCATGGTCACGCTTCCACTCGACATGGAGGATCTGCTCGGCGTCGTCCGGGGCCAGGATCCGCGCGAACGAGCCGGCAGCGGTCTCAAGGTGGGACACGTCCACCTCTACGTCAACGACATCGCCGCCGGCCTCGCGTTCTACCGGGACGTCGTCGGCTTCGACGTGATGGCCGACCTCGGCAGCGCCGAGTTCCTCTCGGCCGGCGGCTACCATCATCACGTCGGCTTCAACGTCTGGCGCGGGCGTGGCATCCCGGCTGCACCGGCAACGGGCGTCGCGGGTCTCGGCCACTGGACGGTCGTGCTGCCATCCGCGGACGAGGTCGCCGTCGTGCGCGGTCGGATCGAGGCGAGCGGCGCCTCTGTCACCGACCATCCCGGGGGATTCGTGACGCGCGACCCCGCCGCGATCGCCGTGGCGTTCGTCGACGCGAGCCGCTGACCCGCGTCGTCGAGCCGCAGCTCCCGCTCGAGACCGAGCGGCTCTTGCCGCGCCCCATCACGAAGCGGGTGATGGTACCGTCCGCCCTGGCTGATCGAGCCTTCACCACGAGTTCCGGAGGATGGGCATGTCCGAGCACGTTGCCGACGTCAAGAAGTACGCATCGGATGTCGACGAAGACGCCGTCGCAGGAATCGTCAAGCACCTCGGTATCGCGCTGCGCAACCGTGACTCCTCGCTCGTCTCGGCCTCCGATCCGGACGAGCTCGCGCGCGTTCGCGAGAGCTGGCTGAAGAAGAAGCTCGCGCTGACGCACTCCGACGCCGACCTCGACGCGGCGATCTCGTCGGTGGCCGACGCGATGAAGGGCGACAACAGCAAGAGCCGCGTGACGTTCTACTACCTGCTCGCGAAGCACTACGGGAAGCTCGGCGAGCTCGCGTGATCTGCGCCGGCCGGCGCTCCGCCTCGCGGAGCGCCGGCCAGGCACGTTCACCCGCACGACGACTACGGTGAGAACCGTGCGACGGCTCCTCCTGATCTCGGCGAGCGCGCTCGTGCTGGCCGCGTGCGGCCAGTCGGGTGAGCATCGCGCGACGCCACCGACCGCACCGGCCGAGACGCTCGCCGCTCCCGCCCCGCCGCCTCCGCCCACGCCGGCGTGTCTTCCCGGCGCGCTGACCTCAGAGCGGTCGGCGACCGTGCTGCACGTGATCTCGGCGTTCCGCGCGCGCCGATCCCCGGGAGGCGCCACCCTCGCGCGCATCTCGCCGCTCAACGAGTTCGGGCTCCCGACAACGCTGCTCGCGCTCGAGGCGCGCTCGAGCCGCTCCTGCCTGCCGACCTGGTATCGCGCGAAGCTGCCGTTGCAGCCCAACGGCGTGACCGGCTGGGTCCCCGCCTGGGCCGTGGCGAGCACGCAGGTGCGCTCGCGGATCGTGGCCGACATCTCCGCGCGCAGGCTCGAGCTGTACCGCGGCGGCAGGCGCATCCTTCGCCTGCGAGCCGGCTTTGGCGCCGACCTCACGCCGACGCCGATCGGCAGCTTCTACATCGACGCGCACTGGCGGGTCGCCGACGCGGCCGGACCCTACGGGCCCGCGGTGCTCGCGATCGCGGCGTACTCGAACGCGCCGCGTGGGCGCTGGGAACACGGGCTCCCGAGCGCCGTGCATGGGACGAACGCGCCGTGGACGATCGGCCGGCGCGCATCGCACGGGTGCATCCACGTGGCGAACGCCGAGCTCGCCCGGCTGCTGCGCCTCGTGCCCGATGGCACCCCGATCGTGATCAAGGCCTGACCGTTCAGCTGGGCCGGGCCGTCAGAACCACTTCGTGTAGGTCTGGTCGGGCGGCTCGATCGCCTGGTCGAGCGGGACGCTCTCGAACTGGCTCGTGATGCCGGCGCTCCAGAGCTTCGCACGCTCGTACAGCTCGCGGTCGTCCGTCTGCATGCGGCCACGCGCGACGATCACGCCGAGGTCGGCGCCCGGATAGCGGTAGTCCCCCGGCCCGTAGACCTGCAGGTAGAACGCCTCGTCCTCGCCGCCGACGGCGTGCCAGTCGGTCTCGGGCCGGATGAAGCGGACCTCGCCGTCGCCCGTCAGGCGCCAGAGGCCGGACTGCGGCGCCTTCGTGATCAGCTCGACCTCGTCGGTCGTCTGCTTGAGCACGAGCTGGCTCCAGCCGTCGAAGCCACGCCAGCGCTCCTGCACCGAGTCGAGATCGAGCTCCCAGTCGACGTCCATGAACTCGAGCAGGTGGAAGAGGAAGAGCGGGATCCCGCCGTACTTCGCCGTGATCAGGTTCGTCAACGGGCTCGCGCCCGAGATCCGCGGGTTGATCTCGCCGAGGTAGACCTCGCCGTCGTCGGTGTCGAGCAGGAAGTCGAAGCAGAAGACGCCGCGGTAGCCCTCCTGGCCGAGGCGGTCGCCGAGGCGCCGCGCCATCCCGATGATGCGATCCCTCGTCTCCGGCCCGAAGACATCGGGGAAGACGTCGTTGCCGCACCAGCCGCCGCGATACGGCGTCAGCTCGGGGAACCCGGTGAGGTCGGTCTGGACCGGTCCGACGAGCGTGCCGTTGCGGGTCACGCAGGCCTCGAGCGTGCCCGGCAGGTGGTTGATGCGGCGCATCACCTTGAGGTCGTCATCGCAGAGGGCGCGGTGGTTCTTCGCCCAGTCGGCCTCGTCGCGGATGAAGAAGGTGGTGCGCCCGGAGTCGCCGAACGGCGTCTGCACGACGAGGTCGCGGCCAAGCGTCGCTCGGTCGGCGAGCGCGCACAGCTCGTGGTAGTTCGCGGCGCGTCCGAGCGTGTTCGGCGCGCTGGCGACGCCCGCGTCGTCCCCGAGGCGCGTCGTCTCGATCTTGCTGTCGATCTGGTTGCGCAGCGCGAGCGGCGGCAACGCGATCTCCAGCCCGACGTCCTTCGCGGCCTCGACGGTGTCCTCGTCGAACATCACGAACAGCGCCTTGCCACCGCCGCGCGTGCGCACGTGCTCGATCACGCGCTTGTGGCTGAGCAGGTAGGTGTTGACGGACTCGAACGACTCGAAGTCGCGCGGTCCGACGCGCTCGGGCACGAACGAGTGCGGATGGGCGCCGGCGAACGTGTCGAAGAAGCTGATGTGCTGGAAACGGCCGACCCACTGGTCGATCCCGAGGATGTTGTACGGCGTCGGCGAGACGAAGTACAGCGGGGTCTGGTTCGCGCGCAGGAACGAGTAGATGTCGGAGAGGCCTGAGAGCGCAGGTCGCGCGGAGCGGCTTGCGACGCGTTCACGGGTCTTCGTCTGCTTCTTGGCCATCGGTGCCTCAGAGGGTGTAGGCGGGTGGACGGAGGTCCAGGGAGAGGAGCGATTCGATCGCCTCGGCGATCGCGAGCAGGTGCCCGTCGGAGAAGCGCGGGCCGAGGATCTGGAGCGAGAGCGGCAGGCCGCTGTCGCCGAGGCCGAGCGGGAGCGCGCAGGCCGGGAGACCGGCCAGGTTCGCGTCTGGCATGAACGGCGCCCAGTCCACGTCGGGCAGCTCGATCTCGCGGTCGCCGATCCGCTCGGGCCAGAGCCGGCCCTGCGGGAAGGCCTCGCAGCCGAGCGTCGGCGTCAGCAGGCCGTGCGCGCCGGTGCGCGCGAACAGCTGCGCGTAGGCGCCGTGGATCAGCTCGCGACGATGCTGCGCGGCGACGATCTGCTCGGCCGTGAAGCTCTGGCCGAGCTCGAGCACCGCGATCGCGATCTCGCCGAGCTCGTCGCGATGGTCGTGCAGCAGCTGCCCGTCAGCGACCGCCGAGTCGGAGTAGGCGACGGTCGTCCAGGTCTCGACAGACGGCGGCAGGCCCGGGTGGTCGTCGATGATCTCGACGCCCTCGGCGCGCAGCGCGTCGAGCAGCTCGGCAAACGCCGAGCGCGCGTCGTCGTCGAGCGCGGCGTGGCCCAGATCGGCGCTCGCGCACAGACGAAGCCCGCGCAGCGACGCCACGCGGACGTCGAGCGCGGCGCGATCGAACGGAACGCTCGAGCGGTCGCGCAGATCGAGCCCGCAGACGGCCGCCAGCATCGTGCGGGCATCTGCCACCGAGCGGCTCAGCGGCCCATAGCTGACGATCGTCTTCCACCCCATCGCAGACGGCTCGCGCGGCACCAGGCCGAACGTCGGCTTGAAGCCGACGACACCGCAGAACGCTGCGGGAATGCGGATCGAGCCGCCGCCGTCGCCCCCCAGCGAGAGCGGACCGAGCCCGGCGGAGACGGCCGCGGCTGCACCGCCGGACGACCCGCCGGCGACGCGCTCGAGATCCCACGGGTTGCGCGTCGGGCCACACAGCGGCGAATCCGTGATGCCGACGTAGCAGAGCTCGGGCGTCGCCGTCTTGGCAAAGATCACGGCACCGGCGTCGTCGAGCCGCTCGACGGCCGCGCAGGTCGCATCCGGCACGAAATCGCGCTGCGCCTGCGAGCCGACCGCTGCGGGATAGCCGGCCAGCCACTGCGAGTCCTTGATCGTCAGCGGCACGCCGCAGAGCGGCCCGCCCTCGCCGCGCGCGAGCAGCGCATCGGCCCGCTCGGCGGCCGCGCGGGCGCGCCGATCGAGGCGAAGGGCGAACGGGTTGATCTCCTCCTCGAGCGCATCGCAGCGGACGAGCACCTGCTCGAGCAGCTCGAGCGAGCTCAGCTCGCGCCGGCGCAGCGACCCTGCGAGCGCCTCGGCGCTCTGCCAGCAGATCTGATCGGTCGCGCCAGGCACCTCACGAGTTTACGGCCTATCTCACTAGCTGTCGCGGGGGCTGGAGAGGCCTCCCCGGTCGATTCCGGAGCGGTCTACCTCTACCCGATCACGGAGACGCCACCGGGCGTGGCCGCGCGGAACTCGCGCGGTCGCGGAGGCGGCGGCACGAGC
>JANLRV010000230.1:0-8082 GCA_031361905.1 Actinomycetes bacterium
CAGGTTTGCCTGCGTCTCCGGCCGCGTTCGTCTAGGGGCCTAGGACGCCGCCCTCTCACGGCGGTAGCACGGGTTCGAATCCCGTACGCGGTACCTCAAGAAAGCCCTGCTCAGGCAGGGTTTTTTTGTGCTCTCGTGCGGGTATGTCCGTGGCCAGGAGATGCCACGGACGGCCCTCGACGGCCACGATTGGCACAGGATTGACACATGGTTTGCCGAGCGGGACGCAAGCCGTCGACGGAGCAATGGACCGAACACGGCAGAGGAAGGTCGTGGCAGTCTTGTCCGATGACGAGTGGGCAGCAGCAGGCCAAACCGCCCACAGCCACTACCGCGGCCGACTCAGAGCGCTGGCTCACACGTGGAGTGGGCGGGATTGGCTTGGCGAGTCTGCTCGCCGACATCGGCCACGAGGTCCCGACCGCCCTCCTTCCGAGTCTGCTTACGACGACGATGGGCGCGCCGGCGGCCGCGCTCGGCCTGATCGAGGGAATCGCTGACGCGTGTGCCGGGGTGGCGCGGTTCGGCGGTGGGGCGCTCGCTGACGATCCGGAGCGGCGCCCGCCGCGTCTGGCTTGTTGAGGGAGAGAAGAGCGTGCACGCGCTCGAGGCGCTCCGCGAAACAGCGCCTCGCCGCGGACGAGTCGTCGGACTACGTCGGGCAGACCCTCGCCCCGAACGGCGGCGACGTAATGTTGTAACCCGGCCCGGCGCGCGCAGGGCACCAGACAACGAACGGGGGAAGAGGGCGGATGTTCAGATTGGAGAATCGGGTCGCGGTCGTCACGGGTGCCGCGTCCGGCATCGGAGCCGCGACGGCGCGGGTGTTCGCAGAGGCCGGAGCAGACGTCGCGCTCGCGTGGTTCCCGGGCGACCCTCACGACGTAGAGCCGGTGCGCTGCGCCGTCGAGGCCGCGGGCCGGAAGGCGCTCGTCATAGAAGTCGACGTCCGCCGGCCCGAGCAGGTCGACGCGCTGATCGAGCGCTGCGTCTCGGAGCTCGGGCGCATTGACATCGCGGTCGCGAACGCTGGGATCGCGCGCAAGGTGCCGCTCGCCAAGCTCGACGACGACGCGTGGAACCTGACGCTCGACGTCGACTTGAACGGCGCCTGGCGGCTCTTCCGCGCCGCCCTGCCGCACATGCAGCGCGAACGCTACGGCCGGCTGATCGCCACCTCATCGGTGGCCGGGACGGTCTCGGCGTGGCCGGAGCACCCGCATTACGCCGCCGCCAAGGCGGGCCTCGTCGGGCTGATCCAGAACCTCGCCGTCGAGTACGGACCGGACGGGATTACGGCGAACGCCGTCGCTCCCGGCGTGATCGAAACGCCGCAGTCGCTCGACCCTGTCAACTCGCTGGGACCCGAGGGGGTCGCCGCCGTCGCTCCGCTCGTACCGGTGCGCCGCATCGGCAGCCCCGACGACATCGCCTACCTCTACGCCTACCTCGCGAGCGAGGAGGCGGGATACCTCAGCGGGCAGCTGATCGTCGCGGACGGCGCGCGTTCGCTCGCCGGCCTGACGTGAGCGTCCTCCCGGCAACCAACGATCCACGCACGCCTCAACCGACAGCCATGAGAGGACGGCCATGACGCACGATGATCCCCAGTTCTTCATGACCACCGACAACCCCGTCGAGGGACCGCCGCGCGAGCTCGTCGGTTACGGCGAGCACCCGCCGAAGGTGCGCTGGGAGAAGGACGCGAAAGTTGCCGTGCAGATCGTCGTCAACTACGAGGAGGGCTCGGAGAAGACCTTCGCGATGGGTGACGGCACGAACGACATCCTCTACGAGCTGCCGTTCGCGATCGAGGGACAGCGCGACCTGGCGGTCGAGTCGATGTACGAATACGGGAGCCGCGCGGGGATCTGGCGGATGTTCCGAGTCTTCGACGCCGCCGGCATCCCGGTCACCTTCTTCGGAGCCGCCGTGGCGCTCGAGCGCAACCCCGAGGTCGCGACCAAGCTGGCGGCGCGCGGCGATGAGACCGCGGGCCACGGCTACCGCTGGAGCAACCACTTCGAAATGAGCCGCGACGACGAGCGCGAGGCGATCCGGCTCGCGATCGCGTCGATCGAGCGGACGACCGGGTCGCGGCCGCTCGGCTGGTACTGCCGCGAGATGAGCGTCAACACGCGCGAGCTCGTCGTCGAGGAGGGCGGGTTCGTCTACGACTCGGACTCCTACAACGACGACCTGCCGTACTGGACGCGGATCCTCGGGCAGCCGCACCTCGTCGTCCCCTACGGGCTCGTCGTTAACGACGCGCGCTACGTCGTCGGGACCGGGTTCGGCAGCCCCCTCCACTTCTTCGAGACGGCCAAGGCGCACCTCGACCGGCTGCGCAACGACGGCGACGACGTCTCGCGGATGATGTCGATCGGGCTGCACCCGCGGGTCAGCGGAAACCCCGCGCGCTGCGACGGTCTCGCACGGTTCATCGACTATGCCCAGTCGCTCGGCGATGTCTGGTTTGCGCGGCGGATCGAGATCGCCAACACGTTCATCGAGCAGCAGCCGGCCGACCGGTGGCTCTCCGGCCCGCGGTCCGGTTGAAGTGCGGGTCGGAGTCGTCCAGACCGATCCCCAGCTCGGCGACGTCCGGGGAAACCTCGGCAAATGTCTCGAGTGGCTCGAGAAAGCAGCCGCGAGCGGCTGCGCACTCGTCGTCCTTCCGGAGTGCGCGCTCAGCGGCTACATGTTCGCGGACGCCAGCGAAGCTGGTCGCGCGGCGATCGCCGTGCCCGGGCCACAGACCGACACGCTAGTCGCCGCCTGCCGGCGCCTCGGACTCCACTGCGTCATCGGCGTGCTCGAGCGCGGCGGCGGAACGCCCCCGGAGACGACGCTCCTGAACACCGCCGTGCTGCTCGGCCCCGGAGGGATCATCGGCACGTATCGCAAATCGCACATCGCCCTGATCGGCGTCGACTGCTTCACGACGTCGGGCGCGGAGGCCTACGAGGTGTTCGAGACGCCGGTCGGCCGGATCGGGCTGCAGATCTGTTACGACTGGCGGTTTCCCGAGATCACTCGCGTGCTCGCACTCGCGGGAGCGGAGATCGTGGCGCACCCGACGAACTCCCCCGTCGCCTCTCGCGAGCTCGCCGACTATCTGCCCCGGGCCCGCGCTGCCGAGAACGCCGTCTACTTCCTGACCGCGAATCGCGTGGGGACCGAGTCAGGCGCCAGGTTCTTCGGTCGCAGCCAGGTGGTCGATCCGCTCGGCACGGTCGTGGCCCAAGCAGACGATGCGAGCGAGTCCCTGATCGTCGCCGACATCGACCTGGAGCTAGCGCGCAACAAGACGAAGGAGCCCGGTGCGGGCCAGTATGCGGTGCGCCTCTTCTCCGACCGCAGGCCGGAGCTCTACGGCCCGATCGCGAAGAGCGACGGTAGGACGGACGAATGAGCGACCGCACAACGGCGAGGTCGTCGAGGCTCCCTACGCCGTCGTCGCGCAGACCGAGCACGACTACCGGATCACTACGCGGTCGATCCCGCTCGCGCTGATCGCGAGCGTCGAGATCCTCAACCGGCACGACGCGGTGATCGACACCGAGCTCCTCGGATAGCCGACTCGTGGACGTACACCGAGAGCGGGCCGAGCACATCGCGGCGAAGGCGATCCGAACCGCGGCAGGTGTTACTCAGGTAACACCTGGAGTCCAGGTGGTCACCCTCGACCAGGTGTCCGGACCCGGACACGTGCGGCTGCCCACGTGTCCCACGTGGGACACGTGGAGCCTGCGCCGCTTCGTGAGCCGCTACCGGCGCGTGTGACCGGACTCGATGGGGTGGACAGCGGGGTCACGCCGCGGGCGAATGCGGCGAGACCCCGCGCGCGACTAGGCCTCGGTCAATAGCGACAGTTCGTGCTCCGCGAGCGAGGCCTTGATGTGCTCGAGGATCGCCGGGCCAAGCTGCGAGACGCCCAAGAGGGCATCGGCCGACCACGTCACGAGCTGCTCGACGGTGTAGACGTCTATGACGTTCATTCGGCCGAGCGCGGACTGGCCGAGACGACCCGAACAGATCGGCGAGCGTCGGCCACTCCGTCAGCGTCGCGAGTTCGGCTTGGATCGCCTTCCACCGGTCGTGGGCATCGCAACCTAAGTCTCTCGCAGCCTTGATGCAGCCGAGCTCGTGAACAAGCGCGAACTCGCGCTACTCGCTGAGCGAGCCCGGCTGTGCGAGCACGTGAACAAGCGACGCGAGCGGTTCGAGCGAGAGCACATAAAGGCCGCGTCGACCGCATCCGGTGATCCGCCGAGTCCTTGAGAGTGCACGCTCGGGTCGGGCGTCTCGCACGCGTCATTTGGTCCGGCGCCTCGCGGGCGCGTCGAAGTCGCCACCCAGCTCAGAAGGCGAACCCGAGCCTAGCTGGGGGGTTACGCGGCGGCGCCTTCTTGTGGCCGAGAGCAGATCTCCACGTGGTCTGGAACGGCCGGGAGCCGCCCCGGACGGCGCGGAATCGAGGGTACTCCCGATCGGGCGCAGCCAGAGGCGCAATACTTCGCGACGCGGATACGCCGCCACCTCCGGCGGCGATCCTGCAGCTGACGCGAAGGAGAGTGTCTTGGACGCGGCAACGATCGCGGTCATCGTCTCGGTGCTGGTCCTGGCTTTCCAGGCACGAAGCCTCGCGGAGCATGCGCGAATCGCCAACGAGGTCGCCGGCGCCGAGACCAACCGGGAGGTGCTGTCGATGTGGGCGAGCGCGCAGCGCGTGTTCATCGAGTACCCCGAGCTCAGGGCGCACTACCTCGACGAATCGCCAACCCCGCCCAGCGCGCTCGAACGCGTTCGCCTGCTCGCAGTGTCCGAGATGTGCGCCGACGTGCTCCAGGTCGCGGTCGAGAGCGCAGACCGGCTCGCGCCTTTCCGTCGCTACGCCGAGCCCTGGAGGGACTACGCCACCCAGGCGATCGAGAGCTCATCGACGCTTCGCTCGGTGATCCGCGACCTGCCGACTGCCTGGCCCGGGATGATGCCGTTTGTCGCGGCCTACGACGCATCCCAGCGCGCGACGTCACTCGCTGCCGATCACGCCGACGCTCCGGGACGGTCGTAGGCGACGACGGGGAGGTCGACCCACCCGCCCCGGAGCTCGCAGGGTGGGTGCATCAGCCCACCCCTTGCGGCCGTTGCAACGGCGCTCCCTGGGACGTACGCTCCAATCGAGTGGCGGATGCGGCGGATCTGAGCGTCTCGGCGCGCGACGGGCGAGGAGCGACTGTCGCGCGCGTCTTCCGCTGCGCGCTCGGCCGGCCAGGTCTCCGCCGAGCCCTGCTCGCGTACACGGCCTTCGCCGCGGCCGAGTACGGGTGGTGGATCGCGATGCTCGTCTACGCGTACCGGATCGGCGGCACGACCACGGCCTCGCTCGCAGCCGCCGGGCAGCTCTTGCCGGCGATGGTGCTCGCGCCGCTCACGGCCTCGCTTCCCGACCGCTTCCGTCCCGGCCGCGTGCTTGCCCTGGGATACGTCGCCCAGGCGCTCCCGCTCGCCGCGGCCGCGGCCTTTGCGTTCGCGGACATCACGATCGGCGCGTTCCTGCTGCTCGCCGCCGTGAACATCGCGATCACCGTGACGCGGCCCGCCTACAACGTGCTTTTGCCCTCGCTGACACGCACGCCCGACGAGCTCGTCGCCGCGAACGTGCTCGGCGGCTGGGCAGACGCCGCAGGGATGCTCGGGTCGGCGGCGCTGACGGGAGCATTGCTGACCGTCACGAGCCCCGCGGTGGTCTTTCTCGTCTTCGCGGCGCTCGTCGGGTGCGCCGCCCTGCTCGTCTGGCCGACTCCAGGCCCGCCGCCCCTCGTCGACGAGGAGGCGCGATCCGCGTTCGGCGAGGCGGTCTCCGGCATCACCGCCCTCAAGCGCTACCCCCAGCCTCGCCTGCTCGTGCTCCTGCTCTCCGCGCAGTTCGTCCTGATCGGGGCCTGCGACGTGCTCTTCGTGATTCTCGCCGTCGACACGCTCGAGATCGGCGAAGGCTGGGCCGGCTACTTCAACGCGATCTTCGGCGCCGGCGCGATGATCGGCGCCGCTGCCGCCGCGGCGCTCGTCGGCCGCGCTCGCATCGCACCGATTCTCGCGCTGGCCGCGGTTGCGAGCGGGCTCGCGTTCGTCGGCATCGGCCTCCACGCGACGCTCGCGGTCGCAGTCGTCGCGATCGTGATCGGCGGCATGGGACGCAGCGTCTTCGACGTCGCTGGACGGTCGCTGCTGCAGCGCTGCTCTCCTCCGCACGTCCTGGGGAGGATCTTCGGGAGCCTCGAGGCGCTCTACATGGGAGGGCTCGCGGTCGGCTCGCTGATCGTTCCCGGCATCGTCGAGCTGAGCGGCGCGCGCGCCGGACTGATCGCCTGCGGCGCGATCCTGCCGCTCGCCGTCGCGCTCGGCGGGCGCCGGCTTCGGCGCATCGACGCCGAGGCCGACGTGCCCGTCGTCGAGCTGGCTCTCCTGCGGGCGCTGCCGATCTTCCGCGCGCTTCCCGGCCCGGCGCTCGAGGGCATCGCCCGCAGCCTCGAGCCGGTGCACGCGCCGGCCGGACGCGTGATCGTGCGCGAGGGCGATCCGGGCGACCGCTACTTCGCGATCGCCGAGGGCGAGGTCGAGGTCGTGCGAGGCGGCTCGAGCGTGGATGTGATGCAACGCGGCGACGGCTTCGGCGAGATCGCGCTGCTGCACGACGTGCCGCGCACCGCGACGGTTCTCGCCACGAGCGACACCGAGCTCTACGCGCTCGCGAAGGAGCCGTTCCTGCTCGCGCTGACCGGCCACGCCACGAGCAACGACATCGCCAAGGAGATCGCACGCGAGCGGTCCCACCAATCAGCATCGGAAAAGAGGGAACCATGAAGAAGAGCATGCTTCGAAGCGTCGCCATCCTGGCGACGCTGGCCGTCAGCGCGATCACGGCCGCGACGGCGGAAGCGCGCTGGGTCTCAGTCGGGGTCAACGGCCTGGCGGTCAACGACACCTCGAGGGCCTGCACGGACGGCATCCACATCGAGGGAGCGACGCAAGGCGGCGGCATCGGCTTCACCGGTCGCTGGGTACCTTCCGGCGGCACGATCGACGACCTCGCATCGCCGATCGCCATCGAGCGGGGGTTCACCCCGCCGCTCGTGCCGTTCGACTTCCCGGCGGTCGATCCGCCCGTCGCGATCGATGCGAACAACGACGGCTCGATCGACCCCGGCTCCGAGCTGTTCCCCTTCTACGGGATCATCGACACGCGCTGGGACGGTGGGCTGCAGCTCCCGGTCGGCGCTCACGTCCGCCTCACGGCCCCGTTCAGCGACGTGTTCCGCGCGCTTGTCTTCGACGGCCCCGTCCAGAGCTGCACCCTGTTCTCGACGACGACGCCCGTCAAGATCGACATCGATCCGCTGACGGCGACCAACGTGGTCCGGCCGCTGCAGCCGAGCCGCCCGATCCTCGTCTCGCTGCTCTCGTCGGCGACCTTCGCCGCTGACAGCGCGGTGTTCTCGGCGATCCGATTCGGCAAGACCGGCACCGAGGCCGCGCCACTCCTCGGCCTGCGGATCGACGTCAACCGCGACGGGCGGCGCGATCTCGTGCTCGTCTTCCGCACCGGCTCGACCGGCATCGCGTGCGGCGACACCACAGCGCTGCTGCGCGGAGTGACAGCCGCGGGCGCGGCATACAGCGGCACCGATTCGATCACGACGAGGTGCTGAGCGGCTCGTGGGGGGGCGGGGTTCCCCCGGCACCCCCCAGCGCGGTCGGGGGGGGGGTCACCCCGGCCGCCGAGGAGGGCGACCTCTTCGATTTCGGGCAGGGAAAGATCTGGGTCGGTTTCATCGTCCGCTCGCTTCGCCGCCATTCGTTGCGCGCCGGCATCACGTTCGTGGTGATTGCCGGAATCCTCAGTTTCTTGGCCCTCGCCGGCGGGAAGGAATGGGCCACGGGCTCGCAACTGATCGCCCGCAACGACTCGTTCCTGAACGGATTGCTCATTGGCGGAAGCGCTACTTCGGAGCGCCCCGAGCCGCCGGCGACGCTGGCCGAGTCGACGATCAAGTCCCAGGCGAACTTGGAAAAGGT
>JANLRV010000241.1:0-28507 GCA_031361905.1 Actinomycetes bacterium
CGGTGCAAGCGCGTTGCGCTTGCACCTGTCTGGCGCTTGGGCGGTGATCGCCTTTTGCGGTTTCGTTTGGTACAGGAGCCGCTGCAAGGCGATCCCCGCCCAGGCTTGTGAGCAGCGTGTCAAGCGCTGGCGCTTGACACGCGTGTGGAGTCGGCTGCTATCGAGCAGCCGACGGAGTCCAGCCATTCACGAATCATTCTGTGAGAGCTTCCTAGGGCAGATAGAGCGTGGCGTTCCGGTCGAGCCGTCCGCCCGCCTCGCGCAGCGGGCGGCCACCCTGGAGATCGAGGAACGCGAGGTCGCGCGAGATACCGGCCAGGCCGAGCCAGCCCGCATCGCTCGCCGCTCCGGCGTGGTCCACGACCCAGGTCTGCAGCGCGACCCTCTTGTCGGTCAGCTCGACGATCCGGTACATGCGGGCCTGCTGTGGATAGTCGGCGAGCGAGGCTGCGCGCACGAGCCAGTAGCCGCCGTGCGGCGAGCGGCGCGGCGAGATCGCGTTGCGGTGGGTGTCCCCCGCGATCACCGCGATCACGCCCGGCGTCGCGTCCAGCAGCGCGAGCGCGCGATCGCCTCCGCGCGTGTTGACGAGCGGCGTCGGCGAGACGACCACGATTCGCTCTCCCGCGTGCGCTTTCAGCCTCTCGGCGAGCCACGCGAGCTCGGCCTCCGGCAGCTCGCCGTCGGAGCCTCGCGTGCGTGACGAGGTGTCCAGCGAGAGCAGCCGCACGCCGTGCGCGAGCTCGCGGTCGAGCAGCAGATAGCCACCCGTCAGGCGGGTGCGGTCGGCCTGCGCGAGCGTGCGCAAGAGCTCGCCCGGCGCGAGGGTCCGCCGGCGGGAATCGGACGGGACCTCGCGCTCCTCACCAGGCGCCGAGAGCGCGCGATCAACCGCGTCGAGCGAGCCGGCGCGCGCGGCCTCGAGCACGGCGCGGGACGGCTCGACGAGCTTGCGCGTGCCCACGGCGATCGCTGCGAGACGCGCGTCCGCGCGAACCACGCCCTGCACGAGCAGGTCGTGGTTCGACGGGATCAGCAGCACCGGCATCGTCGCGCCCGGCGATGTGAACGGCTGCTGTGCGCGAGCGAGCAGCCCCGGGTGCCGCGGCGCATCGACGTCGGGACGGTAGAGGAACGGGTCCGCGGAGGACGCCTGCTGCACGCCTTGATAGCCGCGCGCGCCCGAGTCGGGCCGCACGGTCCCACCCTTCAGCGTCTGCAACATCCAGCCGAGCTCGTTCTGCTGCGCGTTGTCGACGAGGTCGCCGGTCGCGAGCAGCAGCGACGGGTGGAGCGCGTCGATGCTCTGGAGCGTGGCGGCGAGCACCTGCGTCGAGAGCGACTCCTGGGGGCGGAACGCCGAGCGCACGGATCCGCCGAGCCGATCGAGCGGCTCGACCCGAAGCGGCGACTCCTCGTCGACGACGTGGAGATCGGAGATCTGTGCGAACGTCGTCAGCGTGCGCCGGACGGCCGCTGCGGGTGCGAGCTCGGTGCGCGGCGCGAGAGGCTCTCCCGGCCCGGCCTCGAGCACGCCGTCGCCGTTCCGGTCGACCAGCGTCCGGACCGTCGTCGAGCCCGCGGCCCGGGGTGGCCCCGCGGACGAGGTGGCGCATCCGGCGAGCACGAGCAGCGCGGCGATCGCGAGTGGGATCGGAGCGATCCGCATGCAGGCACCTTAGAGTGCGCGTGCATGCCGAACCTTCCGAAGACCGCGGCAGTCGTCGTGATCGGCGGCGGCGCCGTCGGTACGAGCGCGGCGTTTCACCTGGCCGAGGCCGGCGTCGATGTCGTGCTCGTCGAGCGCGCCGAGCTCGGAAGCGGCTCGACCGTGCACTCGGCGGGCGGCTTCCGCGCGCAGTTCTCCGACGAGCTGAACATCGAGATCTCGTTGCGCTCGATCGACGCGCTCTCACGCTTCGGCGAGCGCCCGGGCGGCGAGATCGACTTCCACCAGGTCGGCTACCTGTTCCTGCTCGACCGTCCGCACGACGTCGAGGTGTTCAAGCGGAGCGTCGCGCTGCAGAACCGCTGCGGCGTGCCGAGCCGGCTGATCGACGCCGCCGAGGCCCGCGCGCTCAGCCCGCTGCTCGACACGACCGGCGTGCTGGCAGCGACGACCTGCCCGATCGACGGCCATGCGACCCCGGAGGCCGTCGTGCAGGGCTACGCCGCGGGAGCCCGCCGCCACGGCGCGCATCTCGAGACCGGCTGCCTGGTGACCGCGATCGAGCTCGACGGCGAAGCGATCCGCCGCGTCGTGACGGCGCACGGGACGATCGAGACCGACACCGTGATCTGCGCTGCCGGGCCGTGGTCGGCCGAGGTCGCGCAGCTCGTCGGCGCCGACCTGCCGGTCAAGCCGTGGCGGCGCGAGGTTCGCGTGACCGAGCCCTGGCCTGCGATGCCGCGCCCGCTGCCGCTAACGATCGACTTCTCGACCGGGTTCTACTTTCACGCCGAGGGACCGGGCTTGCTGTTCGGGATGGGCGACCCCGAGCAGCCCTACGGCTTCGACGTCGAGACGCGCGAGGAGTGGCTCGAGTGCGTCCTCGCCGTGGCCGAGCGCCGCGCGCCGTCGCTGCTCGATCAGGGCATCGCGAGCGGCTGGCACGGCTTCTACGAGATGAGCCCCGATCACAGCGCGCTCGTCGGCGAGCTCTCGGGGGTGTCGCGGTTCCTCTATGCGACCGGCTTCTCCGGGCACGGCTTCCAGCAGGCGCCCGCGGTCGGTGAGGTGCTGCGCGACCTCGTCCGCGGCGTGCCGCCGGTCGTCGACGTGAGCGGGTTCTCGGTCGAGCGCTTCGCGAACGCCGAGGCGCGGCCCGAGCACAACATCGTCTGACCCGAGCGCGGCTCAGCCGGCGATCGACGTGACGACGTGTCCGATCAGGTAGCCGATCGCGGCGCTCACGCTGCCGATCACGGCGACCTGCACGCCCGAGCGCGCGAGCGACATGCGGGCGACGCGGCCCTTCGCCACGCCGAGCACGAAGAGCGCCGCGAGGGTGCAGCCGATGCTGACGATCAGCGCCGCGTGCAGCGAGAGCACGAGGTAGGGCCAGAGCGGGATGCAGGCGGCGACGAGGTAGGTCCCGCCGACGACGAGCGCGTCGCCGAAGGCCGCGCCTCCCGCGTCGGGTGAGAGGCCGAGCTCCTTCTGCACCTTCGTCCGCAGGAACACGTTCGGGTTCGCGGCGAGACCGACGGCGACGGCCTCGGCCTGGGGGCGGGGGAGGCCCTCCTGCTCGAGGATGATCGCGAGCTCGGCGGTCTCGCGCTCGGGATGGTCGGTGATCTCGGCGCCCTCGTCGGCGATCTCGGCGAGGTAGAGCTTCTCCTCGGCCTCGCTCGCGAGAAACGACCCGCTGCCCATCGCGACCGCGCCGGCGACCGCCTCGGCGAGGCCGGCGACCACGATCAGCGCGCGGCTCGGGTTGGCGGCCGCCATGCCGGTGACGACGCCGAGCGGGACGAGTAGGCCGTCCTGCGCGCCGAGCACGAACTCGCGGACGCGCGAGAGGCGTTCGATGCGGGCCGCCTCACCGAGCGCGTGGTCGCGGATGTGCTCCTCGGCGACGGCGCGGGCCGTCTCGGTGATCGGGGCATCGAGAGCCACCCCTGCAGCGTAGAGGCGAACGCGCGCACGAGGCTTCAGAAAGATCGGCTCAGTGGTGATCGACGCGCACCGGATGCGGCCGATCGCGGATCTCACGGATGAATCCCGCGATCTCATCCTGCGCACGCGCGAGCCAGGCGGCGCCCTTCTCGGCCGTCGCCTTGCTCGCGTCGCCGGTCACGCCCGACTCGCTGAGCGCGCTCCAGTGCGGCATGTAGCTCATCTCGCCGTCAGTCCAGTCCATCCAGATGTGCTCGCTCTCGGGCGGCCGCTCGTCGACGGCCTTGTCCATCTGCACGAGGCCGGGCTCGATCGCCAGGTAGAGCGACGTCTCGAGCTCGCACGCGTGTGCCATGCCGCCACGGGTCGAGTCGCGCAGGTCGGTGAGCAGCCTCTTCGACTCCGCGGTGACGAGATACCAGGTCGAGGCGCAGACCGCCCGCGGGTGCTCGACGTTGACGAGGCGCGCGGCCATGTCCACGAGCGGCTGGTTCGAGCCGTGCCCGTTGACCAGCAGGATGCGGTCGAAGCCGTGATGGCAGAGCGCCCGGCCGAGGTCGAGCAGGTACTCGACGAAGACGTTCCAGCGCAGCGTCACGCTGCCCGGGAAATCCATGTGGTGCGGCGTGTAGCCATGGGTCGCGGTCGGGAACAGGAGCGCCGTCCCCCCGTTGGCGTTGACGCGCTCGCACGCGCCGCGCGTGATCGCCTCGACGAGCCGGACGTCGGTGTCGATTGGCAGGTGGTAGCCGTGATCCTCGAGCGTCGCGGCGGGGATCACGACCACGACGTCGTCGCGCGCGGCCAGCTCGCGCAGCTCCTGCCAGGTGTGGTGCTCGTAGCGAAGGTGGGTCACGCCGCGAGCATACGCATCGATGTATCAGCGCAGCCGGTCGACCCTCGTCCTCGGGTAGGAACGCCACGGGGAGGAAACCATGATGATTGCAGACGAGGGGCTCAACAGCTACCTCACCCAGCTCGGAAGACGTCCGCTGCTCGAGCGGCCGCACGAGCTGAAGCTCGCCCGCGCCGCGCGAGCGGGCAGCTCGCGGGCCCGCTGGATGCTCGTCGAGCACAACCTGCGCCTGGTCGTCTCGATCGCGAAGACGATCGCCCGCGGCTACGAGACGACGTTGCCGCTCGTCGACCTGATCCAGGTCGGGAACCTCGAGCTCGTCGCGAGCGTCGACGCGTTCGATCCCGAGCGCGACGTCAAGCTCGCCACCTACGCCCTTCCCCGGATCCGCTCTGCGATCTTGCGCGCGGTGCGCGCGAACGTCCGACCACTGCGGGTGCCGGGCCAGGTCTTCGAGCGCATCGGCGCGCTGCAACGGATCGAGGAGCGGATCCGGCTCGAGGCCGGTCGTCGCGCGACGACGGGAGAGCTCGTCGCCGCCGGCTTCGGCGAGGACGAGCAGCGTCGCCTGCGCTCGATCGCACAGCGGCCCGCGACGCTCGACGAGGTCGGCTGCGACCAGATCGCCGACGCCGGATCGGGCCCGGAGGAGCGCCTCGTCGCGTCTGTCGCGTCCGTCACCGTGGCGCGCGCGATCGCCGAGCTCGACGAGCGTCCCGCGGAGGTCATCCGCCGCCGCTTCGGCTTCGCCGAGCGTGGCGCGGAGACGCTCGAGCAGATCGGCAGCGACCTCGGGATCAGCGGCGAGCGCGTCCGACAGCTCGAGGAGCGCGCGCTCAAGACGCTCGGCCGCTCGCTCGCGGCGTCCTTCGCGGCGTAGCCGCGGCAGCTTGCGGCCTAGACTTCTCAGCATGGCTCCGGAGGCAAGGCTGCGAGACGTCGTGATCGTCGGTGCGGGCATCGCGGGACTCGCGGCGGCGTGGGATCTGCGCAACCGCGACATCGTCGTGCTCGAGACCGCCGACCGGGTCGGCGGCCGGATCCGCTCCGAGGCCCGCGATCCCTACTGGCTCAACCTCGGCGCGCACGTCTTCAGCGGTGCGGGCTCCGCGACCGGCCGGCTCGTCGCCGACGTCGGCGTGGAATCGGCGCCCGTGCCGGGCACGCTCGTCGCGATGGAGCTGAACGGCAAGCTGCTGGCCGGTGGGCGCCCCGAGCTGTTCCCGTTCCGGCTGCCGCTCGGGCGCGAGGAGCGCATCGCGCTGCTGCGCGCCGGTGCGCGACTGCGTCTCGCGGTCGCCCAGTACGAGAAGGCGGCCCGGCCCCGGCTCGGCGAGACGAAGGCCGAGACGCGTCGCCGCCTGCTCCAGCACGGCGACGACCAGACGTTCGCCGAGTGGCTCGGCCCGCTTCCGGGCGACGCCGACGCGATGCTGCGTGCGACGGTGACCCGCTCGACGGCCGAGCCCGAGGAGATCACGGCCGGCCAGGGAGCCGGGTACTTCGCGCTCGTCTGGAGCTCGGGGAAGGGCCTCTCGCAGAACATCGTGGGTGGCGCCGGGACGTTGCTCGACGCGATCTGCGCCGAGCTCCCGAGCCGCGTGCAGACCGGTGCCGAGGTGCAGGAGGTGGTCGCCGAAGGCGAGCTCGTGCGCGTCCGCTACCGGCAGGGAGGGGAGCCGCGCGAGGTCCTCGCGCGCCAGGCGATCGTGGCGACGAAGTCGTTCGACGCCGCGCGCCTGATCACCGAGCTGCCCGATGACACGCGCGCGACGCTCGCGGGCATCCCGCACGGCCCGACGGTCGTGATGGCGATGCTGACGGCCGAGACGGGGCCGATGCCGTGGGATCCGCTGTACGCGCTGATGACGCCGAAGCGCTCGTTCAACATGCTCTTCAACATCGCGAACGTGCTGCGCCCGCGCGACGTCGTGCGCCGCCCGGGCGGCAGCCTGATGGTGTACCGGGCCGCGCATGCCGCGCTCGACCTGTTCGAGCTCTCGGACGTCGAGATCGAGAAGCGCTTTCTCGACGATCTCTATGCGATCTACCCCGAAGCGCGGGGCATCGTCAAGGAGACGATGCTGCTGAAGCTGCCCCGAATGCTGCCGTTCGCGACGCCCGGTCGCGGCCGGATCCAGCAGTCGCTCGAGCGATCGCTCGGACGCGTCCACCTGGCGGGCGACTACCTCGGCGGCGTCTACACCGAGACGGCGGTCTCGAGCGGCCAGGAGGCCGCCCAGCAGGTGCGCGCCGCGCTGCGCACCGAGACCGCTCGCTAGCCCGTGTTCTGCAGGCCGGCGGCGATGCCGCCCGCGGTCAGCAGCAGCAGGTGCTCGTTACGGGCGTTCTCGACGTCGTCGGCACCGCCCAGGCGAAGCGCCGAGAGCGCGCGCAGCTGCACCAGCGAGAGCGCGTCGATGTACGGCTCGCGCAGATCGACCGCGCGTCCGAGCACGCGACGGCCGTCGAGCAGCTGTCCGTGGCCGGTCACGATCAGCACCTGCGCGATCGCGCGCTCGCGCTCTGCCAGGATCTGCTCGCTGATCTCGGGCCGTGCGCCGAGCGCGAGGTAGCGCTCCGCGATCCCGCGATCGCTCTTCGCCAGGCTCATCTCGGCGTTCTCGATGATCGTCGCGAAGAGCGGCCAGTCGGCGTAGGCGGCCTGCAGCAGGACGTCGTCCGCGATCGCCTCGAGCGCCGTGCCGAGGCCGTACCAGCCCGGCAGGTTGAGGCGCGTCTGCGCCCAGGCGAAGACCCACGGAATCGCCCGCAGGTCGGCCAGCAAGCGGGTCTCCGAGCGGCGGGCGGGTCGTGACCCGAGCCGCATCGCGCCGAGCTCGTCGAGCGGTGAGACGCGCGCGAACCACTCCGCGAACCCGTCGCTGCGCACGAGCTCGTGATACGCGGCGCGCGACGACCGGTCGATCGTCGCGCCGAGACCGCGGAAGCGCTCGCTGACGGCGCGCGTCTGCTCGTCGGCAGCCGGCGTCGAGGCCCGCAGGACCGCCTCGCCGACCTGGTCGAGGTGGCGCAGCGCGATCTCGGTCGTGCCGTAGCGCGCGTGGATCACCTCGCCCTGCTCGGTCACCTTGAAGCGCCCCGCGACCGAGCCCGGCGCCTGCGCCAGGATCGCCCGGTTCGCGGGCCCGCCGCCACGCCCGAGCGAGCCGCCACGGCCGTGGAACAGCAGCAGGTCGATCCCGCGCTCGTGCGCCCACGTCGCGAGGTCCGCCTGCGCCCGAGAGAGCGCGAGCGCCGCCGACACGGGTCCGACATCCTTGGCCGAGTCGGAATAGCCGAGCATCACCTCGAGCTGGCGGCCGTTCTCGCCGAGCCGCGCGGCGACCGCAGGCAGCTCGATCGCCTCGCTCAAGACGGCCGTGGCGCGCGCGATGTCGTCGCCGGTCTCGAACAACGGCACGACGTCGAGCGCGAGCCGCTGTCCCGAGAGCGCGTGCGCGGCGAGCTCGTGCACGGCGGCGATGTCGGCCGCGGACCGTGTGAACGAGACGATGTAGCGGCGGCATGCCTCGACGCCGAATCGCTGCTGGATCGCGGCCATCGCGCGCAGGGTCGCGAGCACCTCGACCGTCTCGGCGCTGCGCGATCCGCCTGCGCCGAGCTCGGCGAGTGCCCGCTCGTGCACCTGGGAGTGCTGGCGGATCTCGAGCTCGGCGAGGTGGAAGCCGAACGTCTCGACCTGCCAGACGAGGTGCTGGAGCTCGCCGTAGGCGAGGCGCGGAGCTCCGGCGGCGACGAGCGATCGCTGCACGACTGCCAGGTCGGCGAGCAGCTCGCCGGCACGGCCGTAGGCCAGATCGGCGTTGCGCTCGCGGGTCGCCGAGATGCGCTCGGCGCTCAGCATCACCGCGTGTCGATGGGGCTGGTCGGGGGCTCGCGAGGTCAGCTCGGCGAGCGGGCGGGGATGGAGCGCGCTCGCGTCGTCGAGCAGCTGCCGCAGCTCGGCCGACGGCGGGGTGGTCTCCCGGTCGGCCGAGAGCATCCGCGCGATCCTCCGCGCAGCGGCCTCGAGCGCGCGCAGGACGTGGTCCGACTGGATCTCGATCGCCTCGCGCGAGATCGCCCCCGTGACCGAGGGATTGCCGTCGCGATCGCCTCCGATCCAGCTGCCGAAGCGCACGAACGCGGGTGTGCTCGGCGGCTCCGCCCCGCTGCCGCCGAGCTCGTCGTCGACGTGCCGGTAGAGCCGGGGGATGGTCCGGAAGATCGTCTCGTCGAACACGGCCATCGCACCTCGCACCTCGTCGATCGGGCCTGGACGGATGCTTCGGAGCTGCCCGCTCCGCCAGAGGATCTCGACCTGCTCGAGCAGCTGACGCTCGTCGGGCGGGCCGTCGAGCAGCGCCCCGATGCGGCGGATCGCGGTCACGATCGCGCGCCGGCGGGCCTCCGTGGGGTGCGCCGTCAGCACCGGGTGGATGCGCAGGCGCGCGAGCGCGGCCTCGGCGTCGGGCATGTCGGCGAGCGCGCTCGCGATCGTGCCGCGGGTTGGCGGGTGCTCTCGCAGCGAGCGCACGCGGTGGTGCTCCTCGGCCAGGTTGACGAGGTGGAAGTAGCACGTGAACGACCGCGCGACCTGCTCGCAACGGTCGAGCGCGAGCCCGTCGACGAACGCCCGGAGCCCCGCCAGCGTGTCGCCTCCGCTGCCGGATCGCCCGCGGATCAGCGTCTGGCGGAGGTGCTCTACATCGGCCAGGAGCTCGGGCCCGGCGTCCTCGGAGATCACCCGGCCGAGCAGCGATCCGAGCGTGCGGACGTCGCGCCGCAGCGCGGCGGGCATCTCGTCTCGGGCTCGGGAGCGCACGCGGACAGGGTATGCAAACGGCGTGGCTACGCGAACGCGAGGTACGCGAGCGCGGCCGCTCCCTCGGGCCCTGGTCGACCGCTCGCCGTTCTGGTACGTTCGCGCGATGCACTCTGTCCGTCGGCCAACTGCACGCGCGCTGCCCATCACCATCGCGCTCCTGGTGGCTTTTCTGGTCGCGCCATCCATCGCGGAGGCAGGTGTGCCGGCGATTCTCGCCGTCGGCCAGGCCCAGCACCATGCGACGGTGGCGTGGACCCTTCCGGCCGGCACGGTGTCGCGCACGGTGGAGATCGGCGATTCGCCGTCGGTGAGCACCGATGGGGCCTTCTTCAGCGATCACGTCAAGTCATCCGACGCGGTGACCGAGGCGCAGACGACGTATACGTCCACGGACGCCCTCGCGCCCGGGACCTACTACGTTCATGTTGCGGGAAACGTGCCGGGGTGCGATGCGTGCCCCACTCACGAATGGTCCGCGACCACGCCGCTCGTGATCCCGACGTCCGTCCAGCCTGTCGTGGAGGGCAGCGGTCAGGTCACGGGCCCGGGAGGGCTGTCGTGCGCAGGTGCGACGTGCGTCGCCACCGACGTCCCGCCGGGACCCGTCGCGCTCGCCGCCGTGCCGGCGGCGGGCTGGGTGGTGCTCTCGTGGTCGATCGAGGGCATCGACGCTGCGGACACGTGTGGCATCGCGCATCGGTCTTGCACGGTCACGGTGTCCGCCGCGCGTGCTGCGACGGTGAAGGTGCGGTTCGGGCCTGCGCTGCCGACGGTCCTCAGCGCAGGCGTCAAGGCGTACGCCTGCTCGCACCGGGTGGAGGTGGTCAATCCGACGGTGCGACCCTCGATCGACACTGCGCACCCGTTTCTCGGGGTGCTGACGGTCTCGCTGCAGAAGCCGGGCGGCGGCACGATCTCGCGCAAGCTCAAGAACCTCAACGGCTACTTCTCGTCGCCCGACTTCTACAAGCTCAAGCCCGCCAGCACCTACGTCGTCACGCTGAAATATTCCGGCGACGAGTGGCGGCCCGCCAAGACGTGGTCGAAGACGGTCAAGCTCGGCCGCTGCTAGCGTCCTGACGCGAGCCCTGGACGAGCACGGCGCGGGCCGCGCGCAGGCCCGACTCGATCGCACCGTCGATGAAGCCGGCCCAGCCCTCGGCGATGTCGCCGCTGGCGAAGACGATGCGCCCCTCGGGCTGCTGCAGCGCTCGGTGGTGGTCGAGGTACCAGCCGGGGCGGTGCGCCGCCCAGGTTCCCTGCGAGAGCGGGTCTGCGAGCCAGTCGTGGCCGTGCACGCCGACGATGTCGAGGCCGGGCCACAGCTGCTCGACGGCGGCGCGGGTCGCCTCGAGGTCGTCAGGAGGCATCCGCTCGGCGTCCTCGCAGAACGCGACGAGCAGCTGCCCGTGCGGCAGCTCGCGCTCGCTCATCAGGTAGTTGAGCGGGTGCCCGCCCGGTGCGGTGACGAGCCGGGGCGTGCGCGTGCCGCGCACCTCGATCCAGATCTTCGAGCCGCGCGACGGCTGACCGCAGGCGATCGCGGCCTGCTTGTCGTCGGCCAGCCCGGGGCGGAACTCGATCGCGCCGAGCGTGTTCAGCGGCACCGCGCAGACGATGCGGCGCGCCTCGTAGACCGTGCCATCGGACGCGATCGCGCGCGCGCTCTCGCCATCCTGCTCGATCCGTGCGACGTGGACGCCGAGCTGCTGCTCGAAGCTCGCCTGGCCGGCGATCGCCTCGATCAGCGGGCGCGTTCCCTGCCTGATCGTGTAGCGCCCGGCGGCGTCGGCGGCGAGCGACGAGCTGAACCCGGCGAGGGCCCACCAGCGCAGCGCCGCGGTGAGCCCGGTCTCCTCGAGGAACCCGTGCGCGACGCCGCACAGCTCGCCGCTCGCGATCGCGCGGGCCTCCTCGTCCACCTCGAGCGAGCTGAGCCACTCGCCGATGCTGAGGCGGTCCACCGCTTCGAGCTCGTCGCGGCGGAAGAGCGGGTCGTGGGGTCGCGGGAGCACCTGAGCCGAGAGGCGCTCGAGCGTGCCGAACGACTTTGCGGCGAGCGCGCGCCGGCGCTGCGTGTCTCCCGTGCGCAGCGTGCCATCGGCGAGCAGCCACGCGTACTCGGGGTGGCCGGCCCAGTGGCTCTCGGCCAGCTCGAGCCCGGCGCGGGTCAGCTCGGCGAACACGTGGGGCTGAAACCAGTGAACCCAGCCGCCGCCGAGCTCGACGGTGTGCTCGCCCCAGGTCGACGTCCAGGTGCGGCCGCCGAGCCGGTCGCGGGCCTCCAGCAAGGCCACGCGCCGGCCTGCCACGGCGAGCTCGCGGGCGGCCGTCACTCCGGCGAATCCGCCGCCGATCACGATCACGTCGAGCACGCGCACGCCTCCTGACTCGTCAGTCAGGCGATGATATCCGGGCGGGTTCCGGGGCGTGCTGTTGCAGCAGCTCCCAGACGCGCTCGACGTGCCGCCGCTCGGTACGGGCCGAGCCGATCATCAGCCTGATCGCGAAGCGCCCGTCGAGCTTCGTGTGCGTCAGGAAGGCCTCGCCCGTGGCGTTGACGGCGGCCATCAGCCGCTCCGTCTCCTCGTCCGGTCGGTTGCGGAGGCCGAAGCAGAGCAGGTTCAGCCCGGGAGGCGCGAGCAGCTCGAAGCGGTCGTCCGCAGCGAGCCAGGTCTCGGCCTCCCGCGTCATCGAGACGTGCTCGCGCAGCACGGCGCGGAGTCCGTCCGCGCCGTAATGGCGCAGCACCATCCACAGCTTGAGCGCCCGGAAGCGGCGGCCGAGAGGCACCTGCCAGTCGCGGTAGTCGATCACCGCGCCGGACTCGCTCGCGGCGTTGCGCAGGTACTCGGGGAGCACGGAGAGCGAGCTGATCAGGGCCGCGCGGTCGGCGACCCAGAAGAGCGTGCAGTCGAAGTTCACGAGCAGCCACTTGTGCGCGTTCGTGCAGTAGCTGTCGGCGAGCTCGAGCCCGTCGTTGAGGAGCGGGCGGTGCTCCGGGCAGATCGCCGCGACGCCGAGCATCGCCGAGTCGACGTGCAGCCAGATCCCCTCGCGCCGGCAGAGCTCGCCGATCGCGCGCACCGGGTCGATCGCCTCGGACGACGTCGAGCCGACCGTCGCGCAGCAGAAGAACGGCGTCAGCCCCGCGGCGTGATCCTCGGCGACGAGCGCGCGGAGCGCGTCGAGATCGAGCGCGAACGCCTCGTCGACGGGGACGAGGCGGAGGCTCTCGGCGCCCAGTCCGGCGATCCTGAAGGCCTTCTCGACCGAGGAGTGCGTCTGCGTCGAGGTGTAGCCGACGAGCGCCGCACCACCGGCGCGCTCGCGCGCCGCGATCACGGCGCAGAGCACCGCAGATGAGGCGGAATCCTGGATCACGCCGCCGCCGGTCCCGGTCGAGCGGAAGCGCTCGGGGAGGTCGAGCAGCTCCACCAGCCAGTCCAGCACGTGCGTCTCGAGCTCGGTCACGGCCGGGCTCGTCGACCAGAGCATGCCCTGCACGCCGAGGCCGGCCGAGAGCAGCTCGCCTAGGATCGACGGGCCCGAGCTGTTCGCCGAGAAGTACCCGAAGAACCCGGGCGACTGCCAGTGCAGCAGACCGGGCACGATCACGCGGTCGAGATCGGCGAGCACGTCGGCGAACGGCTCGCCGTGCTCGGGCGCGTGCTCGGGCAGCTGCGCGCGCACCCATCCGGGCTCGACCGTCGAGGCGACCGGCAGCTCTTCCAGCTGCTCCAGGTATGCTGCGATCCAGTCGACGACCTCGCGCCCGTGGCGACGGAATTCCTCGGGGGTCATGTGCATCGTCGCAGGATATCCCTCAGGATCGGTATAACGGTCTGGGTATGCGGGTCCGATGAGGAGTCCTATGGGGATGAGATTGACACGTCACGCTGCGCGTGCCTGCGCACTCGCACTCGTCGTTGCGGGGAGCACCGCTGCGCCGGCCTCCGCCGACCTTCTGCTCGGCCTTCAGGACGACGCCTTGCTGACCTCGCCCGAGCCGCAGGCTTGGACCGTGGCCCAGCAACTGGGTCCGAAGGTGATCCGCTTCAACGTCGCGTGGGAGCAGGTCGCGCCGACGCAGCCGGTCAACGCCGACGATCCGGCCGATCCGGCGTATGACTTCAAGAACGCCGATCTGATGGTGACGAAATCCACCGAGATCGGCGCGCAGAGCATGTTCTCGATCGTCAACGGCACGCCGTGGGCGAACGGCGGACGCGCCCCGCGCTTCATGCCGAGCGCGCTCGAGTTCGGCCGCTTCTGCGGCGTCGTCGCGCGCCGGTACTCCGGCACGTTCATCCCGGCCGGTGCGACCGTGCCGCTTCCGGCCGTGAAGAAGTTCACCGTCTGGAACGAGCCGAACCGCGGCCAGTACTTCTTCCCGCAGGGCAAGAAGGGCAGGGTCGCCGCCAGGAACTTCGCCACGCTGGTGGCCGCGTGCGTGCCGGCGATCAAGGCCGTGAGCCCGGACGCCATCGTCGCGCCCGGCCCGCTCGCAAGCCGCCCGGATGCCCGCAAGGACGTCGGCGGATCGCCTCCGATCGAGTTCCTCAAGATGTACAAGGCAGCGGGCGGCCCGAGGCCGCAGGTGCTCGCCTACAACCCGTACATGAATGGCCTC
Organism: Actinomycetes bacterium; assembly: GCA_031361905.1. Classification (GTDB taxonomy): domain Bacteria; phylum Actinomycetota; class Thermoleophilia; order Gaiellales; family JALYLC01; genus JANLRV01. Next base: position 13,940 of record JANLRV010000241.1, read on the forward strand.
CTGCCGCAGTACAAGCCCACGGAGACCACCAAGGACGGGGCGATCACGCTACGCAACCTCGATCAGCTGCAGGGCTGGCTGAAGCGCAACTACCATCGCACGACGCCGCTCTGGTTCACCGAGTTCGCCTGGCGCACGGCACCGACGCCCCGCCTCGGGAACGTCACGCCCGAGCAGCAGGCGTCGCTCACGTCGAGCACGATCGAGCTCGTGCGGCAACGGTATCCGTACGTGCAGGTCTTCACCTGGTTCCTGCTGCGCGATCAGGATCAGAGCGGCTACTGGCGCTCGGGTCTGGTCACGTTCGACTGGCAGCTGAAGCCGGCGTTCCAGGTCTACCAGGCCGAAGCGACGCACTGACGCAAAGATCGGTGCCTGGCACTTTTATTGGCGATCGCCGATGCAGGTCAGCGCGAATCGGTGCCTGGCCCTGAAGCGCACGATCGGTGCCTGGCACTTTTATTGGTGACGCAAAGATCGGTGCCTGGCACTTTTATTGGCGCCTTCCCTCGTCCGGGCACCGCTCGGCCGGGAATCGCGTAGCGTAAGAAGCGCATGCTCCGCCTCGCGCTCGCCCAGCTCGACGTCACCGTCGGCGCGCTCGCCGAGAACCGCGAGCAGATCGCCAAGGCCTGTGCGGCGGCCGCCGCACAGGGCGCGGACCTGGTGCTTGCGCCGGAGCTCGCGATCTCGGGGTATCCGCCGGAGGACCTCGTCTTCCGCGCCGCGTTCCTCGCGCGCTGCCGCGAGCAGGTCGAGCTCCTCGCCGCCACGATCGATCTGCCGCTCGTCGTCGGCTGTCCCTGGCTCGTCGCCGATCGCGTCTATAACAGCGCGCTCGTGCTCGCGAACGGCGGCATCGTGGCGCGCTACGACAAGCGAGAGCTGCCGAACTACGGCGTCTTCGACGAGGAGCGCACGTTCTCGCCGGGCCGGCGCAACGTCGCGCTCGACTCCGGCGCGGGCCTGATCGCGCTCACGGTCTGCGAGGACATCTGGCTGCCCGACGGCGTCGTCTCGGAGGCCGTGCAGGCCGGCGCGGCCTGCGTGCTCAACATCTCCGCCTCGCCCTACCACCTCGGCAAGGGGCTCTCGCGCGAGGAGATGCTGCGCACCCGGGCGCGGGATGGCATGTGCACCGTCGCCTACTGCAACCTCGTGGGCGGGCAGGATGAGCTCGTCTTCGACGGACGCAGCGTCGTGATCGGGCCGGACGGCAGCCTGCTCGCGCGCGGCGCGGCATTCAGCGAGGATCTCGTGATCTGCGACGTCGACCTGCAGGCGCCGGTCCGGGAACGGCTGCGGGACTCGCGCCTGCGCCGCGGGCGGCGGCGGCACGGCAAGCTCCATGAGATCGTCGCGCTGCCGCTTGGCAGCGACGACCGGCCGCGGATCGCCGCGCGGATCGCCCCCGAGCCGGCCGGGCAGGACGAGGATCTCCGCCAGGCACTCGTGCTCGGCCTGCGTGACTACGCGGCGAAGAACGGCTTCGCGAAGGTGCTGCTGGGACTCTCGGGCGGTATCGACTCGGCGCTCGTCGCGGCGCTCGCCGCGGACGCGCTCGGCCCGGAGCGCGTCGAGTGCGTCTCGATGCCGACGCGCTACAACTCCGCCGGCACGCGCGACGACGCGCGCGAGGTCGCCGAGAGCCTCGGCGTCGGATTCCGCGAGCTCGCGATCGAGGACCTCCGGCTGGCGTTTCACTCAGAGCTCCCCGAGTCGAGCGGTCTCTCGGCCGAGAACCTGCAGGCGCGCATTCGCGGCGTGATCCTGATGACGCTCTCGAACCAGCATGGCTGGCGCGTGCTGACGACCGGCAACAAGAGCGAGGTCGCCGTCGGCTACTCGACGCTCTACGGCGACTCCTGCGGGGGCTTCGCCCCGATCAAGGACGTGCCCAAGCTGAGGGTGTTCGCGCTCTGCCGGCATCTCAACGCGATCGCGGGCTGCGAGCGCATCCCCGTCTCGATCATCGACCGCCCGCCCTCGGCGGAGCTGCGCGACGACCAGCGGGACGACCAGTCGCTGCCGCCCTACGAGGTGCTCGACCCGATCCTCGACGCGTACGTCGAGGATGATCTCTCCCCGGCCGAGATCGCCGCGCTCGGCATCGCTCCGCTCAAGCTCGCCGAGCGGATCGCCCGGCTCGTCGATCGGGCCGAGTACAAGCGGCGGCAGTCGCCACCGGGGATCCGCGTGCACGGCAAGGCGTTCGGCCGCGACCGCCGCCTGCCGATCACGAACCGCGCGACGTGAGGCTGCTCCGGCGCGCGGTCGCCGGCGACTTCCCCCGACCGGTCTGGATGATCGCATTCGTCGTCGTGCTCTCGATGAGCGCGAACAGCATGTTCTGGCCGTTCATCAGCCTGTGGGTGACGCGCGAGCTGGCGGCGTCGCCGACCCAGGCGGGAGCGATCCTGCTCGCGGGCGCGGCCGTCGGCATCATCGGCAGCGTGCTCGGCGGCTGGCTCGCCGATCGCGTCGGCAGGCGACCGCTCGTGATCGTGACCTCGGGCCTCGGCGCCGCGCGCATGGCCGGGCTCGCGTTCGCGAACTCGCTGCCGCCTGCAGTCGTGCTGCTGCTCGTCGGCGACCTCGTGATCAACGCCTGGGAGCCCGGCATCGGTGCGCTGATCGCCGATCTGATGCCGCCCGAGCGCCTGATCGAGGGGTACGGCCTGCGGCGCGCGGCCGGCAGCGCCGGGTGGATGATCGGCCCCGCGCTCGGCGGTCTCGCCGCGAGCCGGTCGTGGGACTTCCTGTTCGTCTGCTCGGCGGCGGGGCTCGGGCTCGCGACCGTGCTCGCAGCCCTCGTGCTGCCGCACGGGCAGTCGGTGGCCGCGCGCGCCTCGGCCCATCGGCCGTCGCCCTGGACCGCGATCCGCGACCTCAAGTTCCTCGCGTTCGTCGGCGCGATCACGGTGATCATGACGCTGCTCGGCTGGTACGAGTCCGTCGTGCCGCTGTATCTGCAGGATGTGCGCGGGATCGGACCCGGAACGTGGGGATTGATCCTGATCGTCCCGTCGACGCTGATCGTGCTGATGCAGCTGCGTGTCTCGCGCTACGTGCAGCGCATCTCGTTCACGCGCGCCGGCCTGATCGGCGCCGCCGGGTTCGGCGTTGGCGTCGCGGGCCTCGGGCTGCCGGTTCCGGCGCTGGCGCTGACGATTCCCGCGGCGCTTGTGGCGATCGGCATCATGTTCGTGCTCCCGCTCGGCTCCTCGGTCGCGGGGCGGATCGCGCCGCTCGCGCTGCGCGGGGCGTACCAGGGCGCGGTGGGGCTGACGATCTCGGTCGCGTTCGGCATCGGTCCGCTCGCCGGTCTCACGCTCTACCAGCGGCTCGGACACGCCTCGCCGTTCGTCGCCGCTCCCTTCGTCGCGCTGCTCGGTGGCCTGTTGCTGGTCGTCACGATGCGACCGTTCAGCGAACGTTGAGGAAACCTGAGCCGCGCGGAGGCACACTGTGGGGATGCAGACCGTGCTCGTGGTTGACGATGAGAACCAGGTCCGGGACGTCGTCTGCCGCTATCTCGAGCGCGAGGGGTTCCGCACGCTCGAGGCCTGCGAGGGCGAGACGGCGCGCGAGCTCATCCTCCGCGAGCAGCCCGACCTCGTCGTGCTCGACCTGATGCTTCCCGGCGTCGACGGGCTCGAGCTCTGCCGCCTGATCCGCGAGCGGTCGAGCATGCCGGTGATCATGCTGACCGCGCGCGGCGAGGAGGCCGACCGCATCGTCGGGCTCGAGCTCGGAGCCGACGACTACGTCGTCAAGCCCTTCTCGCCGCGCGAGCTCGTGGCGCGCGTGAAGACGGTGCTGCGGCGATCGGGCCCGGTCGGCGGCGCGTCGGAGCTGCTCCAGTTCGACGACCTCGAGATCGACCTCGCCGCGCGCGAGGTGCGGCTCGGCGGCGAGTCGCTGTACTTCCCCGCGAAAGAGTTCGACCTGCTCGCGTTCCTGGCGCGCAACCCCCGGCGCGTGTTCACGCGCGACCAGCTGATGCAGACGGTCTGGGGATATACGGCGGCTCTCGACACGGGCACCGTGACGGTGCACGTGCGGCGGCTGCGCGAGAAGCTCGAGGCCGACAGCCGCAAGCCGACGCGCATCGAGACGGTGTGGGGCGTCGGCTACCGCTTCGCGGGCTGAGACGGGCGCGGGATGTATCGGGAGTTCTTCACCACCGCCGCCTGGACGCTGATCGCGGGTCTGATCGGCGCCGCGATCGTGTGCACGCTGCCGGGCCTGCGGCTCCGCGTCTTCGGCCTGGTGCTGCTCGCCGCGATCCTCCCGGTCGCGGCCGTGATCCGCAGCGGGCTCGTGATGCTCGACGGACACGATCTGAAGATCTTTCTGCTCTCGGCCGTCGCGTCGCTCGCCACGCTCGTCGGCGCGTTCGTGGTCGTCCGCTCGATCACCAGGCCGGTCGAGCGGCTGCGCGACGCGGCCGGGGAGATCTCGGGCGGCGATCTGAGTGCGCGCGCCCCTGCCGGTGGCATGCGCGAGTTCGACGCGCTCGCGGGCTCGTTCAACGAGATGGCGGCGAACGTGGAGGGGCTGTTCGAGGGTCAGCGGCGGTTCGTGACCGCCGCGAGCCACGACCTGCGCACGCCGCTCGCGTCGATGCAGGCGACCGTCGAGGCGCTGCAGGACGGCGTCGGCGACCGGGAGCGCTACCTGGCTGCGCTGTACGAGCAGGTCGGTCAGATGACCCGCATCGTCAACGATCTGCTCGATCTCTCCCGCCTGGACGCCCACGCCTATCCGGTCGATCTCGAGCCATGCGATCTCGGCGCGCTCGTGGCGGCGAGCGTGCGCGCGCAGCTGCCCGACGCCGAGGCCCGCGGCGTCACGCTGACCGCCCGCTCGCAGAGCGATCTGCCTCCGGCGAGGTGCGCGCCCGAGCAGGTCGAGCGGATCGTCGGCAACCTCGTCTCGAACGCGCTGCGGCACACGCCGCGCGGGGGCGAGGTCGCGGTCGATGTCGAGCGCGCCGGCACGCTGCTCTGCGTGCGCGTCTCGGATACCGGCGAGGGGCTGCCGAAGGCAGAGCGCGACCGTCTCTTCGAGCCGTTCGTGCGGGGCGACTCGAGCAGGTCGCGCGAGACGGGCGGAACCGGGCTCGGCCTCGCGATCGTGCGGGGTCTCGTGGAGCTGCACGGAGGCCGGATCTGGGCGGACGACCGCCCGGGCGGGGGCGCGCTGTTCGCGTTCACGCTGCCGTGTGCGTGACGCCGAGGGTCAGTCCCGCGGAGGCTCGCGCGGCTCCGTGCCGACCCACTTCGCGTGGTGCTGCTCGGCCCACGAGCGATCGACCTCGCCCGTCGTGATGCCGCGCAGCGAGTGCCGCGTCGACGGGTTGAGGATCGCCATGTAGAGGTGCCCGGCGACGAGCACGATCAGGGCGAACATGCCCCAGTCGTGCACGATCACGGTGCCGTCGAAGCGGTAGGCGTGGTCGCGCTCGCCGAGCCAGAGCAGGCCGCCGGTGACGAAGAGCACGGCGAGGATCGCCGCGGTGAGCACGGTGTTCAGCTTCTGGCCGGCGTTGAAGCGGCCCTGCGGCGGCGCCTTTTGCCCCGTCACGATGCGTGCCGGGCTGAGAAAGCGCAGGTCGTCCGCGTCGAAGCGGTCGATCTCGGCGGCGCTCCTCGCGAGGCTCCGGCCGTTGCCGGCGAGCGCGAGCACGGCGAGTCCGATGGGCAGCGCGAGCGCGCTCCAGATGTGCCACGCCTTCGCCGTCGGGCGGTTGACCACCGTCGCGAGATCGGGCAGGTAGAGCGCGAGCCCGGATCCGAGCATCACGAAGAACGTGATCGCAAGCAGCCAGTGCGCGAGCCGCTCGGTGCCCGAGAAGCGGGCGACGCGCGCCACTCGCCGGCTAGTTGGAGCGGCCGACCCAGGCATCCGCGTCGTAGCCCCGCTGCTCCCAGAAACCGGCCTCGCCGTGATCGTCGAAGCGGATCTCGGTCGTCCACTTGACGCCCTTGTAGCCGTACATCTGCGGGATCACCATGCGCAGCGGCGCGCCCTGCTCGCGCTTCACGGGGGCGCCGCCGAGCGTGCGCGCGAGGATGTTGTCGGGCAGCAGGAACTGGTCGAGCGTGATCTGGTCGACGTACGGCTGCTCCAGCGAGATGAACGTGACGTGGGTCGCCTCGGGCTTGGGCCTGACGAGGTCGGTGAGCGTCTTCGGCCGGATGCCCTCGTAGACGACGTTGTCGACCGACCAGCCGGTCACGCAGTGGAACGTGCTCGTCTGCGTCCCGCTCGGCAGGCTCGCGATCTCGTTCCAGCCGAGCGTGGTGGGCGACTCGACGAGGCCGCTGATCTTCAGCTGGAACGTCGCCGGGTCGAAGATGGGCATCGGCGAGGAGACGGTGTAGATGCGCCAGCCCGAGCCCGGTCCGAGCCCGGCGGGAAGCCCGACGCCCGAGAAGGCGTCCTTCAGCCGCGGCGCGGCCGCGATGCCCGCGACGCCCAGGCCGAACACGCCGAGGAAGGCGGCGCGTCCGATCGGGAGGCCCTCGCGCGGATGCTCGGGGAGCACGCTCATGGGCTCACCGTACCGGCCCTTCGGCCGCCGCGCACGCGCGTTCAGAGGCTGTTCATCGGAGCACGAGCTCGCCCGCGGCCGTCGAGATGCCGATCGCGAGCAGCGCGCTTCCGGCGTGACCGTGAGAGCGGACCGGAAGCTCGCCGCCGACCCACGAGCGAAGTGCCGCGGCGTCCCCGTCGGTCTCGATCCAGGCGAGTCCGTCCACGACGGTGTCGTGGTGCATCGGTGCAAGGCCCGGCCGAGCGGCGGGATCGTCCCACTCGATGAAGAACGGACGGGCCCCGAGGCCGCACGCCCGGCGGCCGGCGAGCGTCCACGAGAGCCGCGATCCGTCCGGGCGATCGCGCGCCCCCGGCTCGGTCTCGACACCGAGGCGGCGCGCCGTCGCGGCAGCATCAGGCACCTCGACGGCGAATCCCATCAGGGCATCGCCGTCGCGCGCGTTCGCGAGCACCCAAGCGCCAAGGGGATCCGAGGCGGCCAGCGCGGGATCCTCGACGCCGATGATCTCGAGGTAGGCGCCCGCGAGCGGCGCGACTCGATTGTGGGTGCCCCAGGCCGGGTGCCGTCCGCCCGCCTCGGCGACGATGCCGTGCTCGCGCTCAAGCCGCACCGCGGTCGCGTCGATGTCCGGTGACGCGATGATCACGTGGTCGATCCGCGGGAGCGTCTCAGCCATCCGTGACGATTGTCGTCAGCGGGCTTCCGACCTCGACCTGATCGCCCTTCGCGACGAGCGGCTCGCCGAGCACGCCGGCGACCGGGGCGGGCACCTCCGCGTCGACCTTGTCGGTCTCGACGACGCAGATCGACTCGTCTAGGGCGACCGCGTCGCCGGGCTGCTTGAGCCACTCGACGATCGTCGCATCCTGCATGGTGGCGCCCCAGCGGGGCAGCTCGACGGTGATGATCATCACGCGGAAGGTAGCGGATCCGTGCCGGCCCGCAGCGCCGACCGCATGCGGCGAGCGAGCGGGATCGTTGCTCCGAAGGGTTGGCATCCGTGCTCGGCGCGCGCTTCGCGCACGGACCCGGCATCGCGCGCGTGCCCGCAGGCGGATCTCGCGCACATTCGCGACCGATTCGGCATCATCCGTGACTGAGTCGCGCGCCGGCCGTGGCGTAGGCTCGTCGCATGAGCACCGCGACCACCATTGCCGCCGCCGAGCACGTCGAAGCCCCCTGGAGGAACGGCGGCGGAACGACGCTCGAGATCGCGGCCGAGCCCGCCGGCGCGCGGGCCGGCGACGCGTTCGCCTGGCGCCTCAGCGCGGCGACGGTCGGCGAGTCCGGGTCGTTCTCGAGCTTTCCCGGCTACCGCCGCACGCTGATGCTCTACGAGGGCGCCGGGATCGACCTCAGCTTCGACCACGCCGGTCCAGCGCTTCTGCGCGAGCCGTACGCGGTCGCCTGCTTCGACGGCGGCCGGCAGACCCACGGCGAGCTCGTCGACGGCCCGATCCGCGACATCAACCTGATCGCCGACCCGGCGCGCATCGCCGTCACATTCGAGGTCGAGACGTTTCCGTTCGGCACGACTGCATCGATGTGCGCCTGGGAGCCGCACGCCTCGACGGTGCTCGCGCTCGGGCTCGCCGGGTCGGTCGAGGTCTACACGGCCGACGCCGAGGCCGTGCTGGGACCGCTCGATCTGTTTCGCTACGACCACGGCGCCGACGAGGACGGCGATGTGCAGGTCGTTCGTGCGAGCGAGGCCGGCGCGGTGCTCCTGATCGCGCTCGATCGGAAGGAGTCCGGCTGATCGAACTACAGCGGGAGCGGACGCCGCACGGCGATCCGCGCGGCGTTCTGCCCGATCAGCCTCGTCTCGGCGAGCCCCCCGGCGAGATAGGTCCCGGCCCAGGCCGCAAGCGCGATGCAGGCTCCCTCGGGGCCGATCCCGACACCGATGCCGAGCCCGCTCGCCCGAGCCGCCTCGCGTGCGCGCTCGGCGGCGGTTCCCGTGCCCTCGATCGCGATCGAGGGCACGCCCTCCTCCTCGCAGCCGGCCGCGGTCGCCGCAAGCGCTGCCTCGAAACCCGCGGGCGCCGAGAGCACGATCGCGGGAGCGCTCATCGGGCGCCCGCGAACGCGAGCACGAGTCCGACGGCGACTGCGGCGCGTGGCCCGTGCGCGCCGAGCACGTTTCCGCGCGCCACGGCCAGGTCGAGGTCGCGCAGCGCATCGTCGACGATCGCGACGATCTCGCGATCGCAGGCCGACCCGCCGACGAGCGTGACGAGCTCGCCCGGCTCGGCGCCTCCCGTCGCCGCCAGCGCTCGGCGGACGTTCACGCCGATCACGGAGCGCTTGGCCTCGCGGCGGAGGCGGCCCCACGACTCGGGCGAGAGATGGGTCGCGATCGGCTCGAGCGTCTCGCCGCGCTGCGTGCACAGGCGCGCGAGCGTCTCAGGAGGCGCCGGCTCCGCGCGGAACGACCGCGTGCCGTCCTCGTGCAGCAGCACGAACGGCGTCTCGACCCGGGCCGAGCTGGAGCGCTTCGCGCGCTCCGCCGCCTCGGTGCCGACGCCGAGCACGCCGGCGCAGATGCGGGTCACGAGCTCGCCGGCACCGGCGCAGGCGACGGCTCTGCCTTCGGTCATCCCGGCTCGGTGGAGGTCGACCGTGCCGCCGCCGAGGTCGAGCACGATCGGCGTCGTTCCGGCGCGCGGCGTGGTTGCCGCTCCGAGCAGCGCCGCTGACGACTCGCTGCAGATCGGCTCGAAGCTGCGCGCGCCGAGCGTCGTGCCGACCGGATCGTCGGGGTGGTCTGCGAGCAGCGCGAGCGCGGTCAGGCGGCGCTCGACGAGCACGCGCTGGAACGCCGTCTGCTCGCTGCTCGCCGGCAGGCTCGTCCAGAACGCATCGCGCAGGCGAGCGCGCTCGCCGATGCCCGCGATCGCGCCGGGGAAGGGCACCTCGGCCGTCTCGTCGAAGCGCGTCCGTGAGCCGTCGGCCCACTCGATCTCGAGCTCGGCGACGGCGTCGATCGGCTCGACCGGCGCTCGCTCGGCGCGCACCACGAGCGCCGCGCGCCTGCCCGCGACCGCGCGGGCTGCGGCGCGAGCCGCGCGCGCCTCGTTCAGCGGGAGCTCGAGCAGCTCGGCGAGGGCGAGCGGATCGGCGAGCCGCTCGACGCGCTCGCCGGCCTCGGCGACCTCGAGCGCGGCGTGTGCGCCAAGCGGCAGCTCGCCGGCGTCCGCAACCTCGTCGACGATCGGGATCGCTCGATCGAAGCGGTTGCCGATCAGCACTGCGTCATCTCCGCGCACGATCACGCCGGCGATCGTCCAGCCACGCTCGCGGGCTGAGACGAGCCGGCTCGCGGCGTCGTGGAACTCCTCGTCGCAGACGATCGCGAGCACGGATCCCCGCTGTGGCTCGCCCGCCAGGTCGGCGACGCGGCGCAGCGTCCCCGCCGCCGCCCCGAGGCCCGACGGCGTGTCGCTCGCCGGTCGCGCGACCGCGTTACGCGCGAGATCGATCCGCTCGACGCGCCCGAGCTCGCGCAGCTCGCTGTCGACGGGGCGCAGCTCGGCACGGACGATCTGGTCGATCGGTGCGCCGATCCGCCGCTCGGCGAGGTCGAGCAGCATCACCACTCCCGCGCTCGATGCGGCCGTGCCCTTGCGCCCGCTCGTCGGCCGCCGCCAGACGCCGAGCCACTCGGGGGCGCGGCCGGGCACGATTCGGGCAACCGCGACCTCCGTGGTCGAGTTGCCGATGTCGCAGCCGGCGACGATCACGGGATCAGGCCACGGCGCAGGTACGCGTCGCAGGCCTCGCGCACGAGCGCGGCGCAGCGGGGCGCACCCCGGCTCGCCAGGGCGTCGGCGAGCTGCCGCAGCTCGTCCGCCGTCGATCGGCCGGGGCGCAGCGCCTCGTAGAACCCGAGCAGCTCGTCATCGTCGAACGTCGCGAGCTCGGCGCCGCGTCGCAGGTTCTCGGCCAGCTGCGGGTTCCCGCCGCGCTCTGCGAAGGCGGCCTGCGCGTGCAGCGTGACGGGCGAGATGCGGATATCGGCCGGGCTCAGCTCACCGGCCACGGCGGCTGCCAGCGTCATCTGCGCGACGGTCCTGCCGCTCACGCTCGTGACGGCGTCGCGATGCTCGGAGAGCGGGTAGCTCAGCTCGGCCATACCGGCTCCACCTCCTCGGGCGCGCCGCTCGCGCTCGCGATCCGCTCGACGGCGACCATCGCGACGACGCGCGCGTGGTAGTTCGGGCCGAGCGGCTCGCTCGACTCGGGCAGGAACAGCGGCTCGGGCTCGACGCCCTTCGCATAGCGCGCCGCGTTGCGCCCGAGGCCGCGGTAGAGCTCGCGCGTCACGCGCGGCGCCACGCTGAAGAGCTCGAGGTTGCCGAGCGGCGGCAGGTCCGCCTGGTGGATCAGCGCGGTCCCCTTGGCCTGCAGACCGATCCCGATGCCGGAGCCTGAGAGCTTGGCCGCGGTCAGGCCGATCGCGCCGACATCGATCGTCGAGGGGATGCGCACGCAGCGCGAGCTGAGGCCCTCCTCCTCGATTCCCGCAAGCACCTGGCGCAAGACCTCGGCGACCGTCTGGCCCGAGAGCGAGACCCAGAGCGTGCGGGCGAACGCAGGGGAGAGCCCGACGACGATCTCGTCCACCCTCGTGCCCCGCTGGGCGGTGCCGAGCGCGCGCAGCTCGAGGCACCCCTCGTGGCGAGCCTGTTCCTGGGCGAGCTCCGCAGGCGCCCAGACCTGCCGGACGCGCACGATCTCGGCGCGCCGCGCGGGGGAGATGCGGTGGCCCGTCCCGGGTCCCGCGTAGTCGTTCGGGTCGGTCAGCCCCGAGAGCACGCGCATGTCCTCGTCGAAGATCGCGCTCGTCTGCAGGAAGTCGCCGAGCACGCGCTGGCGCTGCATCTCGAGCACCCGCTCGGCCTCCTGCTCGTAGCCGCGCGTCGCCAGGGCACGCACGACGTCGAGCGCCGTGATGCCGTTCGCCATCACGCGGTCGGCCGCCTGGGGCACGAGCGAGGGCGGCAGCGCGGGCACGTCGAGGCTGCCGTGCGCGAGCACGCACGCGTCGACGTCGGCGTCGTCGAAGACCGCCAGCTCGAGCTCGTCGCAGACGGCGCGCATCGCCTCGGCGGCGCGCCGGCGGAGCGGGAGCAGCTCGTCGTCGCCACGCGAGCGCAGCACGCCGTCGAAGCCCCAGTCGCGCTGCACGACGAGGTAGTCGTCGATGTCCTCGGCGTTGAAGTTCGAGGGGCCGAAGGCGTTGTCGTAGGTCGGGATCGAGCCGAACCCCGAGAACAGGAAGTCCGACCCGGCGAGCAGCAGCGGCAGCGTGTGTGCCGTCCGCCTGATGTCCGAGCTCGACATCAGCGTGTCGTTGCCCGTGCAGCTCTCGAGGTCGAGCATCATCGCGAGCAGGTTCTCGGCGAGCACCTCGCGCATGCCGTCGGGCACCGACCCGGCCACGTTGACGCCGTCGATCCCGCCGTTCTGGGTGCCCTGCGAGCCGGCTGCGCGCGTGACCGCCAGGCAGCGGGCCTCCAGGTAGAGCATCGACCGTCCCTCGGTCGCGCCCATCAGCGCCTCGGATCCCGCGCCCGAGGTGAAGCGCATCTTGAGGCCGCGCGCGGCGTAGCAGCTGGCGAGGAACGCCTTCGACCACGGCGTGTCGTCGCCGTCGACGAAGACCTGCTCGGTGCCGTAGACGGAGACCGTCTCGGCGTAGGTCGTGAGGCCGCGCATGCCGAGCTCGAGCTCGATGCGCTCCTCGACGGCGCACTGGCAGAGGGCGCCGGCGGCCGCGACCTGGCCGCCGACGAGCAGGGCGATCGCGTTCAGCGGCGCATCGCGCAGGAGCGGCACCGTCGTCTCGAGCTCGCGGAAGCCGAGCGCGACCGCGCTCGCCGCGTCGGCCGCAAGCAGCAGGGGGTGATCGACTCGATTCGTCACGTGCGCCTGGATCGAGGGCGTCTTGCGGACGCGCATCTTCTGCATCGCCGAGAGCAGCTCGACGGGGGAGAGCAGCGCGAGCACGCGGGCGTGCTTGGCCGGCGTCATGCCGGCCGCGAGGCGCGTGATCTTGGAGCGCGGGGCCGACGGGTCGACGAGCAGGCGGGCGAACTCGAGATCGCCGAGCGCCATCGCCTCGACGGCGACGCCCAGATCGATGCCGTGGCGGGCGATGAACTCGTCGAGCAGGTCGAACTCGGCCTCCGTCTTCCCGTCCAGCTCGACGATCCGCCCCTCGGCGAGCCGCAACGACGGTGCCGGGTCGTTCTCGCCGGCCATCGCAACGAGCCCGAGCGCCTGATTCTCGGGCACGAGCGTGTCGCGTGAGATCGGCCGTGCGGCATAGAACGCGGCGCGCAATGAGGTGGTTTTTGCCACGGATCAACCCTACAGCCACCTGTTGGTGAAGGAGTGGTTATGATCGCGGCGCCTTGGCGAACTCGTCCGACCGCGAGTCCCACCCGCCGTGCTGACGCTCGTCCTCGTCATCGCGGTGGCCCTGGCGTTCGACTTCACGAACGGCTTCCACGATGCCGCGAACGCGATCGCGACCGCGGTCGCGACCCGCTCGATCTCGCCGCGCCTCGCCGTCGTGCTCGCGGGCGCGCTCAACTTCCTGGGCGCCTTCGTCTCGATCAAGGTGGCCGCGACGATCGGCTCGAAGATCATCGATCCCGGCGCGTTCACGCTGCCGATGGTGACCGCCGGCCTCGTCGGCGCGATCGTCTGGAACCTGATCACGTGGGGGCTCGGGCTGCCGTCCTCGAGCTCGCACGCGCTCGTCGGTGGCATCGCCGGAGCAGCGATCGCCGAAGGCGGCGGAACCGATGTGGTGCTCTGGCATGGCGTCGTCGAGAAGGTGCTGAAGCCGTCGGTCGTCGCGCCGATCCTCGGGTTCCTGGTGGCGGGCGTGCTGGTGCTGCTGCTGGGCGGCCCGATCTGGCGGGCGGTGCAGCGCGTGCGCGGTGCCGCGCGCGGCCTGCAGCTCGCCTCGGCCGGGTTCGTCGCGTTCACGCACGGCACGAACGATGCGCAGAAGACGATGGGCGTGATCGTCGTCGCGCTCGTCGCCGGCGGAAAGCTGGACGTCGCCGACCCGAAGCACTTCGCGGTGCCCACCTGGGTGATCGTCGCATCGGCGCTCGCGATGGCCGCGGGCACGTACGCCGGAGGCTGGCGCATCATCCGCACGCTCGGCACGAAGATCCACGCGCTCGATCTGCGCTCGGGGACCGCGGCGCAGCTTGCGGCCGGCGCCGTGCTGTACACGACCGCGTCAGCCGGATTCCCGGTCTCGACGACGCAGACGATCACGGGCTCGGTCCTCGGCACGGGCGTCACGCACAGGTTCCGCCTGACGCGCTGGGCGATCGCGCGGCGGATCGGGATCGCCTGGATCACGACGATGCCTGCGGCCGCGCTGCTCGGCGCGCTCGGCGTGCTGATCACGCGTGCCCCGGGAGGCACCGTCGTGCTCGCGCTGACGACGCTCGGCGCGCTCGCGACGATCGTCTATCGGCGTCGGGCGGAGATGTTCGGACGACCCGAGAAACAGATCGAGGACGCGACGCCGGTGCCCGGGGCCGAGCTCGTGCCCTCCTCGCACGACGTCGTCGCCGTCTAGCTCGCATCGCGCCGAGACCAGCCGATCCCATGGCTAAGGTGGTCGTGGGGCGATTCCGTCCACGCATGCTTGTCTTGGGAGGACGCAGCGATGAAGTGGAAACTCGGTAGGACGCGCTACGCGAACGTGACATCCACGCTTGCGCTGATCGTGGCGCTCGGGGGCACGAGCTATGCGGCGGTCTCGTTCCCGTCGAACAGCATCGGCACGTCCCAATTGAAGCCGGATGCAGTGACGTCCGGCAAGGTCAAGAATGGCTCGTTGCTGAGTCGGGACTTCAAGTCTGGTCAGCTTCCCAAGGGTGCAACCGGCGCGAAGGGCGCGACCGGCGCGACCGGCGCGACCGGCGCGACCGGCGTGACGGGAGCGGCAGGCGCGAAGGGCGACGCAG
>JANLRV010000242.1:0-27653 GCA_031361905.1 Actinomycetes bacterium
CACGGCGCGGGCGGCTCGGGCTGCACCTGGCCGCATCGGGCGAGGATGCCCACCACATCGCCGAGGCGGCGTTCAAGGCGACCGCGCTCGCGCTGCGCCAGGCGATCGAGCTCGACCCCGAGCGCGCGGGCGTCGCCAGCACCAAGGGCGTCCTGTGATCGCGACCTTCGTCGACTACGAGGCGGGCAACCTGCGGTCGCTGCGCGCGGCCTTCGAGCGCGCCGGAGCAGCCGTCGAGGTGACCCAGAACCCGCACGCGATCGCGTCGGCGCGCCTGATCGTGATCCCGGGGGTGGGCGCCGCCGCGTCGGCCATGGCTGCTCTCCACGAGCACGGGCTCGTCCAGCCGATCGTGGCGGCCGCGCGGCGCGGCGCGCACGTCTTCGGCGTCTGCGTCGGCATGCAGCTCCTGTTCGCGCACAGCGGCGAGGGCGACGTCGACGGCCTCGCTCTGCTGCCCGGGACCGTGACCCGGCTGACCGGCGCGCGCCGCCTGCCGCACATGGGCTGGAACGACGTGCAGCCGCTGCGTGCCCATGCGCTCGCCTCGGCGCTGCCGGCGACCTGCTACTTCGCCCACAGCTTCGCGGTGCAGGATGCCGACCCCGCCTGCGTCGTCGCGTCGACCCCGGTCGAGCGCGGCGCCTTCGCCAGCCTCGTCGCCCTTGATCGCGTCGCGGGCGCGCAGTTCCACCCCGAGCGGTCCAGTTCGGCCGGCGCGGCGCTGCTGCGGGACGTCGTCGCCTGGGCGAGCGACGCCGATGCTGCGTAAGCGCATCATCCCCTGCCTCGACGTCTCCGGCGGTCGCGTGGTCAAGGGCGTCAACTTCGTCAACCTCCGAGACATCGGCGAGCCGGTCGAGGCGGCGCTCGCGTACGCCGCCGCCGGCGCCGACGAGATCGTCTGGCTCAACATCACGGCCTCGCGCGAGCGGTTCCGCGAGCTCTGCGAGGCGGTCGAGCGCGCAGCGGAGCAGATCGACGTGCCCCTCACGGTCGGCGGCGGCATCTCGAGCGTCGAGCACGTGCGCGAGCTCTTGCTCGCCGGTGCCGACAAGGTCTCCGTCAACTCCGCGGCGCTGCGGCGCCCCGAGCTGATCGAGGAGGCAGCCGAGCGCTTCGGCTCGCAGTGCGTGGTCTGCGCGATCGACGCGCGCCGGGTCGGCGGCGGCTGGAAGGCGTTCGTCGACGGCGGTCGCACGGAGACCGAGCATGACGCCGTCGCCTGGGCCTCGCGCGCCGTCGAGCGGGGAGCCGGAGAGCTGCTGGTCACGTCGATGGACGCCGACGGCGTGCAGACGGGCTACGACCTCGAGCTGCTCGAGACGATCACCGGGCGCGTGCCGGTTCCGGTCGTCGCCTCGGGTGGAGCGGGCACGCCGGCCCATCTCGCGGACGCGCTCGAGGCCGGCGCGGAGGCAGCGCTCGCCGCCTCGATCTTCCATGACGGGACCTACGCGATCGAGGAGGTGAAGGCGGTCTGCCGCGCACGCGGGCTGCCGATGCGGTGATCGATCCCGAGACGCTGCGCTACGACGAGAACGGCCTCGTCGCCTGCATCTGCCAGGACGCCGAATCCGGCGACGTGCTGATGCTCGCGTGGGCGAACCGCGAGGCGGTCGAGGCGACGCTCGCGAGCGGTCGCGCGACGTTCTGGAGCCGGTCCCGCGGCGAGCTCTGGGAGAAAGGGGCGACGAGCGGAAACACGCTCGAGGTCTGCGACATCAGCGCAGATTGCGACGGCGATGCGCTGTTGATCCGCTGCCGGCCGACCGGTCCGGCCTGCCACACCGGCTCCCCGACGTGCTTCGGCGAGCGCACGGCGTTTCCCTGGGCGCTCAAGCGCACGATCGCCGAGCGCGCGAGCGGCGACCCGCAGGAGTCGTACGTCGCCCGCATGCTGGGAGGCCCGCGCGTGCACGTGGCGCGCAAGGTCGGCGAGGAGGCGGTCGAGGTGCTGCTCGACGAGCCGGGCTCCGACGCCCTCGTCGGCGAGATCGCCGACCTCTGGTTCCACTCGATGCTGCTCTTGGCGCGCGACGGCCGCGATCCGCTCGACCCGCTGCGCGAGCTGCGGCGGCGCCACGCCAGCGGCAGCTGAGCTGCACGCTCGGATCTGGCGCGAGCAGGCAGCTCAGCTGCCGCGGCGCTACTCGGCGCTTGCGGCGGCTCGCTGCGCGAGCTCGCCGTCTCGTCGCTCGTACTCGGCGCACTCCTCGGCGAGCCCCTCTCGGAGCTCGCTGAGGGCGCCGATCAGCGTGTCGAGCTTGTACAGCGAGTTCGCCCGGCTCGGCCTCGTATCGAGGTCGAAGCCGAAGGAGACACGGTTCGTGCAGTCGGCGATCTCGAGGATCACGCGCGGCTCGAAGTTCGCCGCGAAGGCGTCGTCGCCATCGAGCGGGCGGCCAGAGGTGTCCTCGAGGTAGGCGTTGACGTACGCCCCCGCGTGCCAGCCGGGAAGGTTGAGGAATGCACGTCGATCGACGCGTGCTCGATAGGGGACGAGACCGAGGTGCTCGGGGATGGTGCTCACCGGAACTGCTCCTTGCATGACTTCGACACGCAGACGCATGCCGATCGCGGAAACGCCCGGCAGGGCGCTCGCTATTCCCGGAACGTCAGGAGCCGAGCGCGACGAGCAGCCGATGCGTTGCCTCGGCGACGCGCTCGGGATCGCTGAAGGCGACGCCGACGCGCGGGTGCGTCAGGTGCTTGGTTCGCCCGTGATGGACGATCCGGACCTGCGTCCTCGGCAAGAGCACCCCGTCAATGCTGCGCAGCTCGAGCGTTCCGCAGGCGTCGATCGAGGGCGCCTCGGCCTCGAGCAGGACGCCCGAGCCGTTGACCGAGAAGTCGTAGGTCCAGCCGTTCAGCTCGATGCCGTTGATCAGCAGGCTGGCCTCGGCGACGAGCGGGAAGCGGACCGAGCGACGCCGGTCGCCCGAGCGCGTGATCATGCCGACGCGCGCGACCTGCAGCTCGCTCTGGTGCAGCTCGACGTCGAGCACGCGCGTGCGCAGCTCGTGGATGCCGCCGTCGAGGCTCCAACCGACGACCGCGCGATCGCCAGGCAGCGCGCGCACGGTGGCGGCGCCGCGCAGCGTCAGCGAGTCCTCGGTGATCGCGGAGACGAGCGCGGGCATCGCCTCGCCGTCGACCCCGACGAACGAGACGAGGGCCCCGACCGTGAGCGGGACGTGCTCCGCGCGAATCGTCTCCTCAAGGTTCCCCATCTCAGATCTGTTGTCGTCATCGAGCGGGCCGAGCGCGATCCCCTAAGCGGTTCTGCTCGCACCCCTCGATCGGGGAATCTAGCCAGCGGTGAAGTAGCAGTGCACGTCGAAGAACGCCAGCTCGGGTGGGCCTGCGAACCCGGCCTGCTGGGCGAACGGCCCGATCTGCTTCTCGGCGAACTCCTCGTACTGCTCCTTGCTCGTCCACACGTCGACCACGCGGATGCCGTCCTCCGTCGCCGCCGCCCAGTGGAACAGCGCGCCAGGCGGGCCGGCACCCCCGGGCGTCAGCCCCATCAGCTCGATCGCGCGGTCGTACTGCGCGAGCGTTCCGCCCTTGAAGCTCATCTCGATGGCAACGGACACGATTGCTCCCTTCGTGGCAACGGATACGAGCCGATCGTAGCGAGAACGCGGCGGGTGCGCGAGGCGCTCTCCTAGACGAGCGCCGACCGCGCCGCCGCGATGCGCGCCAGCGACTCCTCGCGCCCGAGCAGCTCGACGCTCTCGAACAGCCCCGGCGCCACGGTCCGGCCGGTGATCGCGACGCGCACCGCGCCGAACAGCACCTTCGGCTTGACGCCCAGCTCCTCGCAGGCACCGCGCAACGCCGCCTCGATCGGCTCGAGCGACCACACGGCGCCGGCGAGGGCCGCGCTCGCGGTGTCGAGCAGCTCGGCGGCGCGCTCGTCCGCGGCGATCCGCTCCCAGGCCGCCGGATCGAGCCGGACGGGACCGAAGAGAAACGCGCAGTAGCCCTCGAACTCCGCGAGCGTGGCGATCTTCTCCTGCACGAGCGGCACGCACTCGCGCACCCGCTGCGGCTGCGCGGCGATCGGAGAGCCCGTCGAGCCGAGAAACGCGACGAGCCGAGCCGCGAGGTCGTCCGCCTCGAGCCCGCGCAGGTAGACGCCGTTCATCCAGGCCAGCTTGTCGGCGTCGAAGATCGCCGAGGACGGGTTGACGCGCTCGATCTCGAAGAGGCGGATCAGCTCGTCGCGCGAGAACAGCTCCTGCTGGTCGTCGAACCGCCAGCCGAGCAGGGCGAGGAAGTTCATCACGGCCTCGGGCAGATAGCCGGCGTCGCGATACTCCTCGACGCTCGTCGCGCCGTGCCGCTTGCTGAGGCGCTTGCGGTCGGGTCCGAAGAGCAGCGGGAGGTGCCCGAAGCGCGGCACCGGCGCGCCGAGAGCCTCGTAGATCAGGACCTGGCGCGGGGTCGAGCTGAGCAGGTCCTCGCCGCGCACGACGTGCGTGATCTGCATGTCGGCGTCGTCGATCGGGTTGACGAAGTTGTAGGTCGGGACACCGCCGGAGCGGACGATCACGTGGTCGCCGAGCAGCGCGTACTCGAAGCGGACCTCGCCGCGCACGAGGTCGTCGACGACGCAGACGCCCTCGTCCGGCACGCGCAGCCGGATCACGCTGGGAGCTCCCGACGCCTCGAGTGCCTGCAGCTCATCGGCCGGCCGGGACAGGCAGCGGCGCGAGTAGACGCTCGGGCGCCCGGCCTCGCGGTCGCGCTCGCGCTCGGCGGCGAGCTCCTCGGGCGTGCAGTAGCAGCGGTAAGCCCGACCGCTCGCGAGCAGATCGCCGGCGACCGCGAGGTGGCGCGGGCGCCGCTCGGACTGGATGTACGGCGCGTGAGGCCCGCCGATGCCGGGGCCCTCGTCCCAGTCGATCCCGACCCAGGCGAGCGCCGCCTGGATCTGCTCGATCGCCTCGGGGTGCTCACGCGTCTCGTCGGTGTCCTCGATGCGCAGCACGAACGTGCCGCCGTGGTGACGCGCGTGGAGCCAGGCGAACAGCGCCGTGCGCACGCCGCCGATGTGCAGGAGCCCGGTCGGCGACGGCGCGAAGCGAGTGCGGACTGGGCTCATGGTCGGGAACGGTAGCCTGCGGGCCATGCTCTTCGGTGCGCACGTCTCCACGGCAGGTGGCCTGCCGACCGCGATCGACCGCGGCGTCGAGCTCGGCTGCCGCGCGGTGCAGATCTTCCCGCAGAGCCCGCGCGTCTGGAAGCCGACGGTGCACTCGGACGAGTCGCTCGCGCTGTTTCGCGCGCGCGCCGCAGAGGAGCAGATCGTCGCGGTCTGCCATGCGCCGTACCTGATCAACCTCGCCGGAACGAGCCCGGACGTCGTCGAGAAGTCAGAGGCCGTGCTCACCGCGGCGGCCGAGACGGGACGCGGGATGGGCGCGTTCGGCGTGATCGTCCACATCGGCTCGCACCTCGGGAGCGGGTTCGACGAGGGCCTCAGGCGCGCGACGCCACCGCTCGCGCGCGTGCTCGCCACGCTCAGCGACGAGACGCCGCTGCTGCTCGAGAACAGCGCCGGCGCCGGCGGGACGATGGGCCGCACGATCGACGAGCTGGCGCGCGTGATCGATGCGCTGGATGCGCACCCGCACCTCTGCATCTGCCTCGACAGCGCGCACCTCTATGGATCGGGCGTCGATGTCGGCGACGCGGAGGCGCTCGACGCGATGATCGACGAGTTCGATCGCACGATCGGCCTCGACCGGCTGCGCTGCCTGCACATCAATGACTCGCGCGAGCCCCTGGGCTCCAACCGCGACCGGCACGCGAACCTCGGCGAAGGCCTGATCGGCGAGCACCTCTCGGTCTTTCTCGGCCATCCCAGGCTGCAGGGGCTGCCGGCCGTGATGGAGACGCCGGGCCAGGAGGGGAAGGGCAGCGACGCCACCTGCATGGCGACCCTCGCCCGCCTCTGGGAGCAGGGCGTAGCTGCGCGCTGACGGAACGGCGCCTGGCGAGCCACTCGCCAGTCATTCACGAATCACTCTGTGAGAGCTTCTCGAACCCGGAGCGCGCTTTCGGGCGGTTGCTACGTTGCCCCGTGTCCATGCGCATCATCGTCGTCGACCCTCAGGCCTACACGCCGCCGTACGACCACGCGCTCTGCGCGGCGCTCGCCGAGCGGGGGCTCGACGTCGAGCTGACGACCGCGCGCTTCCTGCATGGCCACGCGCCCGAGCCGCGCGGCTATCGCAGGAACCTCGCGTTCGGCCCGCTCGCCTCCGGCGTCGTCGCGCGATCGCCGCGCTCGCCCGCGCGCGTCCCGCTCAAGCTCGCCGGACACCTCCGCGGGCTGACCGAGCTCGTGCGACGCTCGCGACGCGACGCGCCCGACGTGATCCACTGGCAGTGGGCGCCCTTTCCGCGCGCCGATCTGCGTGCGCTGCGTGCCGCCCACGCCGGCGCGACGATCTTCACCGCGCACGACGTGCTGCCACGGCGAAGCGCGCATGCGATCCCGCTCTGGCGCGAGCTCTACGGTTCGTGCGATCGCGTGATCGTGCACTCGCACGCGAGCCGGGACCGCCTCTTGCTCGAGGTGGGTGGCATCGCCGCCGACCGCGTGGCCGTCGTGCCGCACGCGCTCTTCGACGACGTCCGCTCGCTCGAGCGCACGCCGCAGGCCGCTCCGACGATCCTCTTCTTCGGGCTGATCCGCCCGGACAAGGGGCTCGACCTGCTGATCGAGGCCCTGCCCGGCATCCCCGGCGCACGGCTCGAGGTGATCGGGAGCCCGCGCATGGCGATCGAGCCGCTGCAGGAGCGCGCTCGCGCGCTCGGGCTCGACGAGCGGATCCGCTGGGACCTGCGCTTCGTCGACGACGCGACCCGAGACGCGGCGTTCGCGCGCGCGACCGTCGTCTGCCTGCCCTATCGCTGGATCGAGGGCTCCGGCGTGCTCGCGACCGCGCTCGCCCGCGGCGTGCCGGTCGTCACGACGAGCGTCGGGTCGTTTCCCGAGCTGTGCGCCCAGTACGACCTGGGTGCGCCCGTCTCGCCCGAGGATCCCGCAGAGCTCGCCCGCGCGCTCGTGCGGATGCTGGCCGACGGCCCCGCCCGCGCGGCGGCGCTCGCGGGCATCGCGCGCGCCCGGCGCGAGCTGACCTGGGAGCGCGTCGCGGTGCAGACCGAGCATCTCTACCGCGAGGCCCTGGAGCTGCGTGCGTAGGCTCACGCTCGCCGCAGCCGTGCTCGCGCTGGCATCCTCAGCCGGCGCCGCAGCCCCGGGCACGCTCTCGCAGCTGCAGTGCGCGAGCCGGAGCGGCGGAGCTCCCTGCCTCAAGCTCGCCCAGCTGTCGCAGCCCGGAGGAGTCGCCGTCGCGCCTGACGGGACGATCGTCGTGACCTCGCGCGCAAGCGGTGCGATCACCTCGCTGCGACCCGACCTCACGCCGCTGCCGAGCACCGCCGGAATCTCGGGCGCGGCCGGCGTGGCGATCAGCCCCGACGGGCGAGACGTCTACGTCGCCGCCGCCGACACGGGAGTCGTCGCGAGCTACGCCCGCGCGGCCGACGGCAATCTCACCCCGACGGGGACGGCGGACGCCCCCTCGCCGCTCGCCGGCGCCAAGGCGGTCGTCGTCTCACCCGATGGGCTGCACGTCTACGTGGCGGCCGAGATCGGCGACGTGATCGGCAGCTTCACGCGCAACGCGACCACCGGCGCGCTCACGCCCGTAGGCTGCGTCGGCGTCAACAAGCTCTCCTGCAGCGCGGGCAGAGGGCTCGACGGCGTCACCTCGCTGTCGCTCGCCCCGGACGGACGCACGCTCTACGCAGCCTCGGTCTCGGCGAGCGCGGTGCTCGCATTCGCCCGCGAGCCGTCAACCGGAGCGCTCACGCAGGTCGCGGGCGCGGCGGGCTGCCAGAGCTCGCTCGTGATCGTCGACTGCGCCGCGCTCCCTGCGCTGAAAGGCCCGACCGCAGTCGTCGCCGGAACGTCGTCGATCTACGTCGCGAGCACAGGGAACGACGCGATCGTCGCGTTCGCGCGCGATCCTGCCGGCGGGCTGGCCGCAACGCGCTGCGTCTCGAGCGTGCCATCCGGCGCCAGCGGCTGCACGCCCTCGAGCCTGCTCGACGGCGTCTCCGCGCTTGCGCTCTCCCCCGACGGGGCGCTGCTCTATGCGAGCGCGACCAACGACGACGCGGTCGTCACGATGCCCACTTCGACGCTCGTGACCACGTCATGCGTGCACGGCGGGCGCCGCAACGGATGCCGGACGGCGACGGCCCTCGGCGGGCCGGGCGCGCTGGCGCTCTCCGGCAGCCTGCTCGCGGTGACCTCCGCGACGAGCGACAGCGTGACCGAGCTGTCGCCTCAGATCGCCCCCGTCTGCAGCCCAGCCGCCGTCACGGCTCGCGCCAATGCGGGCACCGCCATCCCGCTGGCCTGCAGCGACGCGAACGGCGACCCGTTGACGCGGATCGTCGTGACCCAGCCGCTGCACGGGCACATCTCGACGATCCGCAACGGCATCGCAAGCTACCGGCCCGTCGACGGGTACGCCGGCGCCGACTCGTTCACGTTCGCCGCGAACGACGGCGCGGACACCTCGCAGCCCGCCGTCGCGACGCTGACCGTGACGCCGCCAGCCGCAGGGCCCGCGATCACGGTGCTCGCGCGAAGCGCGCGGCGGCGGCCCCAGAACCGCGTGCAGATCGCCGTGGCGTGCCCGCGCACCGCGATCGGCCGCTGCGCGGTGACGGTCACCGGGGGCGCGCTGCGGAAGCGAGCGACGGCCACCATCGGGCACGGCCAGATCGGGCAGATCACGCTGCAGCTGCGAGGGCGAACGCCGCGCGTCGCGCTCACGCTGGCGGCCCGCGACGGCTCCGGTCAGACCCGCAAGCTCGGTCTCTCGCTCGCCGTCTTCACGCCTCGTTAGCGGCTCCAAGCTCGCTCAGCGGCGGGCAGCTGCAGACGAGGTTGCGGTCGCCGTAGGCGCCGTCGATCCGCCGGACCGGCGGCCAGTACTTGCCCGCGCGCAGGCCGCGCACGGGGAACACGGCGGTCTCGCGGCTATAGGCGTGCGACCACTCGCCGGTCAACAGCTGCGCGGTGTGGGGCGCATTGGCGAGCGGGTTGTCGTCGCGCGGGTAGTCGCCGGCGGCGACCGCTGCGATCTCCTGCCGGATCTGGATCATTGCCTCGCAGAAGCGCTCGATCTCGCGCAGGTCCTCTGACTCGGTCGGCTCGATCATCAGCGTTCCGGCGACCGGGAAGCTCAGCGTCGGGGCATGGAAGCCATAGTCGATCAGCCGCTTCGCGACATCCTCCGCCGTCACCCCGGTCTCCTTCGTGAGCGCTCGCAGATCGACGATGCACTCGTGGGCGACGAGCCCCGCGGTGCCGGTGTAGAGGATCGGGAAGTGCGGCGCGAGCCGGTGCGCGATGAAGTTCGCGTTGAGGATCGCCACCTGCGTGGCGCGCTTCAGCCCGTCGGGGCCCATCAGGCGGATGTACGCCCACGGAATCGGCAGCACGCCGGCCGAGCCCCATGGCGCCGCCGAGACCGGCCCCGGCCCGGTGGACGGGCCGGCCGCGGGCTGCAGCGGGTGGTTCGGCAGGAACGGCCGAAGATGGGCGCGCACGCCGATCGGGCCGACGCCCGGGCCGCCGCCGCCGTGCGGGATGCAGAACGTCTTGTGCAGGTTGAGATGCGAGACATCGGCTCCGAACGAGCCGGGCTTGGCGAGCCCGACGAGGGCGTTGAGGTTCGCGCCGTCGACGTAGACCTGCCCGCCCGCCTCGTGCACCAGCGCACAGATCTCGCCCACGGTGGTCTCGAAGACGCCGTGCGTCGAGGGGTAGGTGATCATCAGCGCCGCGAGGTGGGCGCCGTGCTCGGCGATCCGGGCGCGCAGGTGGCCGACATCGACGTTGCCGTGCTCGTCGCACTGAGTCACGACCACGCGCATGCCTGCCATCACCGCGCTGGCGGCGTTCGTGCCGTGCGCCGAGCTCGGGATCAGGCAGACGTCGCGCTCGACGTCGCCCCGCGAGCGGTGATAGGCACGGATTGCGAGCAGCCCTGCGAACTCGCCCTGCGAGCCCGCGTTCGGCTGCAGCGAGACGGCGTCGTAGCCGGTGATCTCGCAGAGCCAGCGCTCGAGATCGGTGATCATCGTGAGGTAGCCGTCGGCCTGGTCGAGC
Organism: Actinomycetes bacterium; assembly: GCA_031361905.1. Classification (GTDB taxonomy): domain Bacteria; phylum Actinomycetota; class Thermoleophilia; order Gaiellales; family JALYLC01; genus JANLRV01. Next base: position 10,211 of record JANLRV010000242.1, read on the forward strand.
GGCGCGAACGGGTGCAGGCTCGCGAACTCCGGCCAGGTCACGGCCTCCATCTCTGTCGTCGCATTGAGCTTCATCGTGCAGCTGCCGAGCGGGATCATCGAGCGGTCGAGCGCGACGTCCTTGCCGGAGAGGCGGCGGAGGTAGCGGAGGAGCTGCGTCTCCGAGCGGTGCTCCTTGAAGACCGGGTGCGAGAGGAAGTCGCTCTCGCGCCGCAGCGCCGGGGGAATCGAGTCCCCCACCTCGGCGTCGAGCTCGGCGATCTCGGCCTGCACGCGGAAGGCCCGCCAGACGGCCTCGATCTGCGGGCGCTCGGTGACCTCGTCGCAGGTCACGCCGACCGTGTCGGCATCGACGCGCAGCAGGTTGATGCCCTGCTGGCGCGCGGCCGCGATCACGGCGTCGGCGTGGAACGGCACGCGCACGCGCACGGTGTCGAAGAACGCATCCTCGACGACCGCGAGCCCGCCCCGCCGCAGGCCCTCGGCGAGGATCTGCGCGAGCCGGTGCACGCGTCCCGCGATCAGCTCGAGCCCCTCGCGCCCGTGGTAGACCGCGTACATGCTCGCCATCACGGCGAGCAGCACCTGCGCGGTGCAGATGTTCGAGGTCGCCTTCTCGCGGCGGATGTGCTGCTCGCGGGTCTGCAGCGCGAGGCGCAGCGCGGGCGCGCCATCGACGTCGACCGAGAGCCCGACGAGCCGCCCGGGCAGCGCGCGCTCGAGGCCCGCGCGCACCGCCATGAAGGCCGCGTGCGGTCCTCCGAATCCCATCGGCACGCCGAAGCGCTGCGACGATCCGACGGCGACGTCGGCGCCGATCTCACCGGGAGGGCGCAGCAGGCACAGCGCGAGCGGGTCGGCGGCGACCGTGACGAGAGCGCCACGCTCGTGCGCCGCCGCGATCAGAGCCTCATGGTCACGCAGCGCACCGCTCGCTCCGGGGTACTGCAGCACGACGCCGAAGAAGGCGGTCTCGGGCAGCTCGGCGGAGGCGTCGAGCGTCTCGATCCCGATCCCGAGTGGCTCCGCGCGGGTCGCGAGCACCGCCCGGGTCTGCGGCAGGCAGTCCGCGTCGACGAGCAGCGTCCCGCCTTTCACCTTCGACTGGCGGCGCATCAGCGTCATCGCCTCGGCGGCCGCGCTCGCCTCGTCGAGCAGCGACGCGTTCGCGATCGGCATGCCCGTGAGGTCGGCGACCATCGTCTGGTAGTTGAGAAGCGCCTCGAGCCGGCCCTGCGAGATCTCGGGCTGGTAGGGCGTGTAGGCCGTGTACCAGGCGGGGTTCTCGAGCACCTTGCGCAGCACGACCTGGGGCGTGTGCGTCGCGTGGTAGCCGAGCCCGATCATCGACGTCATCAGGCGGTTGCGCCCGGCGAGCTCGCGCAGCTCCGCGAGCACGTCGATCTCGCTCAGCGCGGCGGGCAGCACGAGCCCCTCGGCGAGCTGGATCGACTCGGGCACCGCGGCCTCGCAGAGCTCGTCGACGCTCCGATACCCGAGCGCCTCCAGCATCGCCAGCTGATCGTCCGGCGCCGGGCCGATGTGGCGGCGGCTGAACGGGATCGCGCGCTCGAGCTCGGCGAGCGAAGTACGGGTGCGGGTGCGTGCCACGGGAGACCTCCGTCGGATCGGGATTCCCGCGCTGTCCGTGTGCCTGAGAGCTTCGCGCGTTCCCGCGCTGTCCCCGTCGGCGAGGCTCCAGGCCTCTCTCCAGCGGCGCCTCGCCTCACACGGTCCCTTGTACCTGAGAGATTCCCGGGTGGTTGCCCCTTCGGCGCCCCGCCGATGGCGGAGGCTCTCCCGTGCAGGATGGCGCTATGTCGTTTGGCTGCAGTCTACGCCGTGCGCGATCAGAGACCTGCGCGATAGGCGGCCGCGTCGAGCAGCTCGCTCGCCGAGCCGGGGTCCGACAGCTTGACCTTGACGAGCCAGCCCTCGCCGTAGGGGTCCTCGTTGACCACCTCCGGACCGTCCACGACGAGCGCGTTGACCTCGACGATCTCGCCCGCGAGCGGCGCCACGATCTCGCTGACCGCCTTGACGGACTCGAGCTCGCCGTAGACCCCGCCGGCGGCGATCGCATCGCCGACGGCAGGAGCCAGGAAGGCGACGATGTCCCCGAGCGAGTCCTGCGCGTACCACGTCACGCCGAAGACGGCGTGATCGCCGTCGATCCGCGCCCAGTCGTGCGCGGGGTGGTAGCGAAGGTCGTCGGGATACGTCTCTTCAGCCATCAGATCTCCTTGGAGTACAGCGGTTTGCGCGCCACCGTGGCCGCGAGCGCCCGGCCTCGCACGTCGACCGTGATCGGCGTGCCCGGCTCGGCCAGCGCGATGGGAACGTACCCCATGCCGATCCCGCTGCCGAGCGTCGGCGAGAACATCCCGCTCGTCACCGTGCCGACCGGCTCGTCGCCGGCGACGAGCCCGCAGCCCGGCCGCGGGATCGCGCGGGGCTCGACCATGCGAAAGGCGACGAGCGCGCGCGTGCGTCCCTCGGCCCTCGTACGGCGAAGCTCGGCGACGCCGGTGAACTCCTTGCCGAGCGCGCAGACCCAGCCGAGACCGGCCTCGAGCGCGTTCGTCTCGGGCGTGATGTCCTGGCCGTGCAGCGGGTAGCAGACCTCGAGGCGCAGAGCGTCGCGCGCGCCCAGGCCACACGGCACCGCGCCGGCTGCCACGAGCGCATCCCAGAGCGCGACGGCGTCGCCGGATGCACAGATCAGCTCGACGCCCGGCTCACCGGTGTAGCCCGTGCGAGCGCAGGTGCAGTCGACGCCGGCCACGCGCAGGGAGCCGAACGCGAACGCCGGTGCCGCCTCGGCGTCGAAGCCGTCGCCGGCGAGCGTGCCGAGCAGCGCGAGCGCGCGAGGGCCCTGCAGCGCGAGCATCGCGTGCGCGTCGGACTCGTCGGCGAGCGCGACGTCTCCGTCGAGCTGCGCGCGGAGGTGAGCGACGTCGGTGCCGATGTTCGAGGCGTTGACGACGAGCAGGAACCCGACGTCCTCGCGATACGCGATCAGGTCGTCGACGATCCCCCCGGCGTCGTTCGGGAGCAGCGTGTACTGGGCGAAGCCGGTGGCGATGCGGGCGAGGTCGTTCGAGAGCGTGCGCTGCAGGAAGGCCTCGGCTCCGCCGCCCGTGACCCGCAGCTGCCCCATGTGGGAGACGTCGAAGAGCCCGGCGTCGTGGCGCACGGCGCGCACCTCGTCGATCACGCCCGCGTACTGCACGGGCATCTCCCAGCCGGCGAACGGCACGAGCCGCGCGCCTGCCTCGCGGTGCCGCTCGTAGAGAGGCGTCCGCGCAAGCGCGCTCACGCGAAGAGGCCGTACTGGCGGACGTGCGTGACGAAGCTGCGCGGCTCGAAGCCGAACTCGCGCTCGATCGCATCGCGCTGCGTCACGTTGTCGGAGGCGAACAGCTCGAGCGCCGCCGGCGTCACGGGCGGCTTCGGCAGGATCTGCGCGAGCTTCGCCTGGAGCGCCATCATGCCGAGCGGCAGGTGCACCTTGCGCACCGACTTGCGGCCGAGGCCCTCCCCGATCAGGTCGAGCACGTCGTCGTAGGTGAGGTGGTCGGGTCCGCCGATCGGGAAGACCCCGTGCTTCGCCGGGTCGGCGACGAGCGCCGCGAGGCACCGGACGACATCGTCGACCCAGACCAGCTGAAGACGCAGCCGGCCATCGCCGGGAACGGGCACTGCGGGCGCGAGCTTGACCAGGCGCGCGAGCGCCTTCACGAACGCGGCATCCTTGCCGCCGAACATGATCGACGGCCGCAGGATCGCGACCGACTCGATGCCGGCGGCCTCGATCGCGGCCTCGCCTCGGCGCCGCCCGGCCAGGTACGGCCCAGGCGCCCCGGTGGTCGTGTCGATCCCGCCCAGCTGGATCAAGCGCGGGACCCCGGCCGCCTTCGCGGCGGCGGCGAGGCTCGCCACGCCGGTCGCGTTGACGCGGTCGTAGCCGCCGCGGGGCGGCTTCCGATCAGCCGTCACCGCCGCGAGGTTGACGACCGCAGCGGCGCCCGCGCAGGCGCGGTCGAGCGCGGCGCGGTCCGTCAGATCACCGAGCGCGGAAGCAACGCCTTCCGGCAGCGAGACCTCGCTCCGGACCAGCGCACGGACGGGAACGCCGGCGTCGTTGAGGCGTGCGACGAGCCGGCGCCCGACATAGCCGGTCGCACCCGTGACGAGAACGTGACCCATGCGGGAAGGCTAGATGATTCGTGCTGCGGCGCTACGCGACAGCGCGCGAGCCGCTGCCTTGGCGCTTCTGCTCGTAGATCCGCTCGTCGGCCAGCGCGATCGCGTGGTCGACCGTGGCGCACGGTGGCGTCGACGCCGAGCCGATCGAGGCGGCGAGGCCGACGCCGTCGATGCCGGGGTGCCGGCTGAGGCGGTCGACGATCCAGCGAGCGATCTCCTCGTGGCGGCCGGCATCGGCTGCCGGCAGGATCACGCCGAACTCGTCGCCGCCGATTCGCGCGACGATCGCGCCCTCCGGCACGTTCGCGCGCACGACCTGGCCGAGCTCCCACAGCATCCGATCGCCGAAGGCATGGCCGCGCGAGTCGTTCGCGAGCTTGAGGCCGTCGACGTCGAGCATCACGCACGCGAAGCCGATCCGCGAGTAGGTGCGGGCCGCGGCGAGCGCCTCGTCCCAGGCGAGCCGGTTGCCGAGCGTCGTCAGCGGGTCGACGCGCGCGTGCTGATGTGCGATCCGGTAGGCATCGTTCAGCTCGAGCGCGCGATCGATGTAGCGGCGCCGGTCGTCCGAGAGCAGCCAGAGCATGCCGATCGGAGCGCAGGCCAGGACGAACGGCAGAGACGGCGAGAGCGGCGCCGCGAGCACGAGCGCGAGACCCACCGGAGCAAGCAGCGCGTCGAGCGAGAACGTCCAGCGCAGCGCTGCGAACAGGGTGCGGGGCGCGATCCGCCGGCCGAGCCCGTTGTGTACGAGCGTGACGAGCAGATCGACGGCGAACTGCGACGCGAGCGCGACCGCATAGACGGGCCAGGCGGAGAGGCGCGGCGTGTCCGGCGCGAGCAACGTGAGCACGGTCACGGGTCCGATCACATGCCACGCCGAGACGCCGTTGACGATCAACGGGTACCACAGAGAGGCGCGCCCGCGATCCGCGATCGTCGAGAGCGAGATCGCCAGCGCGACCACCACCGGCACGTAGGCCAGCGGGATCTCGAGCAGGAGCGGGACGAGCACGAGCTGCGTCGGCACGGCGGACCCCGGGCCGATCTCGAACTGCACGCGATACGCGAAGACGTAGGTCGCGAGGCCGATCGCCGCGATCGCGAGCCGCGGCGAGCCGGCGTCGGAGACCACGAGAAGCGCCGCGCAGGCTGCAAGAAACGCCGCGCCGAGCAACGCGGCGCTGAGACGCTCGCGCGCGCTCGGCCCGACGCCCGCGCGAGCACGCGCGGCACGGACATGGCGCTCGTCGAGGTCGTGATCGTCGGCACCGCCGACCGCGACCGGCCGGCTTTCACGGGACTCGCTCACACGGTCGGTATCGGCACGAGTGGCCAGCGCCTTGATCGCCTGACCCGAGCCCACCGCCATCAGATCCTAGGTCGACCGGAACGGATCGACGTACACATCATCGATGCCCCAGACGCCCCAGCTGCCCCCGGTCTGGAACGTCAGCGTCACATCGGCCCGATCGCTCGCCGAGCCCGCGTCCCAGAGGTAGAGCGACGGCGACAGGTTCCACGCCTTCGAGCTTCCTTCGAACCAGGCGATCTGCTCATCCCAGCTCGCCTCGTCGGTCTCGATGTGGGCGCTCACGCTGAGCCACGAGCCTTGCCTGCCCGAGTTCCGCACGAAGAGCCTGATCACGTTCTCGTCGCTCGCCGCGCAGAACGATCGCGAGACCAGCTGGGTCCCCGAGGCGAGCCGAGCGGATGCATAGCCGGTCTGCTGGTTGTTCAGCAGCCACGGCTGATTCGCGCCGAACCACACGTCGCCGGCGAGGAGATCCCAGCCGAAGAGCGAGCTCTCGAACCCGCCGTCAGGCAGCGCGAAGTAGTCGTTGGTATCGCCCCACGGCGCAAACGGCTGCGAGACCGTACGGCTTCCGCAAACGCCGGCCAACGCCGACGGCACAAACGTGAGCGTGCAGGCGAGCGCGGCGAGCACTACGAGCGGCTTGATCGTGCGGGGCCAGTGAATCATCGATTCGCTCCAGCGACAGGGTTGGACAGCGGCCCCACCCCGGCACCAGTGAACCCCGGCTGCACCTGCACCGGCAATCCCCCGCCAGGGTGATTCGACGGCTGATTCGCGATGAGCTCGCGCTCGGCGGCCGAGCGGATCACCGCGGGGAATTCGGATCGGGGCCAGTGGATCACGGAGCCTCCTACGAGCTGACAGGTGGCCCCACCCCAATCACATTGATGATCACGGATGAGGCATCCACAATGCCCCGTCCGAGTGATCCGTCAGGCGAGCGCTTCGAGCCGCGCCCAGTCGCCCGGCGTCAGCGCGAGCACCTCACCGGCGAACTCGATGCGGCCGTCGTCGAGGGGCTTGGTGCGCACCACGGCGACGGTCATCGCCACCGGCGCGCCCTGCGGCAGCTCGATCGCGAGCCCGAGCGTATCGCCGGGGGCGACGGGCCAGGCCGCGCGAACGCGGAGGCCGACGGCCGAGAAGTCGCAAACCTCGCCCGGCAGGTCCGCGAACCGGCCGTCGTCGAGCGAGCAGGCGAGGCGCTGCGTCGAGCGGTCGACGCCGCGCTCGTTCGGAACCCGCAGCGCATCGACCACGGTCAGCCGCGCCTGGACTCCGCGAGCCGACTCGGCGACGAGCTGGATGAACGAGACGCCGGATCCGTCTGCGACGCGCAGCGTGACGGGCATGCCCTCTTCGATGACCGCGTCATCGCCCTCGATCTCGAGCACGGCGCCGACCGACGAGCGGACCGTGACGAGCACGCGGACGCCGATCGCCGTGACGCCCTCGAGCGCGACCCCGCGCGGCAGCGTTCGAGCGATCTCCTCGGTATCGGCTACCGCTCCGTCGCTTGCGCGCCACTCGCCAGACATCCCGATTCCTTTGCCGGAAGAGCTTCCAGACCACGAGCCGTCGAAAGCGACTCGATTGCTAGCATCGGCCGTGAGATCCCGATCCATGAGCGGGACCTGCGGGTGTAGCTCAATGGTAGAGCATCGGCCTTCCAAGCCGACTATGAGGGTTCGATTCCCTTCACCCGCTTTGCCAGGCGTGGGCACTTGGATTGCGGCTGGGAGCAGGATGAATCCGCGAGTCGCTGGCGTCAGCGCGAATCCGGCGACGTGCGCTCACATCCGCCCCGTTTGGAACCTCCGGGCCACTGTGACAAGTCTCGCGGTAGCCGACCCGTAGCCCGAGACCTCCCAGTCACAACCCCGCCTCGTGCGCCGCTGCGAGAACCCACGCATCACTCAGCTCGCGCCGCTCGCAGATCACGCGGCTCCCGGGTAGAAACTGCCACGTTTCTCCGTCACCGCGAGGCTGATCGAGTATTCGATACTCGTCTCCCTGCAGGTGCTCAGCTCGAACCGGACGCCACACATCGACTCCCTCATCGAGCAGGATCACGAAGATGATCTCTGCGCTCACATGCGACCTCCACAGCGCGGAACCCGTCCGAGTATGACTTCATTCACCGCCCGCAGACGACTGGGACCGTCCGAGGCGTTGGTCTGAGAGATGTGGGTAGTAGCCCGGGTGGTAGACGGCGCGCTCGCCGGGGCCGCCGTTGTCCTTGTAGCCCGCGGCGAGCGCGGCGGCGTGGAACGCCCGCACGGTCGCGTCGTCCTGGGCCGGGAACGCGAGGTGGACGTGCTCCGTGAGCGGCTGCTCGTCGTCGATCAGCGAGATGCCGAAGTTCTCGCCGACCACCTGCACGTGGTCCGGCTCGTTCCCTTCACCCGCTTTGCCAGGCGTGGGCCGTTGGATTGCGGCTGGGAGCAGGATGAATCCGCGAGTTGCCGGCGTCACCGCGAATCCGGTGACATGCGAACCGTTTGGGGGAGCCGCGGTCGCGGTGAGCACGACCCATTCGCGCCGGCGGCCGAGATTCCCGCGCCAAGTCGAGGACCTTCTATCGGTGACCGGGCCGCGAGGCCTGAGGCGGTCCGCAGCCGGGGGTGCCGATCATTTCCAAGCTTGGTGGTCACGTGACCATGCCCGACCGCGGACGTCGCCTGCGAGTACCGGGGTAAGGAACTCGACGGCGACGAGCAGGGCCTCGTCGAACGTCAGCGGTCCACCACGGGTCGCTCGTGACCAGCGCTTGCGCCAGTCCTCGGTCTGCGCGTCGCTGAGCGCAAATGCTCTCGGCAGGACCTCAGGCAAGCTTCCACGTTGAATGCGGCGACGCTCTTCGGATCGGACGTCGTCATCAAGCGCATCGCCGAGGATCCCATCGACCTGTTTCGCGATCATCGCGACGTCGATGAGGTCACGCGCTCTCGTCGAATGCGAATCGCTCGCGCCATGGCGCTCGAACATCGCGCAGATCTTCTCTGCGAGCTGGCGCGGGAGCGGAAGGGCGTAGAGATGAGGAAGCGCATCCACCGCCTCGAGTCCCGTCAGCGAGGGTGCCGATTTGAGTAGCTCTGAAGGCGTGTCTTCGGCTGGACGCGCCAGGTCGACACCAAAGGAGACCCACTCGGAAATTCCGATGCGAGCCCGGACACGAATGCTGAACGTGTCGTCTTCGAGCTCGCCGACCCCTTCGGCTACCGGAACGGCAAATTCAAACGTGAAGAAGTCGGCAGGATCGACTGCAAAGGCGCGTTCGAGCGCCTCGACGGCGAGGGCGTGCTCACCCGCTGCGTCCACATAGACAAGGTCGATGTCGTCACTCGTGCGGTTCGGATCCAGGCGCAAGTGGAGGGCCACGCCACCCTTCACGATCCACCTGCCCGGGTCGGCACATTCGAGCCGAACAAGCAGGCGTCGAAAGGCGACTTCCACTTGACGCAGGCGCAACTCATTCTGCGGATAGCGATTGCGGAGGCGAGCGCTTAGGCCGTCACGCGTCGCCTGCGGACTCTCCCAGGGCCAATCGATCACGCTGACCAGGCATCCTCCACGAGTCGAGCGACTCGGTCCCTGAGCGATCTTGAACGCGTGAGGCGCCGAGCAGCAGCCGCGTGAAGGGCCCGTCGCGCAGTCTTTGCGTCGGGGAACGACTGCCGGACGGCGCGCTCGAGGTAGTCCATCTCCTCATGTGCCAGGAGGAGGTCGACGATCGTTCGGGCCCGCGTGGTCACGGGTACACGAACACCGTCATCGATCCGGACCCACTCCCAATCTTCGGGCGCCAGGCGATGAGTGTGCGAGGCGATATCCGGTCGGTTCACGGGCCGGTCGACCGTCAACTCGGGGAGACCGGGAATGATCGTGCCCAGACCGTGCAATGCCGCCGCGCTGGAATGGCTTACGACCTCGCTGGGAACTGGCTCTCGATGCTGCCATGGAAGTTTGCCCCGATTGAAAGCGAGCCAGGCGCTCAACGTATCCTCCTGCGGGCTCGGCGCTCGACCGGGCTCGACCAAGTACACGCCACGACGCACTCGGCGAAGCAGACCGCGCTTCTCAAGCTCGACCATCACCCAGGCAGGCACGCCGACCGCACTCGCCTGTCGCGAGGTCACATAGCCGGCCTGCTCGCTCGCGACGGGAGTCAGCAATCGGAACGCCTCGGGCTGTCGCATTGCTGAACTATACCGTTTTTTAGAGACTGGAGCTGTAATAATTTGCTCACGTTGCAAGACTTAAACGCTTTTTTAGAGACTTAAGCTCTAAAATACGGCATAACTCAAGGCGACCGACTGCCGATCAGCGTTCTTGGCCTCGTCCGGCGTTGCGATGCGCTCGCGCTTGCCTTCGACCAGCGGCGGGCAGTTGGATTGCGGCTCGGAGCAGGTTGAGTCCGCGAGTCGCCGGCGTCACCGCGAATCCGGCGACGCGCGCTCAAATCCGCCCGAATCAGAACCTCCGGCCACTCTCAGGCCCTGCGAGGCTCGGCCCACCGGGCTGCCGAGGTCTCGGAGACGATCGTGCCGTAGCGCGGTCGCACCGCGATGCCGGCCACGCGCGCGCTACGGATGGTTCGGCCGGAGGATGCGGAGGACCGACGTGCCGGAAGCACGGCCGAGCGGGAGGTAGATGAGGTGGGTGCGCGGGTCGATCGCGATCGTGTGCGCGCGTACGAGACGCTGGCGGCCGATCATTCGCGGTTGCTTGTTGCCGCGCAACTGGAGCGCCGTGACGACGCCGTCCTCGGCCGTTGCGTAGACCTGTTGCGTTCCTGGGTCGAGCGCGAGCACATCGATGTGCCCGGCGCCGTCGACGTGTCCGACGGGCGTGAGGGTGTCGGCGTTGAGCACGAGCAATCGTCCGTTTCCCGAGCAGCCGACGACGAGCAGGCGCGCGGCGTTGTCGATCAGAAGGCTGTGGTTCGCGTCGCACCCGGCGAGCGGCACCCGGGCCGAGAGCTGACGCGCGACGGGATCGATGATGGCGAGCTCGTCACGCGACTCGACGCCCACGAGGATCCGCCGACGCCTCGGGTCGTACTGGACGTTCCCGGCCGATCCAGCGAGTGGGATCGTCGCGACCATCCGACCCGAGCGGGCATCGGCGACGACGAGGGCACCCGCCGGCCGCTCGTCGGAGACGTAGACCATCCGCTCGACCGGGTCGTAGGCGATGCCGTCCGGCACTCCACCCACGCGCTGCCGTGCGACCACGCGATCGGTGCGGGTGTCAATCACAACAAGCTCGTGCAAGGCGGTCGCCGTCGCGTACAAGCGCTGCAGCCGGGGGACGACGAGCACGCCATGCACGTCGGGAAGACCACGGATCGTATCGACGACGCGCCGTCGCACGAGATCGACCACGACGATCCTGCCATCGCCCTGATGCGCGATGTAGAGACGGCGAGCGCCCGAGTCGATCGCCTGGTAGTCGAAGCGGGCGCTGCGCCCGCCGAGCGGCACGGTCGCCACCGGGCGCCAGGGCACTCCCGCCGTCACGGCGATGCCGGCGACCGCGACGACGAGCACACGCCACGCGAGGATCACGAGATCATCTCAGCCACTAGCTCTAGCCATCGGGAACCGGGACTCGGCGGAAGACGCGATAGAGCGCGAGGTCGTAGGCGATCTTGGCGATCCCCGCGATCAGGAACGGGGCGCCGGCGAATCCGGCTCCAAGCAGCGCGCCGCTCGCGATCGGGCCGGCGGGTCGGACGACGTAGCGGGCGGTGTTCGTGTAGGCGGCCGCGGCGGTCCGCTCGTCGGGATCCACGAGCGAGGCGATGTAGACCTGGCGTGCGGGGACGTCCATCTGGCTGAGCGCGAAGCGGCCGAGCAACAGTGCGATCGCGCTCGGGAGGTTGGGCGCGAATGCGATCGCGGCGAGCAACACGTTCGACGGAAGGTGCGTGAACACCATCGTGTTGAGCAATCCGATGCGCGAGCCGAGGAAGACCGCCGCTCTGAAGCTCGCGGCCTGGAGGATGCCGATCGCGAAGAAGACGATGCCGATCAGCTCGGTCGAGGCAGCGAACCGGTGAGAGAGCCAGTACGCGATGTAGGCCTGGACGACGAAGCCGCCGGCGAGGCTGTCGACGGCAAACAGAGCAGACAGTCGCACTACGACCCCGCGCGAGCGCTCGAGCGTCGCGCGTGACGCGGGCGCACCCGCAGCGCGAGGCGCCTCGACCCCGGCGGACAGCCGGAGCGCAAGCGGCAGCGCGAGGATCGCGCAGACCGGGTAGACGAGCAGGAGCCTCTGATCGGAGGGCGCCGACCCGATCGCGCCGGCCAGCAGAGCGGGTCCGCCGGCGGCGAGCGCGCCGAGCGACCCGGCCACCGTCGCGACGATGTTGTAGGTGCCGAACAGCTTCAGCCGTGTCGCGGCGGGCTCGTTCGCGAGCATCGCCTGCTCGAGCGAGGTGAACGGACCGGACTCGACGACATCGCTCGAGATCGCACCCACCAGCGCCGCGAGAATCAGCAGCGGCAGAACCGTCGTGACCGCGAAGACAGAGCCGGTGATCGCCATCAACGCCAAGAGCAGCGCGTAGGCACGACGACGCCCGAAACGCTCGCCGTAGCGGGCGAGCACCACGGACGCGATCGCGATCCCGGCGACGAGCGCTGCGAGCACGAGGCCGACGCGCGTCGGTGAGAGGCCGCCGCGCGCGAGGCTCACGCCGAGCAGCACGCTGCCGGCGCCGTAGGCGAAGGCGCGCAACGCCTGCACGGCCAGGATCAGGCGGGCGTCACGCTGCAGGGCGCACCTCGTGCTGGCACCAGGCGTAGAGCGCGTCATAGACCGGCAGCGAGAGCTCGAGCTGCCGATGCTCACCGAGGTCGAGCAGGTAGAAGCCCTCGGCGACCGCGAGCAGCCCGCGCGATTGCGGCGTCGCGTCGCGATCCTCGGAGACGTCCGCGCCATGCACGATCCTCGCCAGCAACCTCACTGCCGCATCCTCGATTCCATATTCCTCGATGAGCACCTCGAACGAGCACAGCCCGTCGCGGTGCGTGTAGCGGGCACCGGGCGCATCGTAGGAGTGAGCGCCTTCCCTCGCGGCCGCCGCAAGCACCTCGTCTGCGGGGACGTAGAGGAACTCGGCGTCCGCATCGATGAAGTTGCGGATCAGCCACGGACAGGCGATCCGGTCGGTCTTCGGACGCTCGCGGGTTACCCACTTCATGACAGCTCCCCTTCGGTGTAGACAACGGCTTCGCAGCTCTCGGGCAGAAACGCTGGCCACACCGACACCCGGCTCCCGAGCATGAGAGCGCCCGTCTCGGCCAACGACCTCCGGATAGACCTCTCATCGGACAGCTCCGGGGCGAGCGTCGATCGAACCCTCCCACGCGCTGAGCCACGCCACGACGGGGTGATTGGCGCTCGACGAGTCGTGCGGAAAGACCTTGGCTACGAGGAATTTTCGTGAGGGGGCATCCGGGCCGAGCCGCCGTGCCCGGTTCCGTTCGTCCAGCTTGTGATCACGACGAGGGCGCCGCTGATCGCGGTCAGGGCGGCGACGATTGCGATCGCACCGCGCGCGGAGACGATGTCGGCGCCGATGCCGGCGACGAGCGCGCCGATCGCGAAGCCGAGATCGCGCCAGAAGCGGTAGACGCCGACGGTGCGGGCACGGTCACGTGGCTGGGTCGCGTCGGAGACGGCCGCGATCAGCGTCGGGTAGACCATCGCGGTGCCGGCGCCGAGCAGGATCGCCGCGATCAGCGAGGGCGCGAAGCCGCCGTTTCCGGCGACGAGCAAGGCCAGCGCGCCGGCCTGCACGATCATGCCCGTGCTGATCAGCGGCTTGCGCCCGAGATGGTCGCTCGCCCACCCGGTCACGAGCTGGCCGAGGCCCCAGACGGTCGGATAGGCGGCAGCGACGACCGCGATCTCGTGGACGCTCGCGCCGTGGGCAGCCAGATAGAGCGGTGCGAGTCCCCAGGCGAGCGCGTCGTTGAGGTTGTTGACGAGCCCTGCCTGGCAGCACGAGCGCAGGATCGGGCTGCGCAAGCTGGCGTTGACGAACGCCGAGCGCAGGCTCTGCGGTCCGTCGCCGGAGGGCCCGGGATGCGCGCGTTGCTCGAGCGCGACATGCTCGCCTGTGTCGCGCACGAAGACGATCGCGACGAAGAGACCGAGCGCGACGATCGCGGCGCCGCCGACCCAGACGACGGTGCGCGGAGCGTAGCTGGCGGCGAGCGTGCCCGTGATGAACGCGCTGGCAGCGACGCCGAGGTAGCCGGCGGCCTCGTTCAGGCCCAGCGCGAGCCCGCGCCGCGAGGGTCCCGCGAGGTCGATCTTCATCACGACGGTCATCGACCAGGCGAGTCCCTGGTTGATGCCGAGCAGCACGTTCGCGGCGACGATGAACGCCCAGGACGGCGCCAGGCCGATCAGCAGCGGCACCGGCAGCGCGATGGCCCAGCCGGCGACAAGCAGTCGCTTGCGTCCGACGCGCTCGGCAAGGCTCCCGGCCGCCAGGTTCGTGAGAGCCTTGGAGACGCCGAAGGCGAGCACGAACGCGAGGATGGCGGCCTTCGAGGTCAGGCCGAAGTCCTGCTCGCCGATCAGCGGGAGCACGCTCCGCTCGAGTCCGACCATGCCGCCGACGAGCGCGTTGAGGCAGACGAGCAGCGCGAACTGGGCAGCGTTCTCGCGCAGGCCGAGCCGAACGCCGCTCATGCCGTTGCGATCGCCTCGCCGCGCAGGTTGGCTGCGACGATTCGCTGCTGCTCAGGCGGGCGCGGGGGCGTGTCGGCGATCAGCGCGGCGGCGAACGATTCTGGGTCGTGATAGCCGAGCATCGTGTTGTGGGCGCGCTCGAATCCGATCGAGCTGATCGGGTTGCCGGAAAGGCCACGGCCGCAGACCGAGCCGGCGTAGTGGCTCGGATAGACGACGACGCGGTCAGACAGATCCATCAGGCGTGCGAGCGAGCTGAACATCAGACGAGCCTGCCCCGCCGCATCGCCGGCGACGTGGAGATCGGGGCGACCGACGTCTCCGATCAAGAGCGAGTCACCGGTGAAGACGAGCCACGGCTCGTCCGTCTCACGCCGCAGGTCGGCGACGGCGTAGGCGTGGTGTGCCGGCGCGTGCCCGGGCGTCGAGATCGCAGTCACGATCGTGTTCCCGAGCGTGACGTGGTCGCCATCTGCAACGGCCTCGTGGGGAAAGGTCACACCGGAGCCGGAGGGCAGGTAGGCGGTCGCGCCGGTGCGCGCCACGAGCGCGGGAAGCCCCGAGACGTGATCGGCCTGCACGTGCGTCTCGAACACGGCCACGATCGGCGAGCCGGCGCGCGCGGCCGCCTCGAGATAGGCATCGACGAGCTCGGCGTGCGGGTCGACGACGGCGAGCATGTCATGCGTCGTGCAGCCGAAGAGGTAGCTCGCGCAGGCCGTTTCGTCGTAGTGGAAGAGGCGCAGCAGCATCGATCCTCCGGATCAGCCGGCGAGCGCCACGGGGAGCCCCGCGCGGCGCCATTCGGGGAAGCCGGTGTCGAGCCGGCGGGCAGCGACGCCGCGTGCGCGCAGGAGCCGCACGGCGTCGTCGGCGTAGACGCAGTAGGGGCCGCGACAGTAGGCGACCACCTCCGAGCCTCTGGTCATCTCGTCGGCCAGCCGTGGGAGCTCGTCGAGCGGGGCATGGGTCGCGCCGCGGATGTGCCCGGAGGCGTACTCCCTGCGCGGCCGCACATCGAGCACGGTCACCGTGCCGTCGACGAGGCGTGCGTGAAGCTCGCCGGCCGAGACGCGCTCGATGTCGCCACGGTCGCCGAGATAGGCCGCGGCCAGCACCTCCACCTCGGCCAGATGCGTCGAGGCAACGCTCCGCAGCATCTCCCAGAGCGCGGCCACCTCGTCGCTCGCGACCCGGTAGACGACCCGCGTACCATCGCGGCGCGAGCGCACGAGGCCGGCGCGTGCCAAGGCCTGCAGGTGCTGCGAGGTGTTCGCGACGCTCTGCTCGATCTCCCCCGCCAGCTCGTCAACCGAGCGCTCTCCCTGCGCGAGCACGTCGACGATCTCCGCCCGACGCCCGTTGCCGAGCGCCTTCGCGACCGTCGCGAAGGCGGTGAACAACGCATCCTTTGCCGCTCTCTCTGCCATTCAGCACCCTCTCGCTTGGCTCCTCGTTCAAGCTAGCACATATACTCAAGTAATCGCTTGATTTATTGAGAAGAGGCTCGTATCTTCACCCTGCGTAGCCCGCACTGCCAAAGGAGGCGCCACCGTGCAGTCCCCTGTCGCCGGTCTCGATGTCGCACAGCTCAAGGCCGAGATCACCAAGACCTACACGGCCGTCTCGCACGAGCCGGACCGCGCCTTCATCTTCCCGACCGGACGCAGCTGGGCCGCCGACCTCGAGTACCCCGCCGAGCTGCTCGCGACCGTCCCCGAGACGGCGTGCGCCTCGTTCGCGGGCGTCGCCAACCCCTTCTCGCTCGGCGCGCTGTCCACCGGCGAGCGCGTCCTCGACCTCGGCTCCGGTGCGGGCATGGACAGCCTCGTGGCCGCCCAGATGGTCGGCCCGCAAGGCAGCGTCACCGGCATCGACATGACACCCGGGATGCTCGACCGCGCCCGTCGAGCAGCGAGCGAGATGGGCACGACCAACGTCAGCTTCGTCGAGGGCGAGGCCGAGCACCTGCCCTTCGACGACTCGAGCTTCGACGTCGTCATCTCAAACGGCGTGATCGACCTGATCCCGGACAAGGACGCCGTCTTCTCCGAGCTCCACCGCGTGCTCAAGCCGGGCGGGCGCATCCAGCTCGCAGACGTGACGATCCAGCAGCCCGTCAGCGAGGAGGGCCGCCGCAACATCGACCTCTGGACCGGTTGAATCGCAGGCGCTCTGCTGGAAGCAGAGTACGCCGCCCGGCTCGAGCATCACCGCTTCGAGCGCATCGAGACGGGCAACCTGATCGACACCTACGCCCGCTCGACCTTCGCCGACACGCGCGAGAAAGCGCAGAAATTCGGAGCGCGCGGCACCACCGTCAAGGCCTACAAGCCCGCGTGACGCGTGCACCCTCGCAACTGGGATCCGGAACCACGTGACGATCAGGCATCGTCTCGTCAAGGCGCGAGCCGACCCGTGCATCACCCGTTGGCGGCCCGGATCTTCGCGCGCGAGGTCGGCCGGATCGACACGCTCGGAGCAGCAGCGCACCGAGAGCGGCTGCTCGAGGGCGTAGCGGGACGTGTCCTCGAGATCGGCGCCGGCACCGGCATCAGCTTCAACGACTACCCGAGCACCGTGCTCGAGCTGATCGCGCTCGAGCCCGAGTCGTATCTCCGCGAACGCGCGACGCAAGCGGCCGCGCTCGCACCAGGCCCGGTGACCGTCGTCGATGCGACCGCCGAGCAGATCCCGTTCCCCGACGCGAGCTTCGACGTCGCGATCACCGCGCGCGTGCTCTGCTCGGTGTGCGACCCCGCCGCCGCGCTCGCCGAGTTGCACCGTGTGCTGCAACCGGGCGGCGAGCTGCGCTTTTACGAGCACGTCGCCTCCACCAACCCCAGACTCGCACGCTGTCAACGCGCGCTCGACCTGGCCTGGCCGACGCTCGCCGGAGGCTGCCACTCAAGCCGCGACACCCTCCGCACGATCACTCGCGCCGGCTTCGCGATCGAGCAATGCGAGCGCTTCCGCTTCCGCCCGAACATCCTCGCCGCGCCTACCTCGCCCTACGTTCTCGGTCGCGCGCGACGAGCGTAGTCAGAGATCTTTCTCGGGAGAAGGTTCTCGACTTCGCCTGAATACGTTATCATGTGTTCTGGTGACTCACGGTGTCGATGGTCAGACGAGTGCTCCTGCGGGTGATGCCGAGCTCGCGCGCGCGGTGGCCGAGCGAATGCAGATGCTCGCGACGCCGAGT
>JANLRV010000276.1:0-38841 GCA_031361905.1 Actinomycetes bacterium
CCGCCCCGCCGCGGCGCGCCCCCCCCCGCCCGCGCCCCCCCGTGGGCCGCCCGGCTGCCCGCCAAATCGGCCCCCCACCCCCGCCCGGGGGGGTGGTGGCGGTCCCCCCCCCCCCCACCCCGATCTCGCGTTCTGCCTGCAGATGAGACGGCTCAGCGGCGAGCAACGTGGCGATCGCGGTCAGAATGTGCGCGCGCAGAGCGGTCTCGTCGTCGCTCGCTAGACGGATCCGTGTCACGTCTCGTACCGTGCGACCTGGCGCGCAAGGCCCTCGAGCAGCTTCAGGGCCACGCTTGGCTGACGGGAGACGAATGGCCGAAAGTCCCACGCGGTCATCACCCAGCAGACAAGCACCGAAGCGGTCACGACGGTCGCGCTGCGGTCGGATTCGGCGAGCAGCGACACCTCGCCGAAATAGTCGCCCGGGCCGAGCGTCGCGACCGGTCGTCCAGCCTTTGAGACGGCCGCGGACCCCGATTCGATGATGAAGAATCCGATCCCGCCTTCGCCCTCGTCGGTCAGCGTCCGGCCGAGCGCGAACTCACGGCGTCGCAGGGCAGGTGCGAGCTCTCGCAGGTCGTGCTCGGTCACCTCGGAGAGCAGGGGAACTGCCTTGAGAAACGCGATCGATGCCTCGCTCACGCCGTGACCGTACGGGACGCCCAGGCCGACGACAACCCGATCGGCGGCGTCGGGCCGGCCGGCGCACGAGTCGCGCAGCCAGCCGATCACGAGGCGCGGACGTCACCCACCGCGCGGCGCAACCTCGCGGCGCAACCGCGCGAACGCCTCGTGCCGGCTCCCCTCGCCGCGTGCCAGGCGCTGATCGCGCAGCGCCGCGAGCGATCGCAGCAACACCGGCAGCGGCGGCCCGCTCGCGGTCAGCCCTTCGAGGTGCTCCTCGGCGAGACCGCTCGACGGCTGCTCGATGAAGCGCTTGACGAGCCGGTCGTGGTGGAGCGCGGCGGTCTGCCCGTAGAGGTCGCAGACCTCGAGGAACGCGCAGGCGTTCTCGCGGAACCACGGCTCGTGCGCGCTCCCGTCGGCGAGCAGCAGGAACTCGTCGAGCAGCGAGGTCTTCGTCATGCACTCGCGCAGGCGCTGCTGGTCGCCCGGCAGCATGAACAGCATCTTCTCGACCAGCAGCTGCGCGTACGACGGGTCGCTCGCCTGGCACACGCCGAGCAGCAGATCGACCTCGTTGACGCCGCTGAAATCGCCCGCATTGGCGCCGCGATAGACGGAGCGCCCGACCAGGTAGGGCTTGAAGTACGGACGCACGCAGTAGAAGAAGCGATCCGGGTCGAGCTCGTCGAAGAGCCGGCCGCTGTAGCGGAGGACGTCCCCGAGCGCGGCCTTCGCGTCGGCGAAGAGGATCGTCGAGACCGGGCTCGTGACGCCGATCGGCACGATCCGGGTGAGCGCGTCGGCGGCCCGCTGGACGCAGAGGATCGCGCGCGTGTTCTCGTCGTGGAAGAGAAACTCGTCGGGCAGGGAGGTGAAGCTCTTCCTGACGCCCCGCACGGCCAGGTTGTGCGTCGCCAGGTGGCTCGTCGCGAAGCGCGGCACCATGCCGATCGAGGCGCCGATGTGCATCGCGAGCGAGGACGCCTCGGGGAAGGGCGAGCGGTCCTCCCGCGCCGGGTTCGTGAGCTCGTGGCGCCTCAGCGCCGCGAGGTACATGCCGACGCTTCCGAGCACGTCGAACGCGCTCCCGAAGCCGTCGCCCGTGTTGCCCTCGCGGAGCAGCGCGACGACGTGCGAGTGGCCCTCGTCGCGCACCTGCGCCTTCAGCTCGTCGCCGACCCCTGCGACGTTCGCGCGGTCGTCTTGCGCGAAGTACAGCTCCTCGAGCTGCGTGTTCAGCTCGACGAAGCGCGACCGCATCCAGCCGTCGAAAGCGAGGGTGTTCGCGCTCATGCGAGCCGGCTCACTGCCGCGTACGCGCGGCTCGCCGCCTCGCCAACCGGCAGGCCCCAGCATCCCTCCCGCGTCGGGAAGATCTCCACGTCGAGATAGCCGTCCCAGCCCGCCGCCCGGAGCGCCGCGACGAGCTCGGCGGAGCGGTCTCCGCCCTCGCCTGGCAGCCCGCGCTCGGCGCGGCGCGGCGACGGCCAGCCGGCGACGTGGACGCTGGAGACGCGCGCGAGGTTCGCGGCGATCCACTGCCCGGCAGACGGATCGTCCCAGGCATGCCAGCTGTCGAACATGATGCCGACGTCGTCGAGCCCTGCCTCATCGAGCAGCGCCGCCGCGTCGGCGAGCGACGTGATCTCAGGCAGCGGGAGCTTCACGCGCGGCGCAGGCGGTCGAGCGGGAGCCGCGAGAGCACGCGCCGCGGCAGCGCCGGGCGCGTCAGCTCGCTCGCGACGAGATAGCCGGAGCCCGCTCCGAGCCCCGGGCCGGGATGCGTGCCCGCGCCGATCTGCCAGAGGCCATCCACCTCGGTCGCGTGGCCCGGCGCCTCGGCGAACGGCCGCCACAGCAGGTTCTGGTCGAGCGCGCACGAGCCACCGTAGATGTCGCCGCCGACGAGGTTGCAGTTGAGCGACTCGAGGTCGACCGGCGAGAGCACCGCGCGCTTCAGCGACGCCTCGTCGAGATTGACGATCGAGCCCGCGAGCCGCGCGACGATCCGATCGGCGTAGGCCTCGCGCAGCTCCTCGGTCCAGCTGCCGTCGCCGACATCGAGCTCGCCTGCCGCGTCGCCCTTGACGCGCCCTGCCGGCAGCTCCTGCAGCTGGATCCAGACGATCGATCCCCCCGCCGGCGCGCGTGACGGGTCGAGCGCACACGGCTGCCCGACGACGATCGTGGCCTCGGCCGGCAGCAGCCCGCGCTCGGCCTCGTTGACCGCCCGCGAGACGCCGTCGAGGCCAGGCGTGACGTGGACGATCGCGGTCTGCGCGAGCCGCTCGGCCTCGGGACCGCGCCACTGCGGGGGCGCGTCGAGCGCGAGGTGGATCTGCATCTCGGCACGCCCGTGCCGGTAGCGCTCGGCGGCCCGAGCGACCCCCGCCGTTGCCTGCCCGGCGAGCAGCCGGCCATAGAGCTGCGCCGGCATCACGTTCGCGACGACCGCGCGTGAGGCCTCGACGAGCTCGCCGTCGGCGGTCCGCACGCCGGTCGCGCGACCGCCCGAGACGAGCACGCGCTCGACGTCGACCCCGCTGCGGACCTCGCCACCGGCGTCGCGGACGATCGCGCAGAGCGCCTCGACGAGGCGGATCCCGCCCCCGACGGGAATCGGCATGCCGCCGAGCTGCAACGCGGCCGCGATCACCTGGGTCATGAATCCCGAGGTCGCCTGCTCGGGCCCGAGGCCGGTGTGCAGCACCCAGGGCGCGAGCACGCCGTGCGCCGCCTCCGACTCGAACGTCGACTCGACCCAGTCGCGGCAGCTCGAGAGCGTGCGGCCCGTGAACTCGAGCAGGCCGCGCCGGCCGAGGCGCCGATAGGCCTTCTGGCCGAGCCCGAGACCGGCCGTCGACCAGAGCTCGGTCGAGAGCAGGCCGAACGACAGGTCGGCGTTGCCCATGAACTCCTCGAACTGCCGCTGCCACGCCGCACCGTCAGCGGCCGCATGCCGGCCGAACTCGGCCACGTTGCCGTCGAGCGAGCTCGTCACGAAGGCCGCCGAGCCGTCGGGGAACGCGCTCGCCGTCGGCAGGCCGGTGTTGACGTACTCGAGGTCGCGCCGGTCGAGCTCGTCTTTCAGCTCGGCGTAGGCGGCAGAGCCCGTGAAGAGCGGGTGCCAGGACGCCAGCACCTCGTGCCGATAGCCCGGCAGCGTCAGCTCGTCGGAGGTGTAGATGCAGCCGCCGAGCCGCTCCTCGCGCTCGAGCACGCAGACGTTCCAGCCCTTCTGCGCGAGCAACGCGGCGCCGGCGAGCGAGTTGATGCCGGAGCCGATGAAGACCGCGTCGTGACGCATCTAGTGTGGGGCGAGCTTGGCCGCCGCCGCGAGCTGCGCCGCGACCAGATCGGAGGTGCGCGTGAGGTGCAGGCGGAGCTCCTTCGCGGCACCCTCGCCATCGCCCGCCGCACAGCGCGCGAGGATGCGCTGGTGCTCGCGATGGCGGCTGCGCACGACGCCCGCGGTCGGAGTCGCGAGGGCGCGGTAGCGCTCGCTGTTCTCCCAGGCCGGCCGGATCAGCCGGACGAGCCAGTCCGAGCCGGAGGCGGTGTAGAGCGTGAAGTGGAAGGCATCGTGCGCGGCGCGCGCGGCCGGCCGATCGCCGCGCTCGTGATGGACCGTGAAGCTCTCGAGCTCGGCCTGGGCCTGCTCGACCTCGCCCGGCGTGATCCGCTCGGCCGCGCGCGCGACGGCGAGCGGCTCGAGCGCGAGCCGCACCTCGTAGGTATCGCGCAGGTCGCGGATGTCGAGCTCCTTGACGCGCGAGCCCCGGTGCGGGATGTGCACCGCGAGCCCCAGCGCCTCGAGCTTGCGCACGGCCTCGCGTACGGGCGAGATGCTCATGCCGAGCGAGCGCGCGAGCTCCTCGAGCCGCAGCGGCACCCCCGACTCGAGCTCCCCCGAGAGGATGCGCTCGCGCAGCTCCGCGGTCGCCGCCTCGGCGAGCGTCGCGATCCCCGTCTGCACGTTCAGCCCGGTTGCCATCGAGCCACCACGATACAAGCTTGATCAAGTGTCAAGGGTCGTTTCCGATCACCGGGGCCGGCGGACTCCGAGGCGCTCGAGCCGCGGGATGACCTCCTGGGCGAAGTGCTCGAGCTCGCCCACGTAGTCGACGAACGAGAGGCTGATGCCCCCGAAGCCGGCCGCGTGGAAGCGCGCGATCTCGGCCGCGACGTCATCGGGGCTGCCGATCAGCGGGCAGACCCCGTGCCCGCCGGCGAAGCGGCCGCGGAACATCGCGAGCATCTCGGGCGAGAACGACTGCGAGTGCAGGCCCTGCAGGCGCATCAGGTTGTCGACGGCATCCCAGTCGGCGTTCTCCTCGGCGTAGTAGCGGTGGTACTCCTCGGCCTCGGCCCGCGTCGCCCGGCAGACGCAGTACGTCGGCGTGAACACGCCGACGGTGCGGCCGTGGGCCTCGCGCGCCTGGCCCTCGACCGCCTTGACGACGTCGGCGCCGTCGTCCGGGCCGCCGACGACCGTGAAGACGAAGTCGGCGTTCCGTGCAGCGAACGCGCGCCCCTGGCCCGACGAGCCGGCGTTGAGGATCGGCAGCAGGCCGTCGTAGGGCTTGGGCAACGACTCCACGCCGGAGAGCGTGAAGTGCTTGCCGTGCAGGTCGTAGCGGCCCGGCCTCGTCCACAGCTCGCGCACGACGTCGAACCACTCCTGCGCGAGCTCGTAGCGGTCGTCGTGATCCTGGGGCAGGTCGACGCCCATCGCGTCGTACTCGGGCTTGTTCCAGCCCGCCACGATGTTGACGCCGGCGCGGCCGTGCCCGATCTGATCCATCGTCGCGAGCTGCTTCGCGGCGACGAGCGGGTGGTTGAACGCCGAGTGGATCGTCGCGAAGACGAACAGCCGCTCGGTCACGGCGAGCTGCGCCGAGGCGAGCGCGACCGGGTCGAGCACGCCCTCGTGGAAGTTCGTCTCGCCCCCGTAGCCGATCCAGCGGGCGATCGGCAGGTTGAAGTCGATGCCGACGTCATCCGCAAGACGCGCGAGCCGCAGGTTGTCGTTCCACGAGGCCGACCAGCGCTCGGGGATCTTCGTCACCGCCATGCCCGAGGAGCAGTTCGCGGAGAACAGCCCGAGCTTCAGATCCGCACGGTCGAGGATGCTCTTTGCCATCACTTCGCTCTCTGCTCGGAAGGGAGGAATGCTGCGATTCGCGGGAAGATACCACCCGGCACGCCTTGTGTATATGATCAAACCCATGCTGCTACGAGAGGTCGACTACGCACGCCCCTCGAGCGTCGATGAGGCCGTCGAGCTGCTCGCAGCCCACGACGGTGCGCGCGCGCTCGCAGGCGGCCAGACGCTGATCAGCGTGATGAAGCAACGGGCCGCCGCGCCCGACGTGCTGGTCGACCTGGCGCTGCTCGACGAGCTGCGCGGGATCGCGCTCTCCGCCGACGGATCGGCGATCGAGATCGGGGCGATGACGACCTCGACGGCGATCGTCGACTCGCCGGTGATCGCCAAGGCGCGGCCCGTGCTCGCCGAGGTGACCGGGACGATCGCAGACCTTCAGGTGCGCAACCGCGGGACGATCGGCGGCAACGTCTGCGTCAACGACCCGACGAACCACCTGCCTCCGTTGCTCGTAGCGCTCGGCGCGTCGATGACGATCCGCTCCCGCGCGGGCGAGCGCGTCGTGCCCGCCGAGCAGTTCTTCCTCGGCGTCTACCTGACCGCCGTCGACGAGGGCGAGCTGCTCACGCGCGTGAGCGTTCCCGTGGCAGGCCCGGGTACCGGCGATGCGATGAGCGGCCTCACGCTCGGCATGCACGGGACCTACATCGTCAGCGCGGCCGCCTCGGTCGGCGAGCACGGAGCCCGCATCGCGATCGGCTGCGTCGATGCGACGCCCGTGCGGGCCACCGCGATGGAGTCGGCGCTCGGCGGCGACTACTCCGAGGCGAGCGTGCGCGCGGCCGCGGCGGGCCTCGGCGCCTCGCTCGATCCGCCCTCGGACGTGCACGCGAGCGCCGACTACCGGCGTCACCTCGCAGAGGTCTCGGCCATCCGCGCGGTCCTCGAGGCCGCCAAGCGAGCGAAGGGCTCGAAGTGATCACTCCGTCGACGACCGCCTCGATCAGCGTCGAGATCAACGGGATCGGCTACGACCGCGAGGTCTCGACCTCGAAGCTGCTCGTGCACCTGATCCGCGACGACCTCGATCTCACGGGCACCCACATCGGCTGTGACACCGGCAACTGCGGCGCCTGCACCGTCCAGCTCGATGGCCTCCCGGTGAAGAGCTGCATGATGCTCGCCGTGCAGGCCGACGGCGCCAAGATCCGCACCGTCGAGGGCCTCGCCGACGAGGACGAGACGCTGAGCGCCCTGCAGCAGGCCTTCCACGAGCGGCACGCGCTGCAGTGCGGCTACTGCACGCCGGGCATGCTGATGAGCGCGACGGCGTTGCTCGAGCGCAACCCGCACCCGACAGCGGACGAGGTCAAGCTCGCGCTGCAGGGCAACATCTGCCGCTGCACCGGCTACTGGAACATCATCGAGGCCGTCGTCGCCGCCGGCGAGGGGAGCTCGCGATGAGCAGCGTCGAGACCAAGCAGGGAAAGCCGCTCGAGAAGGGCTCGGTGCTCGGCACGAGCGTGCCGCGCAAGGAGGATCGCCGCCTCGTGCAGGGCCAGGGCGTCTTCGTCGACGACGTCAAGCGCCACGGCATGGGCTACGTCCAGTTCGTGCGCTCCCCCTACGCGCACGCGAAGATCGTCTCGATCGACGTCAAGGCCGCCCTCGAGCTGCCCGGCGTCTACGGCACGCTGACCGGCGACGAGGTGCAGCTGCTGACCGATCCGTTCTTCCAGATCGCCGCGAAGCCGGGCGGAGACGTGCGCGACTTCGCGCTCGCGGTCGGCAAGGCCCGCTTCATCGGCGACCCCGTCGCCGCGGTCGTGGCCGAGACGCGCCAGCGCGCCCGCGACGCCGCCGAGCTGGTCGGGGTCGAGTACGAGCCGCTCGACCCCGTCGTCGACGCGCACACGGCCACCGATCCGCGAACGCCCCTGCTGCACGACGAGTGCGGCACGAACGAGTCCTACGCCGACGTCTACGAGTGGGGCGACCTCGACGCGGCCTTCGCCGAGGCCGACCACGTCGTCAAGATCAAGCAGCTCCACTTCGACCGCTTCAACTCGACGCCGCTCGAGACCGACGGCGCGCTCGTCGAGTACAACCGCGGCGTCGGGCAGTGGACGATCACGACGAACAACCAGTTCCCCGGCTTCGCCGTGATCATGATGGGCCCTGCGCTGCGCGTCGGCCTCGACAAGCTGCGGATGGTCACGCAGGACATCGGCGGCGGTTTCGGCAACAAGATCACCTCGCACCCCCAGCTCGTCGCCTGCTGCCTGCTCGCGCGCAAGCTCAACCGCCCGGTCCAGTGGACCGAGTGGCGGACCGAGTTCCACCAGTCGATGTCTCACGGCAACGAGCGCTGGTTCGACGACGTCGAGGTCGCGGTCAAGGCCGACGGCACGCTGCTCGGCTTCCGCTGCAAGGCGCTCGACGATGCGGGGGCCTATCTGCGCTACGAGCCGCTCGGCGGCGTGATCTGGTCGCAGGTCGTGCCCGGCATGTACCGCTGGCGGCACGTGCGCGTCGACTACAAGCAGGTGATGACGAACAAGGCGCCGGTCTCGCCGAACCGCGGCTACTCGCGCATGCAGCACCTCTGGCTGACCGAGCGGATCATCGACATCGTCGCGCGCGAGCTCGGCATGGACCCGGTGGCGATCCGCAAGCTCAACTACATCAAGCCCGAGGAGATGCCGTACGAGACGCCGAACGGCTGCATCTACGACTCCGGCGACTACCCGCGCGCGCTCGACATGGCGCTCGAGCTGGTCGGCTACGACAAGCTCGAGGAGCGCCGTGCCGACGCAGCCTCGCGGGGCAAGCTGCTGGGCTTCGGGATCGGCTCCACGCTCGACTCCGGCACGAACAACTTCGGCCAGTCGCAGATCCTCAACAAGGACCTGCAGTTCTCCGGCAACAACGAGGTCTCGGTCTGCAAGCTCGACATCCTCGGCGAGGTCGTGGTCACGCTCGGCACGACGCCGCAGGGCCAGGGCCACGAGACCACGGCGGCGCAGGTCGTCGCCTCGATTCTCAACTGCTCGGTCGACATGGTCCACGTGCGTGCGGGCCACGACAGCTACTGGAACTCGCACGCGGGCTTCTCGGGCACCTACGCGAGCCAGTTCGCCGTGACCGGCCTCTCGGCCGCGAAGGGCGCCGCCGACATGCTCGCGGCCGAGATGAAGGTGCTCGCCTCGATGGTCTTCCAGTGCACGCCGGATGACATTGAGCTCGCCGACGGCTTCGCGCGCATCCGTGCGAACCCCGAGGCGGCGCTGCCGTTCATCGCGCTCGGCGCGATCGTCAATGCGAACAACGCCGGCTTCCCCGAGGACCCGCCGACGCTCAACTGCCGCTACGTCTACCGGCCGCACTTCGACGTGCCCGACCTCGAGCGGAAGTTCGGCAACCTCACGCTCACGTACGCGACGCAGGTGCACGCGGCCCTGATCGAGGTCGACCCCGAGACGGGGTACTACGAGATCATCGAGTACGCCGCGGTGGACGACTGCGGCAACCGCATCAACCCGCTGATCGTCGAGGGCCAGGTGATGGGCGCGACCGCGCACGCGATCGGCGCCGCGCTCTGGGAGACGTTCGCCTACGACGAGGACGGCAACCTGCTGACCCCGAACTTCTATGACTACCACGTCCCCCACGCGCTCGACATGCCGCCCCTCAAGACCGGCGCGTTCGAGTCGCCATCGCCCTTCTCGCCGCTCGGCACGAAGGGGATGGGCGAGGGCGGAGGCGCGGGCATCCACTGCCTCTCGGCGGCGGTGCAGGACGCGCTCACCTCGGTCGGCGCGCCGATCGTGACCGACAGCCACAACCCTTACAAGCGCGTCTGGGAGCTGATGCGCAATCCCGAGGCCTCGCGGAGCGGAGTCCAGGTGATCTCGAAGTGATCGTCGATGGCACGAAGGAGCTCGAGGCCTCGCGCGCGATCGTCTGGAGCGTGATCTCGGACCCCGCGCAGATGGCCGGGCTGATGCCGGGCGTCTCCGGCTTCGAGATCATCGACGACGACCACTGGCAGGCCAAGGTCAAGGTGCCGCTCGGCCTCGGCGGGCTGAAGATGACGATCGCCTTCGAGAAGCTCGAGGAGCGGCCGCTCGAGTACGCCTCGATGAACGCGAGGGGCTCGGGCGTCGGCGCGATGATGAACATGACGACCGAGTTCACGCTGAGCGGCGAGGGCGACCACACCTCGATGGCGTGGAAGGCCGACGTCAAGATCGCCGGCGCGGTCGGCTCGATGGGGCAGCGCGTGCTGCAGCCGATCATCAACCAGCAGGTCGGCAACGTGCTCAACGCGCTCGAGCTCAAGGTCGCCGAGGCCAAGGCGAACGCGTGACCGTTCCCCTGCGGATCGGCGTGATGCAGCTGACGATGGAGCCGCTCGCCGAGATGATCGCGTCGGCGCGAGCGATGGACGAGGCGGGGATCGACACCGTCTGGCTCGCCGAGGCCTATCCCTGGTGGCGCAAGCACCAGATGGAGGCGCGCTCGTCGACGGCGCTCGCCGCGCTGATCGCGGCGCAGACGAAGCGCCTGACGGTCGGCTGGGGGATCATCTCGCCCTACACGCGACACCCGGTGACGGCCGCGATGGACGCGAGGATCGTGCAGGAGGCGGCCGGCCCCGGCCGCTTCATCGCCGGCTTCGGCACCTCCAAGATCTTCCTCAACAACACCAAGCAGGGCTCCTCGCCGAAGGAGTCGAGGCCGCTCGCCCACGCGCGCGACTCGGTCGCGATCATGCGCGGCATGCTCGGGGGCAAAGCCTTCGACTACGACGGCAAGGTCTTCTCCGCGAACGTGCCGGCGCTCTCGCCCGAGGCGCACGCGCCCGACTGGGACGTGCCGATCTACCTGGCGGGCACCGCGCCGATGATGCAGCAGCTCGGCGGTGAGATCGCCGACGGCATGCTGACGCCGTCGATCACGACCCCCGACTTCGTCCGCTACTCGCGCGGCAACATCGAGATCGGGGCCGCGAGGGCGGGCCGCAACGCCGACGACATCGACCTCGGCTGCACGATCGTCGCCTCGATCCACGAGTCGGACCGTGACGCGGGACGCGACGGCGCGCGCGAGATCGCGGGCATGTACCTCGCCAACAAGGTGCAGAACATCCAGGGCTCGGCCGACGTGCTGCTCGACCTCGCGAGGCTCGAGCAAGACGAGATCCGTCCCGTTGCCGACGCCATGGAGCAGGGTGGCCGCCTCGCCGCGAAGGCGAAGGTGACAGACGCCGTGCTCGACAAGTGCAAGCCGATCGCGGGCACGCCCGCCGACTGCATCGTCGCGATCGAGGAGTATCGCGACGCGGGCTGCACGCACATCATGCTCGAGCTGTGGGGCGCGAACCGGCACGAGCAGATCCGGCTCTTCGGCGAGAAGGTCCTCCCCCACTTCGGCCGCGGATGAGCGCGCTCGCGATCGATCGCGAGCGGCTCGTCGGCTTCGCGAGCGACCTGATCAACGTGCCGAGCTTCACCGGCGACGAGCAGGCGATGGCCGAGCTGATGAAGACGACGCTGACGGAGCTGGGTCTGGCCGTGCAGTGGCAGCAGGTCGAGGACGGCCGAGCGAACGTGCTCGGCACGCGCTTCGGCAGCGGGGGCGGGCCGAGCCTGATGTTCAACGGCCACATGGACACCTCGTACTCGGGCCGCGAGCCGTGGCTCTCGCACGTGCCGGGGTTCCAGCCGAGCGCGTTCGTCCGCGACGGGAGCCTCTTCGGGCTCGGCATCTCGAACATGAAGGGCGCGCTCGCGTGCTACGTCGAGGCCGTGCGCGCGCTCGCCGACGCGGGCATCCGGCTGCGCGGCGACGTGCTGATCGCGGCCGTCTGCGGCGAGATCGAGAAGGCGCAGCACGGCGACGCGCAGGGAGCGCAGTACCGCGGCTACGCGGCCGGCACGCGCCACCTCGTCTCGCACGGTGGCGTGGCCGACATGTGCATCCTCGGCGAGCCGACCGAGGGCAAGGTCGTGCTCGGCCATTTCGGCTCGCTCTGGGTGCGCATCTCGACGCAGGGCAACTTCATCCACACCGCCTTCAGCGAGGGCAAGCGCGACCAGAACTCGATCCTGCGCATGCGCGAGGTGCTCGACGCCGTGATGGAGTGGGTGCCCGGCTGGGAGTCCGATCCGTCCAACGCGTATCGCGGCGCGCAGGCGATCGTCAACGTCTCAGCCCTCCAGGGCGGCTTCGGCTGGCGCGTCTCGCGCACCCCGCACCGCACCGATCTGTTCCTCGACGTGCGGGTGCCGCCGACCAAGCCGATGACGGTCGCGCGCAGCGAGGTCTTCGAGCTCGTGCGCGCGCTGCAGGCCCGCTTCCCGCAGTACGGCGTCGAGGGCGAAGTCTACGTCACGGCGCCGGGCGCGGAGATCGCCGAGGACCACCCCCTGATCGCCGCCGTCGACGCCTCGCACCAGGAGGTCTTCGGCGAGCTGCCCGGCCGCGATGTGACGCGCTGGTTCTCGGATGCATCGGCGCTCACGCGCTACGGCGTCGCGACCGTCAACTACGGCACCTCGACGGGGCTGCTCGACACGGTGCTCGGCGAGAACCTCACGATCGACGGGCTCGTGCAGACCGCGGACGTCTATGCGCGCGCCGCGATGCGGGTGTGCGGGGTCGCCTGACATGACGAATCGAGGGATCAAGCGATGAAGCTCGTGACGTTCGGAGACGGCGCGGGACGCGTCGGCCGGCTCGACGGTGACGAGATCGTCGTGCTCGACGCGCCGACGATGCGCGAGCACTTCGAGCGCGGCGGGTCGACCGAGACGGGCGAGCGCGTCGCGCTCGCCGAGACGCGTCTGCGCGCTCCGATCGTGCCGAAGAAGTTCTTCCACACCGCCGGCAACTTCCGCGAGCACGCCGACGAGTCGAAGCTCGTCGACTGGGATCACGAGATCGCGCCGTGGATCGTGTTCTTCCAGAACGTCGACGCGATCATCGGCCCCGACGAGCCGGTGATCTACCCGGAGCATCTGACCGAGGAGCTCGACTACGAGCTCGAGCTCGCGGTGATCATCAAGAAGCCCGGCAAGTGGTTCTCGCCCGAGCAGGCGATGGACTACGTCGGGGGCTACGTGATCTTCAACGACATCACGGCCCGCGACATCCAGCGCCGCGAGATGCGCTCCGGCGTGTTCTCGTTCTGCAAGGCGATCGACACGTTCTGCCCGCTCGGGCCCTGGATCGTCACGCCGGACGAGGTGCCCGACCCGCACGATCTGCGCATGGAGCTGCGCGTCAACGGCGAGCCCCGCCAGACGTCGCACTCGAAGAACATGGCCGTGACGATCCCCGAGATCCTCAGCCACTACTCGGCGCTCGGCTACTCGGCGGGCGACGTCGTCTCGACCGGCACGGTCTCCGGGGTCGCCGGGTTCTCGCCGGACGCCGCCTCGTTGTACCTGCGCCCGGGCGACGTGATGGAGTGCGAGATCGAGCGCATCGGCATGCTGCGAAACCCCGTGATCTCCTGGCAGGAAGGGCACGGCGAGCCAGCCCGGCCACGTGTGCGGTGGTGAGATGAGCTGGCCGCGCGACGACGAGAAGCTCGCTCGGGTCCGCCGGCTGATGGCCGAGCAGGAGCTCGACGCGCTCGTCGTGCGCGCGCCCGACAACGTGCTCTACCTGACGAACTTCTGGGGCATGAAGGGCTTCGATGCGGTCGTCTTCCCGCGCGAGGGCGAGCCGACCCTGATCTGCCTCGAGCCGTCGGCCGACGACGCGGCGCGGACGGCGTGGACGAGCGAGCTGCGGCTGTTTAAAGGCTACGACGCGTCCGATCCGCGTCCGCCGCCGGCGCGGGCGCTCGCGATCGCCTGCGAGGTCGCGGCGGGCTACGGCGCGATCGGGCTCGAGCTCTCGCTCGGAACGCAGGCGACCGACCGCATGGTCGGCGAGCCGACGACGTTCACGAAGGGCTGGTTCGACGCCTTCCCGCAGGCGCTGGACGCGACGCCGCTGCTCGCACAGGCACGCGCGCTGAAGACGCCGCAGGAGGTCGAGCGGATGCGGCTCGCGAACGAGATCGCGGCGGCGGCGATGGAGCACGCGCGCGGCGTCATCCGCCCCGGCATGACCGAGGCCCAGATCGCCGCCGAGTGGCTCGGCTTCGTGCACGGCGAGGGCACCGGCTGGAAGGGACAGGTCGAGCTCGCCTACGGCTTCTCGCTGGTCTGGTCGGGCCCGGGCATCAGCACGTTCACCGCGACCACGAGCCGCCCGGTCGTCGAGGGCGAGCCCACGCTGTTCGAGATCTGGGTCTGCGCCGACGGCTACTGGTGCGACCACACGAAGAACCTGGTGCCCGGCGAGCTGACCCCCGCCTACCGAACGATCGAGCGCGATCTGCTGGGCGTCTACGACGACGCCGTCGCGTTCTGCCGGCCCGGCGCGAGCCTGGCCGAGCTCGACCGCCGCGTGCGCGCCGGGATCGACAGGATCGGCTTCGCCGGCCAGCCGTCGCACCCGATCTGCCACGGCGTCGGCGCGCGCGCCCACGAGCCGCCCTACGCGCACCAGGCCGCAGGCGGCGAGCTCGCCGAGGGGATGGTGCTCGCGATCGAGCCGGGCGTCTATCTCGAGGGCGGCGGCGGCCTGCGCGTCGAGGACAACTTCCTGATCACCGCGAGCGGCGCCGAGAAGCTGTCGTCATTCCCCGACGGGATCGTGGCGGCATGATCGAGCGCGTCTGCGTGATCGGCGGCGGCTCGATCGGCAGCCTCTTCGCCGGCCACCTCGCCCAGGTCTGCGACGTCAGCGTGCTGACGCGGCGGGCCGATCACGCGGCGGCGCTGAACGCGGAAGGGCTGCGCATCTCGGGCCGCGCCGACCTGCACGCCTCGATCACGGCGTCGCACGACCCGGCCGAGCTCGAGCCGTTCGACCTCGGCATCGTCGCGACCAAGGCGAACGGCCTCGAGGAGGCCGCACGCTCGCTCGAGGGGCGCTTCCCCGAGGCCACGATGATGACGACCCTGAACGGCCTCGGCGCCGAGGAGGTCGTGCTCGAGCACGGCGCCTGGCCGATGATCTCGGCCGTCACGTTCATGAGCGGCACGCGGCACTCGGACACCCACGTCGAGTACATCCTCGACACCGAGACCTGGATGGGCCCCTACGGCGGGCTCTCCTTCGAGCGCGTGCGCGAGGCGGCCGAGCTGATGACGCGAGCCGGGCTCAAGGTCGAGGCGATGCCCGACCTGCGGCCCGCGCAGTGGTCGAAGCTGATCTTCAACGCGACCGTCAACACGGTCGCCGCGCTGACGGGCCTGCCGCACGATCCCCATTTCGCCGCCGAGGATCAGCCGGCCGATCTCGGCCACCTCGTGCACGCGCTGGTCGACGAGGGCAAGGCCGTCGCTGCCGCAGCCGGGATCACGCTGCACGACGACCCCTGGGAGATGAACGTGCTCGCGACGAGGCGCGGGTCGGCTCACTATCCATCGATGCTCGAGGACGTCGAAGCGAGCAGGCGCACCGAGATCGAGCTGATCACGGGATCGCTCGTGCGCGAGGCCGAACGGCTGGGCGTCGCGGTCCCCCTGCACACGACCATGTACCGCCTGATCAAGGCAAAGGAGGCCTCCTGGTGAGGCCTTTGTCCGTACCATTCGAGAGGAGAGTTCGATGAGAGGTAACAAGAGGGCGCGGATCGCGCTCCTCGTGGTGCTTGCGGGCATCACGGCAATGGCGGCGCTCGTCGGTGGAACGGCGAACGCGGCAGGCAAGCCGATCGTGATCGGCTGGGCGTTCGACAGCAAGGGCGCGATGGCGCCGTTCGACGGCCCGGCTCTCGCGGCGGCCGGCGTGCGCGTGAAGCAGATCAACGCGAAGGGCGGCGTCAGCGGACGGCCGCTCAAGATCATCACCTGCGACACGCAGGGCAACGCGCCGGCGAAGGCCAAGTCCTGCGGCGCGAAGCTGCTCGGCCAGGGCGCCGCGATCATGTTCGTGACCTGCGACGTCGACTTCGCGACGCCGGTCGTGACCGAGGCGATCAACCGCGGCGTGCTCGCGATCGCGCCGTGCATCGGCACCGATCAGATGGGCCCGAAGCGCTTTGGCGCGAAGGGCAAGCTCGCCTTCAGCTTCGGCAACCTCGCACAGGACGAGGGCGCGGCGATGGCGGACTACGCGTACACGAAGAAGGGCTGGAGGTCCGCCGCGCTGGCGACGAACACCCTGCTCGTCTACTTCAAGAACGTCGTCCAGGCGTTCAAAGCGCGCTTCACCCAGCTCGGCGGCAAGATCGTCGCCGAGGAGACCTACCAGACGGGTGCCAACAACGTCGGCACGGCGGTCAGCCGCCTCAACGGGGAGACGGCCGATGTGATCGTCACCTCGACCGCGTTCGACGAGCTCCCGGGCCTCGTCTCGGGGCTGCGCACGCTCGGCAACGAGACGCCGATCCTCAACTCGTGGGCGGGCGACGGCACGTACTGGCTGCCGAAAGATCCGAAGATCTCCAACTACTACTGCGTCACCTACGCGTCCGTCTTCGGCGATGACCCGATCCCGGCCGTGAACACGCTCGCGAAGCAGGTCAAGGCCGGCACGGGCGGGTTCGTCACCGGCGCATCGGCGATCGACGGCGTCGCCACGGCGATCCGGCGCGCAGGCGGCTCGACGAACGGAGCGGCCCTCGCGGCGCAGCTCGAGAAGTTCTCCAAGGTCCCGACGCTGTCGGGCTCGATCAGCTTCTCGAAGCAGTACCACTCCGTGTTCGGCCGCAAGTACCGCGTGATCAGGATCACGAACAGCGCGGCCAAGGTGGTCGGATCGATCCAGGCCGGGGCGATCCCGAAGCTCTGACCGCATGCTGGGATTGAGCACATCGCCGATCCCGACCGATACGACACGGTGGCCCGGGGCAACGCTCCGGGCCACCGCCGTGTCACGGTCGTTCGCGGGCGTGCAGGCGCTCTCGGACGTCAGCATCGAGCTGCACCGGCACGAGGTGGTGGGTCTGATCGGCCCGAACGGCGCGGGCAAATCGACGCTCGTCAACCTGATCTGCGGCTTCGACTTCCCGACCGCGGGCACCGTCTCGCTCGGTGACCGCGAGATCACCCGCTGGAGCCCCCACCGGCGCGGGCAGGCCGGGCTCGCCCGGACGTTCCAGCACAGCCGCTCGTTCCGCTCGCTGCCGGTGCGCGAGAACATCGAGGTGGCCGCGCTCGGGGTCGGCGCGAGCCCACGCGAGGCGCGCCGGCGTGCCGGCGTGCTGCTCGCGCTGCTCGGCCTCGAGGCGCAGGCCGATTCCCCGGCGGGAGCGCTCGCGCAGGGAGACGAGCGCCGCCTCGGCGTCGCGCGCGCGCTCGCGACCGAGCCCGCCTTCGTGCTGATGGACGAGCCCGCGGCGGGCCTCCCCGAGGCCGAGGCGCCGGAGTTCGCAGCCGTCGTCCGCGCCGTGCGCGACGATCACGGAGCCGGCGTGCTCCTGATCGACCACAACATGGCGCTGATCATGGAGGTCTGCGACCGCATCCACGTGCTCGACCAGGGCACGATGCTCGCGGCAGGCACGCCGGCCGAGATCCGCGCGAACCTCGACGTCGCGGCCGCCTACCTGGGCGAGAGCGCCGTGCGGCCGGAGCACGATGACGGCTGATCCAGTGCTCTCCGTCGAGGGCCTCTCCGTCCGCTACGGCGCGGTGACCGCCGTGCGCGATCTCAGCTTCTCGATCACGCCCGGCGAGATCGTCGGCGTGATCGGACCGAACGGCGCCGGCAAGTCGTCGACGCTGCACGCGATCATGGGGCTCGCGCCGATCAGCGCCGGCACCGTGCGGCTGCGCGGTCGCTCGCTCGCGGGCAGCGTCGCCGAGGACGTCGCGCGCTCCGGGATCGCGCTCGTCCCGGAGGGCCGCCGCATCTTCGCCGAGCTCACGGTCGAGGAGAACCTGCGGCTCGGGCTCGCGGGCCGGCGCGAGCAAGCGGGCGCCGAGGCAGACATCGAGGCGGCCTACGACCTGTTCCCGATCGTGCGCGAGTTCCGCGGCCGGCACGCGGGAGCGCTCTCGGGAGGGCAGCAGCAGCAGCTCGCGATCGCCCGCGCGCTCGTCGCGAAGCCCGACCTGCTGCTGCTCGACGAGCCCTCGCTCGGCCTTGCGCCGAAGATCGTCGACGTCGTCTTCGAGGTGCTCGGCGAGATCCGCCGGCGGGGCGTGACCGTCGTGCTGGTCGAGCAGCGCGCGCAGCGCACCGTCGCGTTCGCGGACCGCTCGCTGCTGATCGCGAACGGCGAGCTCCGGCTCACGATGACACCCTCGGATGCGCACGACACCGAGCGCATGGTGGCGGCGTACCTCTCATGAGCCTGGCCATTCCCCTCGCCTCGATCGACGCGCAGACGCTCGTCGATGCGCTCGGACTCGGCGCCGTCTACGCGCTGATGGCCGTCGGCATCGGCCTCGTCTTCGGCGTGCTCCGCCTCGTCAACTTCGCCTACGGCCAGCTCGTCATGGCCGGTGCGTACACGCTCGCGTACACGTCCGATTGGCCGATCGTCGCGAGCATCGTGGCGTGCTTCGCGGTCGTGATCATGCTCTCGTCGCTGATGGAGCGCCTCGTCTTCCGCCCGCTGCGCACCCAGTCGCCGGCCGTGATGCTCGTGACCACGTTCGCGCTCGCCTTTCTGCTGCAGAACATCGCGCTCCTGATCGACCTGCGCGACAACACGATCGGCGAGGCCGCCGCCTCGATCGCGCCGCTCAATCGCGCGATCGTGATCGGGGGCGTCGACGTGCGCAAGATCACGATCGTCACGCTGATCGTCGCGTTCTGCGCCCTCACGGCGCTCGCGCTCCTGCTCGGCCGCACGACGATCGGGCTGCACATGCGCGCGGCGGCGACCGACTTCCGCACGGCCCGCATGCTCGGCGTGCGCGCCGACCGCGTGATCTCGACGGCCGTGCTGCTCTCGGCGCTGCTGGCGGCGACCGTCGCGGTGATCCTGACCGTGCAGTTCCCGCTCGTCACCCCCGACTTCGCGCTGCGCGACACCATCGTCGTGCTCGTCGGCGTGGTCGTCGGCGGCATCGACCGGCTCTGGACGGCGACCCTCGGTGGCTTCGCGATCGGGTTCGCGAGCGGGATCATCAACGGCGCGCTGCCGACCGAGAACACCGTCTACCTCCCCTCCGTCCTCTTCGCCCTCGTCATCCTCGTCTTGCTGATCCGGCCGGCCGGCCTGTTCGCGCGCGGAGGCTCCTCGCTCGTGGAGCGGGTATGAGCCGCCACGCACGCGCGCTCGTGCAGCTCGCCGCACCGGTGCTGCTCGTGATCCTCACGGGCCTCGCCTGCGGACTCGCCGGGCGCGCGACCGAGATCGAGATCCTCAGCGCGCTCGTCTCCGTCTCGACCGTCGTCGCGGTCTACGTCTTCGTCGGCAACTCCGGCGTGCTCAGCTTCGGCCAGATCAGCTTCGTCGCGCTCGGCGCGTTCACCTCGGGCGTGATGACGATCCCGCTCGACTCGAAGGCCGGCGTCCTGCCCCAGCTCTTCCCGATCCTGCGCGACCACACGATCGGCAACGTCCCGTCGCTCGCGCTCGCGGCGCTCGTGGGCGGTGCCGCCGCGCTGCTCGTCGGCATCCCGCTGATGCGCCTGTCGGGCCTCGCCGCCGGCATCGCCACGTTCGCGGTGCTCGAGATCACGCACAACCTGCTGCGCGAGTGGACCGCGATCGGCCCGGGCGCGACGACGCTCGCGCTCGTGCCCGAGACGACCGACGCGTTGCAGGCGACGCTCGGCGCGATCGGCGTGATCGTGGCGGCGTTCGCCTACCAGGGGAGCAGGCTCGGCCGCAAGCTGCGCGCCACGCGCGAGGATCCCGCGGCGGCTGCTGGCGTCGGCATCAACGTGCACCGCGAGCGGCTCTGGGGCTTCGTGCTGTCGGGCGCGCTCTCGGGGTTCGCGGGCGGGCTGCTCGTCCACCTGCTGGGCTCGATCACGACCGAGGACGTCTACCTCGAGCTGACCTTCCTGACGCTCGCGATGCTCGTCGTGGGGGGCAGCACGAGCTTGCTCGGCGCCGTCGTCGGGGCCCTGCTCGTGAGCGGGATCGACACGCTGCTGAGCCACGCCGAGGACGGCATCGGCATCGGCTTCACGGTCAACCTGCCCTCGGGCACGCGGCTCGTCGCGCTCGGCGTGCTGATGGCGGCGATGCTCGTGCTGCGACCGACGGGAGTGACGGGTGGACGAGAGCTCTCGCTACCGACCTGGAGAAAGGGAGAGGCATGAGAGTCTGCATCGTCGGCTGCGGGGCCGTCGGCTCGCTGTTCGCCGCGAATCTCGGCACGCTCGATGACGTCGAGGTCTGGGCCTACGAGCGCTTCGAGGCGCACGTCGAGGCGATCAACGCGGGCGGGCTGCGGCTCTGCGGCGCCGGTGAGGTGACCGGTCGCGTGCGCGCGACCGCCGACGCGGCGGCCATCCCCCCGTGCGACTTCGGCATCGTCGCGACCAAGGCGATGCACGCGGACGCCGCGATCGCCGCCACGGCGCACGCGTTCGCCGCGGGCGCGGTCGCCTCGGTGATGAACGGCATCGGCAACGAGGAGACGCTCGCGAGGCACTGCCCGCGCGTGATCCGGGGAACGACGTTCCCCGCCGGCAAGCTGCTCGAGCCAGGCCTCGTGCAGTGGGACGTGAAGGGCGACACGACGTTCGGGCCGTTCGAGCCGAAGTCTGCCGGAAGCGATGAGATCGCGGCGCTCGCCGATGCCTGCACGCGCGCCGGCATGCCGGCGCTCGCCGTCGCCGACGCCCGCCCGCCCCAGTGGCGCAAGGTCATCTTCAACGCCTCGACGAACCCGATCGGCGCGCTCAGCGGGCTGACGCACGGACGCGTCTGCGAGCGCCCCGACCTGCGGGCGCTCGTGAGCGGCCTCGTCAACGAGGGAAAGGCCGTCGCGGCGGCGCAGGGCATCGTGCTCGATGCCGACCCCGAGGCCTTGATCGACCACGCCGCGAAGCCCGAGGTCGCCTACAACCACAAGGCCTCGATGCTGCAGGACATCGAGGCGCGCCGTCAGACCGAGATCGAGTTCCTGAACGGCGGGATCGCCCGCTTCGGGCGCGCGCTCGGCGTCGCGACCCCGCTCAACGACACCATCACCGCACTGATCAGAGGAGTGGAAGCATCGTGGACCTGAATCTCGAGCTCGAGCGCCGATTCGCCAACACCCGCGCCGCGATGGCCGAGCACGAGCTCGACGCGCTGATCGTCTCGGGCAGCGAGTACAGCGGGTTCGAGGGGGCCGTGACCTACCTCTCGGGCTTCCAGATCGTGCATCGCTACGCCTACGTCGTCGTACCGGCGGACGGCGATCCGTTCGTCGTCTTCCCGACCGAGGCGCGCTACGTCGGCGAGCACGGGATGACGAGCCTCGAGCAGATCTTCGCGCCCGTGCCCGGGGCCGAGATCGCCTCGCGCGCCCGTGATCGCGGCTGGAAGCGCCTCGGCGTGTTCGGGCTCGACTTCATCATGACGGTGCGCGACTTCCGCGCGCTCGACGGCGTCGACCTCGTCAACTTCGACGTCGAGTTCGACCACTCGCGCGCGATCAAGAGCGCCGCCGAGGTCGAGAGCGTGAAGGACTCGGTGCGGATCAACCAGCGCGGCTTCGAGATCTGGTTCGAGCACTACGGCCCCGACAAGACCGCCGCCGAGGTGATGGCGGCCGCCGAGCAGTACTTCGTCGAGGAGGGCTGCGGCCGGCTGACCATGAACATGGTGCTGAACGCTCCCGGGCGGACGGGCCTCGCGTTCCCCGAGTTCAAGATCGCCCGCAAGGAGGAGATCCTCGGCGACTTCGTGCTGCCGTCGCTCGAGGTCGCGGGGCCGGGCATGCACTGGGTCGAGGTCTCGCGCGCGGTCGCGGCGAAGGGCAAGCCCGTCTCGGCGGACACGCAGCGGATGGCCGAGGCCTACGCCGAGTACTACGCGGTCGCGCCGAGCGCGCTCGTGCCCGGCGCCTCCTGCCACGACGTCCACCGCGCCGTCTCGCAGGGCTTCAGCGACCGCGGCTACCACCTCGGGCACGTGACGGGGCACTCGATCGGCATGACGATGATCGAGTTCCCGAAGATCGGCGAGGGCGTGGAGTTCGAGCTGGCCGTGAACATGGTCTTCTCGATGCATCCGCACGCGATCGCGGCAAACGGCGAGGACTGCCTCTACATGCAGGACACGTGGCTCGTCACGGCGAGCGGCGGCGTGGCCCTGGCGAGCCTGCCGATGGAGATCTTCGTAGCGGGGTAGGGCGCCAATAAAAGTGCCAGGCACCGATCTTGGCGGCCGACGCCGAAACGGCGCCGCTACGCCGATCAGGCTCGCCACAACCCGGCCCACGGTCAGCGCAGCGCCAATAAAAGTGCCAGGCACCAATCTTGGCGGCCAACGCCGAAACGGCGCCGCTACTGCGATCTCGCCCGCGGAGACCGCGCGGAGGCAGCTGCACGATCAAAGAAAGGTGCCAGGCACCGTTCTTTGATCGCTACGCCCGCTGACGCGCCACCACGCCGATCACATTCGCCACGACCCGGCCCACCGTCAGCGCCGAGAGCCCGTCTCGATCGCGCCCGGGCACGAGCTCGACGCAGTTGAAGCCCACGATCCGAGCCCGCGCCGCGACGCCGTGGATCAGATCGACGACCTGCCAGTAGGTGAGCCCGCCGGGCGCAGGACCGATCACGGCCGGGACGACGGCGGGGTCGAACCCATCGACGTCGAGCGCCACGAGCACGCGCGCTCCCTCGGGGATCGCAGCGACGGCCGCGCCGATACCGTGCGCGTGCACCTCACGGGCCGAGACGAAGAGCACGCCGGCAGCAACCGCGTCGTCCCGATCGGATGACCGCGCCGACCCCGAGCTCCGCTGGCCGACCTGCACGATCGGCGAGACGCCCTCGAGCTCGGATGCGCGGCGCATCGTGCTCGAGAGTCCGAGGCGCTCGCCGCCGACCTCGTCGCGCCAGTCGATGTGCGCGTCGATCTGCAGGATCGCGAGCGGGCCGCGGGCCGCCAGCGCCTCGATCAACGGCAGCGGCACCGAGTCGTCACCGCCGAGCAGCAGCGGCACTCCCCCGCGGTCGAGGATCGTGCCGCAGGCATTCCTGATCACGCTGCGATTCGCCGCGGCGTCGTCGCCGATCGGCAGATCGCCGCAGTCGAGCGCGGACGCTCCGCCGGGCAGCAGCACCCCACCGAGATCGAAATCGTGGTGTCCGAGACCGGCCGCGTAGACGGCCATCGCCTTGCGGATCGCCGCAGGCGCACCGGCGCAGTACGGCCCGACGCTCGCGTAGGGCGTCGCGGTGTCGGCGCCGAGGATCGCAGCCTCGCCCTGCCGCACGTCAGTGGGCGTGCCGGAGGGGAGCCCGAGGAACGTGCGCACGTCCTTCGAGCCGAGCATCATGCCGATGTCGACGGGCTCGCTGATATGGCAACGATAGAGGAGATCGAGCTGCACGCCAGGGCGGCTCAGCCGCCATCCCACGGCCGGCCCTTGCGGACGATCCAGGCGGCGGCACCCTCGCGCGTCGCCCGGTAGGCCGCAGCCGCGAGGCGGGAGCCCCACTGCGAGGCCGGCCCGCCGAACGGCTCGGCCTCGCCGACGCCGGGGCAGGCGACGCAGACGGCATCGGTCGCCGTCCCCGTTCCCGGGACGCCGAGCTCGGCGAGCGCGCGCACCTTGGCCTCGGTGATCGCGCACGCGGCATTCACCAGCGCGCCGTCCGCGAGCCGCGCGGGCGAGAGACAGACGAGGTTGATCGTGCCCGGCGTGCGCGGGAGCGTGAGCGGATCTCCGGCGAGCCTCGGTGCGCGCGAGGCAGCGCGAGCGCAGCGCCTGCGACCTGCTCGGGCTGGAGACGTCGAGCTCGAGCGAGCCCGACGAGCGCTGGCTCGCAGGGCCCGACGACGCGATGGTCGAGCTCCCGCCCGGTCAGCAGGAGGCGATCCGCCTCCGCGTCGTCGATGACCTCGCCTACGTCGCCGTCGGACGATCCCTCGGCATCAGCGAGCGCGCAGCGCGCGTGCGCGTGCACCGAGGGCTGACCGCCATCCGCCACCACCTCCGTTCCAAGGAAGTCACACGATGAACCCCACCTCTCGCCTCTCGCAGCTCGGCGACGCGCTCGAGCGGGCCACCCACTCGGATCTGGCGACTGCAACCGCGAGCCGGCGGCGGAGACGCCGTCGCTTCGCGGTCGCCGCTATCGCGCTCGCGGTGCTCGTCCCCGGCGCTGCCGTCGCGGCGAGCTCGCTGTTCGATGGCAAGACCGTCGCGGCGAGCATGCCAGCCGGCACGCTCGCGCTGGCCGGAACGAACCCGACCTGCACGGTCGTGACGGAGGACGTCGAGTTCCACTGCACGCTCGAGCACGCGCCGGCCCCCGAGGTCTCGGACTGGATGGGCACCGTCGAGCCCACGGTCGATGCGTCCAAGCACGTCAACGGCGGCTGCCGCTCGCTTGCGTCCGACGGGCGCGAGTGGCAGTGCTACCTCGGCCAGGACGCGGTGCGCCAGCAGATCATCGGCCCGGACCTCCTCGGCGAGTTCGCGCCGACGCCGGGCGTCGGGTAGCCAGACGCCAAGAACGGTGCCTGGCACTTTTATTGGCGACGCGGAGTCGTGTCGGGCGCCGAAACGCGAAGGACTGCGGGTTGCCAAGAAAGGTGCCTGGCACTTTTGTTGGCAACCCGCGGCACTTTTATTGGCGGCCCGCTAGCCCGCGCGCCGCTCGACGTTGCCCGTTGGCTGGTAGTGCGTCATCTCGTCGATCGCCTCGAAGAACGGCTTGACGGCATCGAAGAACTCGGCGATTCCCGCGCTCTTGCGAAAGCCCTGGAGGTGGCCCACGACGGAGTCCCACTCGATTCGCACGACGTAGCGCTCGGGATGCTCGACGTAGCGTGAGACCTCCCACGCGAGGCAGTGCTGATCGGCTACGAGGGTCGCACGGGCACGCCGAAAGCACTCCTCGAACGCATCGGCCTGCTCCGCAGGAACGGTGTGGCGGATGTACTCGACGACCACCGCTCAGCCGATCCGCTCGAGCCACTCGTCCGTCGTGACGACGTCGGCGAAGAACTGGCCCTGCGCCACCAGCGTCGAGCGGTGCAGCTCCTCGCCCGTCGCGCTGCCCCCGCTGTTCTCGAGCGCGAGCGTCCCCGTCGCGTCGTTGAGGATCTCGACGCTGAGACCGCGATGAGCCGCCTGGCGCGAGGTCGTGTCGACGCACATATGGGTCATGTAGCCCGTGATCACGACGGTGTCGATCTCGTCGGCCGCGAGGATGTCGCCGAGCGGCGTGTCCGTGAACGAGCCGGGGAAGGTCTTCTCGACGAGGTGATCGCGCGAGCGCCGCTCGATCTCGGGGTGCAGCTCCCAGGCATGCGAGCCCTCGCGGAAGATCGGCGCCTCGGGGTCTGCGTCGCCGTGTCGCACGACGATCACGGGCACGCCTGCGGCCGTCGCGGCATCCATCGAGCGGCCGATGTTCGCGAGGCTCGTCTCGGTCGGCGGTGCGCTGATGGGAAGCGCCCCGTCGAAGTACTCGTTCTGGACGTCGATCACGATCAGCGCTCGCTTGGCCATTGCGAATCCTCGCCTGGGGGGTCTGTGGGTGGCAGCTGAAGCATGCACGACTTCGATCGCACTGTGACCCCAGGAGGACGGTCGCGCTACTCTGAGGTTGTCGGTCGCCGCGTGAAGCGGCCGACGGGGCTTCGAGGCCTGGGCACTGCGCCCGGGCCTTTTGCATTTTTCCGACCACCACTCGATAGGAGCATCCGATGAACGCGACCGCTGCAACCGTCCTGACCGTCGAGGACAATCCGATCACCCGCGCCGACCTTCGCCTCGTGCTGGAAGACGCCGGCTTTGCCGTCTGCGACGACGCGCACGACGGCCTGGAGGCCGTGGAGCTCGCGCGCTCCCATGCGCCGGATGTGATCCTGCTCGACCTGAATCTCCCCCACCTCGACGGGATCGAGGCCACGCGCCGGATCCTCGCCGAGCGAGCCGTGCCGATCGTGGCGCTCACGGGGCGGTCGCGCGAGCACGCGGAGGAGGCGCTCGAAGCCGGCGCGAGCTCGTACGTGCTCAAGCCGTTCCACGGGCCCGCGCTCGTCACCGCGATCCGCGAGGCGCTCGCCATCCCGGCGCTCGATGCCGCGCGTGCAGAGTCGCGGGCTGCGATCGCACGAGTGCTCGAGATGGTCGGCTATCCCGTCGAGCTCGCGGCCGAGCTCGAGGAGCAGTCGAACGCGCGCGGGCGCCACTGGCGCGTCAGCTACGACGCCGGGGCGTGAGCCCTCGACAATCCGGAAGGAACCATCTAGTGTCGGCGTCGGTGACGCGATGACCTCCACGTACTGGCACCCGTTCGCCGACATGGGTGCCGTTCCCGGCAACGAGTTCGTGGTCACGCGCGGCGAGGGCATCTATCTCTGGGACGACCAGGACCGCCGCTACATCGACGGCTCCTCGGGCCTCTGGCACACGCAGGTCGGGCACGGCCGCAAGGAGATCATCGAGGCCGTCACGCGCCAGCTGCAGACGCTCGACACCTACGCGACGTTCGGCGATCTCGCGAACCCGCTCGCACTCGAGCTCGC
The DNA here is from genome assembly GCA_031361905.1 of Actinomycetes bacterium. GTDB lineage: Bacteria > Actinomycetota > Thermoleophilia > Gaiellales > JALYLC01 > JANLRV01. The sequence continues at coordinate 26,415 of JANLRV010000276.1, forward strand.
CGATCGGCTCACGACGCTCGCGCCGATGGAGGGCGCGAAGGTCTTCCTCGGCCTGGGCGGCGGCGACGGCATCGACACGGCGGCAAAGCTCGCGCGCCAGTACTGGACCGTGCAGGGCAAGCCCGAACGGCTCCACCTGATCAGCCGCACGTTCGGCTATCACGGCACCCACGGATTCGGCACGAGCCTCGTCGGCATGGCCTCGATGCGCCAGGATCACGGCCCGCTGATCGGCTCGGTCTCCCACGTCGACCACGAGTCGGCAGATGCGCTCGAGCAGGAGATCCTGCGTGTCGGCCCCGAGAAGGTCGCCGCGTTCTTCTGCGAGCCGGTGATCGGCGCCGGTGGCATCCGCCCGGCGCCCGAGGGCTACATGGAGGCGATCGGCGAGATCTGCAAGCGACACGGCGTGCTGCTCGTGATCGACAGCGTGATCTGCGCGTTCGGTCGGGTCGGGACCTGGTTCGGCTACGAGCGCTGGAACATCGAGCCCGACATGGTCGTGCTCGCCAAGGGCATCACGAGCGGCTACCTGCCGCTCGGAGGCGTGCTCATCAGCGCCGAGATCGCCGAGCCGTTCTGGGCGGCGCCCGGCGGACCGGTGTTCCGGCACGGCGCGACCTACGCGGGGCATCCCACCTGCTGCGCAGCGGCGCTCGCGAACCTCGACATCCTCGAGAGCGAGAATCTGATCCCCCGCGGTCGCGAGCTCGAGGGCGAGCTGATGGCGGCGCTCTCGACGCTCGCAGACCACCCGGCATGCGGCGAGATCCGCGGCGGGCTCGGGCTCGCCGCTGCGGTCGACCTGGACGCCGACCTGATCAAGCAGAGCCCCGGAGCGCTCGCGCGGCTGACGGCAGGATCGCGCGCTGCCGGCCTGCTGACGCGCATCCAGGCCACCGGCGTCGGCATCGGCCCGCCGCTCGTGATCGAGCCCGCGCAGCTGCACGAGATCGCGGCCGGCATCCGCGCCGGCCTCGACGCCGCGCTCGCCGGCGCCTGACTCGACCGCTTACCCCTCGATCGTGGCGTAGGCGCGCACTGGGAACGTCCCCATGCCCTTGACCTTGACCGGGACCGCGCTGAAGCGAAAGCCGTCCGCCGGCAGCGGCGCGAGGTCTGCGAGGTGCTCGCAGATCGGGATGCCGGCCCCGAGCAGCGTCGAGTGGACCGGGCGCTCTCCCCCGCTCGTGTCGTCGATGTTGAGCGAGTCGATGCCGACGAGCAGCGCACCGGCCTCGGCCAGATGCAGCGCGGCGGCCTCCGTCAGGAACGGGTGTCCCGAGAGATAGCTCGGCGTGCGCCAGTGGCGGTGCCAGCCGGTCCGCACGAGCACGGCGCGCCCCTCGACGTCGCGACCCGCGAACGCCTCGGCGCCGATCGGGCGCCCGTCCGCGCCGGCGTCGACCACGAGCGCATCGAGCTCGGCGAGGCGATCGAGCGGCAGCTCCGACAGATCGATGCCGTCGGGATAGCGGTGGAACGGGCTGTCGACGTACGTGCCCGTGTTCGAGCAGAGCGTGACGACGCCGATCTGGAACTCGGTCCCGGGCGCGTAGATCGTGCGGCTGCGCTCGCGCGTGAGGTAGTCGCAGACGATCGGGACGGGCAGCCCGGGGTAGGTCGTCATCCCGTCTTCCACGACGTGGCTCAGATCGATGCGCATGCGGCCGTCTCGCCTCATTGCTGTCCTCCTCGGGGGTCACTATCGTAGTGACGTGACGCGCCTCGAGACCAGCCAGCGCGGCGCGGCTCGCCCGTGAGCGGCCCGAGCGTCTGCGTCATCGGAGCCGGCGCGATCGGCCTCGAGAGCGCGCTGCAGCTCGCGCGACGGGGCGTCACGGACGTGACGGTGCTGGAGGCGACGCACGTCGCTGCCGGCTCGTCCGGGCTGTCTGTCGGGATCGTCGAGTCGCAGTACCTCGACCCGCTCGAGATCGAGCTCCGCGTCCGTGCGCTGCACGCCTTCGACGCGCTCGAGCGCGAGCACGGCCTGACGATCGTGCGCAACGGCTACCTTCGGCTGGGGCACGACGAGGCAGCTGCGGCGCAGTTCCAGCAGAGCGTCGACGTGCATCGCGCGCTCGGCATCGACGACGTTCGCGTGCTGGACGCGGGCGAGATCGCGAAGCTCATTCCCGAGCTGCGCGTCGACGACGTCCACGCCGGGCTCTACGGCCCCGCGAGCGGGTTCATCGACGGCCACTCCTACTGCTCGCTGCTCGCCGAGCTCGCGGGCGCGGCAGGCGTCCGCGTGCTCGCTTCGAGCCCGCTGCTCGCGGCCCGCAGCAAAGCGGGACGCCACGTCCTGCGGACGCCCGACGGCGAGCACGTCTGCGACTACGTCGTCAACGCGGCCGGCGCGTGGGGCGATCGCGTCGCACGTCTGCTCGGCACCGAGCTGCCGTTGCTGTCTCAGCGCCATCAGGCGACCGCCGTCCACCTCGCGCGCCCGCTCGGCTACCTGATGCCCTCGGTGATGGACTACACCCCGCGCTCGGGCGAGGAGGGCCTCTACTTCCGCCACGAGCGGACCGGGCAGATGATCGCAGGGCTCCACAGCGAGGAGGCGGTCGACGGGGTCGCCGATCCGGACGCCTACGCGCGCTCCGTCGACGCGAGCTTTCTTGAGAGCGTCGCTGCGAAGCTCGCGTCCCGGCTTCCGTCACTCGCCGACTCGACCCTCGCCCACGGCTGGGCGGGCCTCTATCCCGTCAGCCCCGATGGCCTCCCGCAGATCGGGCCGGCCCTCGGGAGCGACACCGTGATCTCCGCGGGCGGCGCGGGCGGCGCCGGGATCCAGCAGGCGCCGGTGCTCGGCGAGCTCGTCGCAGACTGGATCCAGCACGGCGAGCCGCGGGCGATCGCAGACGGCCTGCGCCTCTCGCCGCGGCGCCGCTCGCTCGAATCAGCCGGCCGGAACTGAGAGGCCCGGCGACTCGGCAGACTGCTTCTGCTTGCCCGCAATCACGGTCACGCGGCACGAGAGCTCGTGACCCAGATCGCCGGCCGCGAGCGTCAGCGATCGGATCGCCGGACGTGACGTCAGGTGTCCGTCACGCAGCCAGCGATAGGCGAACGCGAGCGAGCCCGTGTGCTTCCAGGTGCCGGCCGCGCAGGTCAGCTTCGACCCCGGCGCGGGCGTTCCCTTGATGCTCGGAAGCCGGGTCGCGACGAGCGGCACGGCCGCCACCACCGGCACGCTCTTCGCCGTCGCCGCCGGGCCTGTTGAGGCCGTCAGCGTGACGACGCAGGCGAGGCGCTTGCCGGCGTCGGCACCGACGACCGTGTAGCTCGCCCCGCTCGCTGCGGTCGGCTTGCCCGATCGGAGCCAGGCGACCGAGAGCGTCGACGCGCCCGGCCACGCCCAGGTGCCCTTCGAGCACAGGAGCGTCGAGCCGACGACGCCCGAGCCGCGCGTCCTCGGCCGAACGACGTTCGCCGGCGCGGCAAGCGTGACCGGTGGCGAGACCGAGGCGAGGCTCGTGCCATCGCTGTAGGTCGCGGTCATGCTGGCCGTGTAGCTGCCGGGCTGCAGCGACGGGAACGTCGCGCTCGTCAGCGCCGGCGGCAGGGTCTGCGACGAGAGCGTCGCTCCGGCGGCGTCGCGCAACGTCACGGTGTAGGCCATCAGCAGGCTCGCGGGATCGGCGGCCGGGGCCGTGAAGGAGGCCACCACGCCGTCGGCGCTGAGCGCGACGGTCGGCGCCGCGGGCGCGACGAAGGTCGGCTGGAAGGGCGCAGGCGCGGCGGTCCCGGCGATCACGCTGGCGATCCAGGTCTGCACCGTCGAGACGCGCGTGAAGTAGTCGGGCGTCGTCGCGCAGGTCGCGGCAGCGCCATAGCTCGTGATGCCGATCTGCACGAAGCTCCCGGGCGAGCCGGCCAGCAGAGGCCCGCCGCTGTCGCCGTTGCAGACCGCGGGATGGAATGCGGCCGCCGCCGTGCAGAGGTCGAAGGCCGGCACGAAGAGCGGATCGGCCTGCTTGCAGGCCGCGTTCGAGAGCACGCCCACGGTGCCCTGCTGCAGCGTCGGCGAGATGCCCGGCAGGACCGGATCGGTGCGGCCCCAGCCGGCGATCACCGCCGGCTGCGCCGCGGCGTACAAGCTGGCATCGGCCGTCGTCGCGAGCCGCACGGGCGGTGCGGTCGTCGGGGTGATCAGCGTCAGCAGCGCCGCGTCGCCGGCGAGCGTCGCGAGCGAGAGGTAGGGGTAGACGTGGACCGCCGAGATCGCCGAGATCGTCCCGCCTCCGTACCCGGGAGACCCTGTGCTGACCAGGAACACCGCGGGCGCGAGCGGCTGGCCGGCGTCGTTCAGCACGCAGTGGGCCGCCGTCAGCACCAGGTTCGGCGCGATGACGCTGCCCGAGCACGCCGCGAAAAATCCGCCGCCCACATCGGCCTGCATCGACGCGGCGAACGGAAGGTCGGCGATCGCCGATGTCGTGCCCCCGATCACGTACGGGTTGACCGGCGCCGAGGCCGCCGGGGCAGCCGAGCACAGGCAGCCGAGCACGACCAGCGTCCATCGCAGAATCCGCATAGGGCGAACCTACCCGCTCTCGCCGCGCTCGCGCAAGGCCGGGCTTGACGACCCGAGGTACTGCCGGATCACCTCCGGATCGTTGCGGACCTCATCCGGTGACCCGCGCGCGATCACCCGGCCGTGGTCGAGCACGACAACCACGTCGGAGAGCCCGAGCACCAGCTCGAGGTCGTGGTCGACCAGGAGCAGCGAGAGGCCTCGCCTCGCGAGCGATCGCAGCCGCACGCCGAGCTCGGCGCTCGCGGCCCCGTCGAGATCGGCTGCAGGCTCGTCCAAGAGAATCAGTCGCGGTCGCTGCGCGAGCGCGCGGGCAACCATCACGAGCTTTCGCTCGAGGTGCGTGAGGTCGCCCGGCTTGCGCCCCGAGACGGCGTCGAGCCCGCACTGCGAGCGCGCCCATCCGACCGACTCCTTGTCGCGCGAGCGATCCGGGAAGAGGGTGTCGTGCACCGCCGAGAGCAGCCCCATGCGAGCTCCCGAGGCGATCAGGTTCTGGTCGACCGTGAGATCATCGAACAGCTCCGCGGCCTGGAAGGTCCGTGCGATGCCCTTGCGCGCGACACGCGACGCCTTCAGCCCCGTGATGTCCTCGCCCGCGAACTCGACGTGCCCGGCTGCCGGGACGACATGACCCGTCAGCGCATCGACGATCGACGTCTTGCCCGCGCCGTTCGGGCCGATCAGACCGACGACCGAGCCCTGCGGGACCACCAGGCTGACCTCGTCGACGGCGACGAATCCGTCGAACTCGACCCGCAGGCCGGTGACGGTCAGGAGGTCGTCCGTCACCGGGGATTCGGATCGATGGGTGCTCGCACCACGCCGCGGATGGTCGCACACGCCGGGGTGGCGCCGTTCCCGCTCGACTACGGTTCGAGCGTGAAGGCCAGACGGGGCATCTTCGTCGCACCGTTCGCCGAGCTCGCCGATCCGCGCGTGCTCGCCGACCTCGCGGCAGCCACCGAGGCCGCGGGCTTCGACGGGTTCTTCGTCTGGGACCACATCCGCTACACGCCCGCCGGCCTCGCCGTCGCCGACCCGTGGGTCGCCCTCGCGGCCGTCGCCTGCGCGACCGAGCGCGTGCGCATCGGACCGCTCGTGACGCCGCTCTCGCGCCGCCGGATCGCGAAGCTCGCGCGCGAGACGGTGACGCTCGACCAGCTGAGCGGCGGCCGGCTCGTGCTCGGCGTCGGTCTCGGCAGCGACAGCCACGGCGAGCTCGGCCCGTTCGGCGAGGTTAGCGATCCGCGGGAGCGCGCGCAGCTGCTCGACGGCGGCCTCGCGAGGCTGACCGAGCTGTGGGACGGCGGGTTCAACCCACGCCCGCTACAGCGCCCGCGCATCCCGGTATGGGTGGGCGCGCGCTGGCCGAACCGGCCGCCACTGCGCCGGGCGGCGCGCTGGGACGGGATCTTCCCGGTGGACGTCGACCAGCCCGAGCAGCTCGCCGAGCTCGTGGCCGTGATGCGCGAGCTGCGCGACCCGTCGGCGGGCCCCTTCGAGGTCGTCGTCACGGGACCGCCGGAACGAGAGATCCAGCCCTGGGAGGACGCAGGCGCCACCTGGTGCCTGACCGGCTTCGGCTCCGAGCCGTCGGCGGCGCGGGTGGGCGACGCGATCGCGGCAGGGCCCGGCGCGCTCGGCTGAGACAGCGAACTTGACCTTTCGGTTAATTAACCCTAAGGTTTAGAGGATGACGACGACCGAGCAGCTCAACCGGACGTTCTCGGCGCTCTCTGACCCGACGCGCCGCGCGATCCTCGAGCGGCTCGGCGACGGGGACGCGACGGTCACGGAGCTGGCGGAGCCGTTCTCGATGAGCCTTCCCGCGATCAGCAAGCACCTCAAGGTGCTCGAGCGCGCCGGGCTGATCACGCGCGGTCGCGACGCGCAGTGGCGGCCGTGCCGGCTCAACGCGAAGCCGCTCGAGGACGCCACCGGCTGGCTCGACGGCTACCGCCAGTATTGGGAGGCGAGCTTCGATCGCCTCGACGAGCACCTCAAAGCGACTCGGAAGGGAGCACGACCATGACCGAGCACGCGACCACGGCCACGGCAGGACCGAGGCTCGAGATCACGCGCATCTTCGACGCGCCGCGCGAGGCCGTCTGGGCGGCCTGGACCGAGCCGGAGCAGGTCGCGAGCTGGTCGGGCCCGCGCGGCTTCGAGATCACATCGAATCAGGCAGACCTGCGACCGGGTGGCGCCTGGCGCATGTGCATGCGCTCAGCCGAGTGGGGCGAGCTCTGGCAGCACGGCGTGTTCCGTCAGGTCGATCGCCCCGAGCTGCTCGTCTTCACGACGGCCTGGGAGGAGCCGGACGGGACACCGGAGCACGAGATGCTCGTGACGATCAGGTTCGCGGACCTGGGCGGCAAGACCGAGATGACGTTCCAGCAGAGCTCGTTCCGCTCCGAGCAGAGCCGCGACAGCCACATCGACGGCTGGACGCAGTGCCTCGACAAGCTCGGAGAGCACCTCGCGGCGGCGGGCGAAGCGCCCTGATGAGGGTCAGACCCCGAAATGCCGGGTCAACCGGCCTGGCGCGTATGTCTGGCAAAAAACTGATGAGGGTCTGACCCCGAAAGGGTCAGACCCGTTTGGGGTCAGACCCCGAGCGCGGAGTCGGGTCCCGGCGTTGACGGCACGGACATAGAACTCTAGTATTGGTGTTCATAGTCCAGGCGAGGAGCCGCGATGTCCGTCGAGAGCGCCGTCGATCCTGAGATCGCCGAGAAGTTCCACTTCACGCAGGCGATGCTCGATGGGCCGATCTTCCGCAAGTACGAGAAGGCGATGCGCGGCGTCTGGAACGCGCACGACATCGACATCGAGCCCGACGCGGCCGATTGGCTGCGCATCACGCCCGAGCAGCAGCGCGGCCTGCTGGCCGTCACCGTGCGGTTCCTCGCGGGCGAGCAGGCCGTCACGAACGAGCTGATCCCGATGCTCGCGGCCTCCCACCGGCTGCGCCGCTTCGACTGGATCATGTACCTCTCGACGTTCCTGCTCGAGGAGGCCAAGCACGCCGAGTTCTTCATGCTGTGGCACCGGCGCGTGGTCGGCATGCTCGAGCCGGACGACTGCGCCCGGCACTTTCTCGCACGCTCGAAGACGATCGATCCGACCGGGCGCTTCGAGATCCGCGACATCATGCACGAGGGCCTGCCCCGTTACGGCGAGGCGCTCACCGATGCTTGCCGGGAGGGCTCAGATGCCGACGTCGAGCGCGCATTCGTGCGCTTCTCGACCGCCTACAACGCGCTCGCCGAGGGCGTGCTGACGATGCCGTCCTACGAGATCGTGATCGACAGCTGCGACCAGTGGCAGGCGTTCCCCGCGCTCAAGCAGGGGTTCCGGCGGATCCTCGCCGACGAGGGGCGGCACATCACGTTCGGCACGGCCGTCTGCCGCATGCTGATCGAGAAGGATCCCTCCTACGAGGAGCTCGTTCACGAGGTCTTCGACCGCTATCGGGGCAACGTCGTCGGGCTCGTCGAGTATCAGAAGGCCGTGCCCGGTCTCGACGTCGCGAAGTACCAGGCGATGAAGGTGCGCCACTATCGCAGCCGCTGCCGCGAGATGGGCGTGACCCCCGATGAGACCATCATCGAGCAGATCCTCGACCCCGAGATCGACTTCGTCGTCGGCGTCGAGGCGGGGTAAAGCCATGGGCACCCTGCATGAGTGGAGCTGCGTCGAGCTCGACTGCGACTACGTCGCCTTCGGTCCCGACGAGGACTCGATCGTCGCGGCCGTGATGGATCACGCACGAGCGGCCCACTCGAGCTTCGAGCTCGAGGAGATGATCCTCGCCGCGCTCGAGCAGCGGACCGAGGCCGACGTGCCGGCCGGGTTCGTCGCCGTCGCGAGCGTCCGGGTCGCGCCGCGCTGGGCCCCGAGCCACGACGCCGACGCGCTCGCGGCGAACGAGAAGAAGTCGATGGAGTGGTCGCCGACGCGAGGCTATGCCGACCTCTAAGACGTCGAGCGCCGCGCACCTCGAGGCACGGCAGCGCTTCGTACAAGACACGGTCTACCGCCCGCTCCGCCAGGGCAGCGCGGTCGCCGAGACGGTCGCGCGCCTCGGCCAGGCGATCGGGATGGGATTGCTCGGACCGGGCGACCGACTCCCGCCCGAGACGGAGCTCGCGGCAGAGCTCGGCATCTCGCCCGTCACGCTGCGCGGCGCGCTCGCGATCCTGCGCGGAGCGGGCGTGATCGAGACGCAGCGCGGACGGGGCGCGCACACGCTCGTCTGCGCGCCCACGCTCGATGCAGACCTGCTCGGCGGCCGGCCGAAGCACTCCGCGGCCGAGCTGAGCGACCTCGTCGACTATCGCGCCGTCGTCGAGGGGGGCGCAGCCGCGCTCGCCGCTGCGCGCGCGACGGATGCCACGCTCGACGAGATCGAGGCCGTGTGCACGCAGATCGAGGAGATCACCGCGTACACGACGTGGGCACAGCGCGACACCGTGCTGCACCTGCTCGTCGCGGACGCGTCGGGCTCGCCGCGCCTCGTGCGAGAGGTCGCCGACCTGCGCGCCGAGCTGTACCGGCTCGGGCAGACGATCCCGGTGCCGCAGTCGGCGCTCGACCTCGCGAGCCGCGAGCATCGTGATCTGCTGCGAGCGCTGCGGGCACGGCACCCCGAGCGAGCACGGGCCGCGATGGTCCGGCATGTCAGCTCCACCGGGGCGCTGATCGCCGGGCTCGCGCAGGTGCGACCGAGGCTCTGAGACGGCGTCTTGACATCGATTGAGGCGTCTGGGAAGATCGCCTCAGCCGGTGAGCAGACCAGTCCTCAGAACAGGAGCAGCGGCGCCCGTGGACAGCGACCCGCGAGCTGGCCGCTGCATCGCAGCGCCCACCGATCTGCCTTCCGACGGCGCATCGTCGGCCACCCGGGAGTGACCCGATTGCGCGCACGCCGCGCGCTTCGGGAGCAACGAGATTTTCCGAATTCGTGCGTGTGCTCGCTCCACTTTCGAGAGGAAAACGATGGACATGGAACACGGTCAAGCACCGGGCGGTGACCCGGAAACGGTTCTGGTCGCAGAGACCGAGCTGCAGCCGGGGGCGATCGGCCTCGCCGGCGCCGTGATGCAGAACGTCACGCACATCGCCCCGGCGATCGCAGCGTTCCTGTTCACCACGACGATCGTCGGCTTCGCCGGAGCCCACGCGCCCCTGGCGTACCTGCTCGGCCTCCTGATCGTGCTCGCGCTCGGTAGCTGCCTCGTGCAGCTCGCCAAGCACTTCCCCTCTGCCGGCGGCTACTTCACCTACGTCAGCGCGACGGTCGGTCCTCGCATCGGCTTCCTCACCGGCTGGATGTTCGCCTTCTACTCCCCGATCGTGACGGGGCCCGTCTTGGCCTTCCTCGGCCTGATCTTCGAGGGGGAGTTCCAGTCGAACTGGGGCTGGACGTGGTTCCACTGGTGGATGCTCGTGATCGTGGCATTGCCAGCGATCACCTTCATCGGATATCGCGGGATCGCGTTGTCGGTGCGTGCGATCGTGATCGTCGGAGCGGCCGAGTTCCTGATCGTGCTCGCGCTCGGGATCTGGGGCCTGATCGATTCCGGGCCGGGCGGCTTCACGTTCAGCGTCTTCGACTACGGCTTCAACCCGGGGGACATCGCCACGGGCACGGGCTTCTCGCTCGCGATCGTGTTCACCGTGCAGGGCTTGACCGGATGGGAGGCCGCCGTGCCGCTCGCCGAGGAGAGCGAGAACCCGCGCCGCAACGTCCCGCGCGCGACGATGTGGTCGATCATCATCGTCGGCGCGATGCTGGTGCTCGTGTTCTGGGGCCAGGTCGTCGGCTGGGGCACCGACAACCTGACGAAGCTTCCATCCTCGTCCGAGCTCCCCGCCCTCGTGATCGCCCATCGCGTCTGGGGAAGCCTCTGGGTGCTCGCACTGATCGCGATCTTCACCTCGGCGCTGGGCGTCAGCCTGGCCTGCCAGAACGTCGCCTCGCGCATGTGGTTCGGGATGGGACGCGCAGGCGTGCTGCCGGCGTCGTTCGGTCAGGTCGACCCCGTCCGCAAGACGCCGACGATGGCCGTGACCGCGCAGTTCGTCGTGAGCGCCGTGCTCGGACTCCCCGTGGCCTGGTGGCTCAAGCCCGACAAGGCCTTCATCCTGCTCGTCGGCTACGTGCTCGTGATCGCCGTGATCTTCGTCTACCTCGCGGCGAACCTCGGCGTCGTCCTCTACTACTGGCGCGTGCGCCGGAGCGAGTTCAACTGGATCCTCCACTTCGTCTTCCCGGTGGGGACGAGCGCGATCCTGCTCTACTCGGTCTACAAGTCCTTCTACCCGTGGCTCCCCCACCCGTACAACCTGTCGCCGTTCATCGCGGGCGCCTGGCTGCTGCTCGGGCTCGCCGCTCTCGGCGTGCTCCAGTCGCGCGGAGGAGAGGACTGGATGAAGAAGGCGGGCCAGGTCGCGGGCGAGCGCCCCGAGACCGCCGCCGAGGCCGCACACCGACCAGGGCACCTGGCGTGAAGCTGCGCCGATGACGGACGAAGGCCGGTTGCACGACGCCCGGCAGATGATCGGCCATGCGCGCGACGCCCCCGCAACTCCGGCGCTCCTCCTCGACCTGCCGGCGGTCGAGCGGAACATCGCCGAGATGGCGCGTCGCATGGCCGATCTGCCGGCCTCCCTGAGGCCGCACGCGAAGATCCACAAGAGCCCTACACTCGGGCGGATGCAGCTCGATGCGGGCGCGATCGGCCTGACGACCGCGACGGTCTGGGAGGCCAGCGCGATGCTCGATGCCGGGATCTCGGACGTGCTCGTCGCGAACCAGGTGGTCGGAGCGGTCAAGGCCGCGGAGCTGGCACGGATCGCCGGGCTCGGGCGGGTGATCGTCGCGGTCGAGAGCAGCGCGAACGCGCGCGAGCTGTCGGACGCGGCCCGAGCCGCGGGGAGCCAGATCGACGTGCTGATCGAGTTCGACGTGGGGCTCCACCGGTCCGGCGTGCGCACGTCGCAGGAGGCCGTCGACCTCGCCGGGGTGCTGCAAGCGCTTCCCGGACTCCGCTTCCAGGGCGTGCTCGGCTACGAGGGCCACTGCATGCTCGAGCCCGACCGGGCCGTGCGGATCGCCAAGGCGAACGCGGCGAACTCCGCTCTGATCGAGGTCGCCGACGCCCTCGAGCTCGCCGGTCACGCGATCGAGATCATCGCCGCCGGCGGCCTCGGCACCTGGGACATCACGGGCGCGAACCCCCGCATCACCGAGATCCACGCGGGCTCGTACATCTTCACCGACGCGTTCCACCGGAACCTCGTGCCGGGATTCGAGATCGCGCTGACGGTGCTCGCGACGGTGGTCTCACGCACGGGCGACACCGTGATCCTCGACTGCGGTCGCAAGTCGATCGGAATCGACCGCACCCTGCCCGAGGTCGTCGGCGGCCACGGGACGATCCGCTTCGACCACGGCGAGCACTTCATCCACGAGGAGCACACCGGGCTCGACCTGATCGCCGGCTCGGCGCTCGCCGTCGGCGATCGCGTCGAGCTGATGCCGGGCTACGCGCCGACGACGGTGAACTTCTACGACATCTACCATGTCGTCGCGGACGGGAAGGTGATCGACATCTGGCCGATCCTCGGACGGTACGGCAGCACCACCGCCTCCCTCGGGCCCGTGCCGACCCGCTGCTAGATGGTTGATTCCGCGGAATCGTGCGCTCTGGGTGGTAGTTCGGCGCTTTCTGAGGAGATTTCCGGGCGAAGGCGCTGCAGGGACGCATCGACGAGCCCGGAAATCCCCGAGCTCAGCCTTGTGTGGGGGAGCGCGCCGCGCTCCCCCACACCAGGCTGAGCGGCAGAAACGCCCGAAATGCCGCCCAGAGC
>JANLRV010000044.1:0-7895 GCA_031361905.1 Actinomycetes bacterium
GCTGTGGGCCTGGCCGATGGTGGTGCGGCGAGCCGGCCGGGTGGGCAGAGCCGACCGTGGCCGTCATTCGCCCGGGGTCAGCCCCCGGGCTATTCACGAAGCCCCGCAGCACCGCAGTTCGTGGTGAATAGCCCGGAGCCTGACCCCGGGCTTTTCACCACGAACGCACGCTGACGCGCTGCCCCGCGCCGCAGGGCCCGGCTGGACCGCTATTTCAGCGTGCCATCCCGGTCGACTTCGACTGCCTGCCCCGCCAGTCGTTCTCGCACGAGGAACTGGAACGTCGACCATGCTCCCCTGCGCGCGTCGAACATCCGGTACACCTGCCATTCGGTGAGCATCGACGGATCGCTCTTGCGCGCCTCCGCCCAATCGGAGAACTTCGGCAGCCGTCCCGAGCGGAGCGCCAGGAATGCACCTTGCTCGATCGCCCGAGCAAGACGCTCTTCACCGTCGGGCAGGTCGAATCCCGCCTCGCGGAGCGCGGCCGAGAGCGAGCCGAAGGTGTGCCAGTAGAGCGACTTCGACGCCACACGGCCCTTGTGCTCCTCCAGATCGCGCGCCGTCGGCACGCGGCCGAGCCGTTCCCCGAGGCCTCGCAGCTGGTCGAGCAGCTCCTCGCGCGTTGCGAAGCGGCGCGGGACCAGGCCGGCACGACGCTTCGCCGAGTTCCACGAGCCGAAGTGGCCGATCACGGTCTGTGGATGCACCGCCACGCGCGGATCGCTTGCAAACTCGCGCATCGTGGGGGACCGCCCGAGCCGATCGGCGCACGCGCGCAGCTCGCCGAGGATCTGCTCGTCCGTATATCGCTTGCGGATTCCCAGGCGGAAATCTGCCAGGCGTGCCTGGTCGATCTCCGCGATCTGGGGGTACTTCCTCTGCCCGTCCGACATGCGCCCTCGTCGTCCTCGCCCCACCGACGGCGCGAGTCTACAGACGAGGCACACCTCGTACACTGCCAACCGTGCCCTCTCTGCCGCTCGGTCCCGCGCTCGCCGTAACGCGCGGCACGGCGCTCGCCTCGCGGCTGACGCGCCGGGGGGGCGGGACCACTCTGCCAGGCAAGGTCCTGAGCCGCCTCGCGCCCGCCGCACCGAGCCGGCTCGCCGCACGGCTCCCACGCGGCGTCGCGTGCGTCTCCGCGACAAACGGCAAGACGACGACGTGCGCGATGATCGCCGAGATCGTATCTCCCCAGCTGCGGCTCGTCCGCAACGGCTCAGGCGCGAACCTCGCCTCGGGGATCGCCGCCGCGCTCGCAACGCGCGCCGCCGGCCAGGCGGACCTCGCGCTGTTCGAGTGCGACGAGGCGGCGCTGCCGGGCGTCGTTCGCGATCTCTCACCGCACACGATCGCGCTCGGCAACCTCTTCCGCGACCAGCTCGACCGCTACGGCGAGCTCGAGACGCTCGCCGCCCGCTGGCGCACGCTCGTCGCGGAGCTGCCGCTCGAGACGATGCTCGTCGTCTGTGCCGACGATCCGGTCGCCGCCGACCTCGCCGACGGCCGCCGCCGCGCGATCCGCTACGGAATCGACGACGAGACCGTCGCGCTCGACTCGATGCAGCACGCCGCGGATTCGCGCTTCTGCGTCCGCTGCGGCGCGCCCTACCGCTACGCGGCGATCTACCTCGGCCACCTCGGAGATTTCCGTTGCCCGAGCTGTGGCCACGCGCGGCCGCCGCTCGACGTGCTCGCGCACGAGATCGACTTCGACGGAGTGGACGGCGTGCGCTTCACGCTCGCGACGGCGACCGAGCAGATGCCCGTCGCGCTCAAGGTCCCCGGGCTCTACAACGTCGAGAACGCGCTCGCGGCCGCCGGCGTCTGCCTCTCGCTCGGCTTCTCGCTCGCGACGATCGCCCCAGGACTGAATCGCTTCGCCGGCGCATTCGGGCGAGCGCAGCGCGTCTCGGTCGGCGGTCGCGAGGCGGTGATGCTGCTGATCAAGAACCCGGCAGGGGCGAATGAAGTGCTCCGCACGCTGCCGTCACAGGGCGTGGTCGCGCAGATCTGCCTCAACGACCGCATCGCCGACGGCCGGGATGTCTCGTGGATCTGGGACGTCGACTGGGAGCGCACGGCCGACTCGATCTCGCACGTCGTCTGCTCGGGCAACCGCGCGCTCGACATGGCGCTTCGGCTCAAGTACGCCGGCCTCGAGCTCGACCGCATCGAGGTCGTCGACGATTGCGAGGCGGGACTCGATCGCGCGCTCGAGCGCGCGCCGGCCGGCGCGCGCGTAATGCTCCTCCCGACCTACACGGCGATGCTCGAGCTCCAGGGCGTGTTCGCGGCGCGCGGGCTCGTCGCGCCGTACTGGGAGCAGTCGCGATGAAGCTCGTGCTCTGCCAGCTCTATCCCGAACACCTCTCGATCTATGCGGATCGCGGGAACGTGATCGTGCTCACGCGCCGTTGCGAGTGGCGCGGGATCGAGCTCGAGCTGCGCGCGCTGCGCATCGGCGACGAGCTCGATCCCGGGGAGGCGGATCTCTATCTGATCGGCGGCGGTCAGGACCGAGACCAGGAGCTGATCGCGGCCGACCTGCAGCGCCATCGCCTAGCACTCCACCGCGCGGTCGCGGGCGGCGCCGCCGTCCTCGCCGTCTGCGGCGGCTATCAGCTCGCCGGACACCGCTATCTCGGGCATGCGGGCGCGGACATTCCGGGGATCGGGCTGCTCGACCTCGAGACGCTCGCCGGAGAGCGGCGGATGATTGGCAACGTGCTGTGCGAGGCCGAGATCGACGGCGTGCCGCGCACCATCGTGGGATTCGAGAACCACGCGGGCCGAACCGTGCTCGCGCCCGGCCAGCAGCCGCTCGCCCGCGTCATGGCCGGCAACGGGAACGACGGTGAGTCCGGCTTCGAGGGGGCGCGCAGCGGCCGCGTGGTCGGGACCTACGTCCACGGCCCCCTGCTGCCGAAGAACCCGTGGCTCGCGGACTGGCTGATCGCGCAGGCACTCGAGCGACGCTACGGCAGCGTCGAGCTCGAGCCGATCGACGATCGGCTCGAGCAGCGCGCGGGCGACGCCGCCTCACGGCGTGCCCGCGGCTAGATGAGTGATTCCGGTTCGTCGGGGGTTCTGGGCGCTGGATCGTTGCGTTCTGCTGAGGTTTCCGGGCGCAGGCGCTGCAGAGACGCAACGACAAGCCCGGAAACCCCGGAGTGACGCTCACCGCTAGACGGCCCGCACCCGCCGCAACGCCCTCGAGCAGCGTCGAGGGCCGACTCGCGGCGAGCAGAACGCCAGAACCAGCCGAGACACACCCCAGAACCCCCGACGGAACGAAATCACTCGTCTAGGCGAGGAGCGCCCCGACGAAATGCCGCGTGTCGAGCGGCTCTCCGGTCGCGTGCTCGATCAGCGCATCCCAGCGAAGGGTCGCGCCGAGTGAAGCGAAGCGCTCCCGCAGGAAGCGGCCGGCGGCCTCCGGGACCACGGCGGGGCTCGCGCTCCCGCATTCCCGCTCGAGCGCCCACTCGAGCTGCGATGCCGTCAGCTCTCCGAGCAGGTAGTTGTGGTAGTAGACGGGCGCCGTCGAGAGGTGGATCTTGCAGGCCCAGTCGTGCGGGCGCGGCCCGTCCGGGCCGGCC
The DNA here is from genome assembly GCA_031361905.1 of Actinomycetes bacterium. Lineage (GTDB taxonomy): Bacteria > Actinomycetota > Thermoleophilia > Gaiellales > JALYLC01 > JANLRV01. The sequence goes on from JANLRV010000044.1 coordinate 3,606, forward strand.
ACGCGCTGGTAGCGCTCGACGAGCGTCCACCACAGCGAGCCCAGATCCTGGTCGGGATCTCGGTAAAGCTCTCGCTCGAACCGCGTCATCGTCTGCACCCAGGCGGCGAAGATCAGGAGATCCCGTCGCGTGATCGCGGGATCCGCCAGCGAGCCGTCGACGCCACAGAACCGCGCCAGGAACGCGCCGTCGCGCACTCGGCGCCCGTGCAGCATCGCGATCGCCTCGGTCGTCAGGAGATGCGCGTAGCAGCGCAACGTCCAGGGCAGCGAGCGAGCGATCGCGAGGTCGTAGACGGCGTGTCCGAGCTCGTGGACCATCGTGCCGAGCCAGCGCAGCCCCGGGACGCAGTTCGCGAGCACGCGCACGTCGCCCTCGCGGTCGAGATCGATGCAGAAGGCATGCTGGTTCTTGCGCGCTCGCGGATAGAGGTCGCTCTCCACGATCACCCCGTCGACGTCCTCGCCCAGCGCACGCATGTAGGCGACGGACGCCGCGACCGGGTCGACCGCGAGCAGCGCTTCGCCGAGCGCATCGTGCTCGAGCGGCGGCGTCTCCTGGAAGAACGCGTCGGTGTAGTCCCACGGCTGCAGCACCGCTCCCGGTGCCAGGCCCAGGCGGCGAGCCTGCAAGGCGTCGATCGCAGCCTTCTCTCGCGCCCACGCGGGCGCGAGCTCGCCCTCGAGGCGGTCCAGCAGCGCGAACAGCCAGCTCTCCTCGAGCTCCTCGGAGGCGAGACTGAAGACGAAGTGGTCCCGGTATCCGAGCGCTCGAGCGGCCTCATTCCGGAGCTTGGCAAGCGCCCGCAGCTCGGGATCGACGAGCGGGCCGATCGACTTCGCGGCTTCCCATGCGCTCCGCCGCGCGGCGCGATCGGTGGATGTCCGGAGGATCTCGTCGATCGCGTTCTCGTCCACCGGCTCGCCATCGATCGAGCCGCGGTGCGTCGAGAAGAGCGAGGACAGCGCGGCCTCCCCCGCGATGATCGCGCGCGCCAGTTCCGGCTCACGCTGGTGAGACTCGAAGGCCAGCCGGAGCAGCCTGATGCGCCGATCGTCGCCGTCGTCGGCAAGGGCCAGCAGGCGATAGCGCTCGGGGCTCGCCAGGGCAGCATCGAGCTCGATGGCCGCCGACACCACGGCAGTCTCGTTCGCCTCGGTGGCGTCGCAGGACGCACGCCATTCGGCATGCATGAGCGCCGTCGTCAGCGGCGCGAGCTCGCGCTCCAGCTCATCCGCAGAGATCTCCTGCACGACCTACGAGGCCCAGCGCGAGCCGAGGTGGACGAACGGATCGCCGGGCTGCCAGCGCTCGGCGAACCGATTGATGGGCGGCCGGAGGTCGAGCGCCGACAGCTCGTCACGGTCGACGAGGCGGATGCCGTCGATCGAGCCGTCGTGCACGTGCGCGACCGACGGATCGGGCAGGCGGGCCGCGAACACGACGTGCACGATGTGGCGACGCGAGTCGCTGTGCGCGGGCGCGATCGACTCGACGAGGCAGACCGGCTCGCCGATCTGGATGCCGTCGAGCCCGCACTCCTCGCGCAGCTCCCGCGCGAGCGCGACGAGGAGCGTCTCACCCGGCTCGACGCCGCCGCCCGGGAACAGCCAGTATTGCCGGCCGTTCTTCTGGTGACGGACCAGCAGCAGCTTTCCCGCGTCGGTGTGCAGCATGCAGCCAACGCGTATCCGGGGACCTTCAGAGTCCACTCGACCCGAACCCTCCGCTTCCGCGCTCGCTCGCGGAGAGCGCGTCAGAGGTCTCGAAGCGGACGGTCGAGAGCTGCGTGACGAGCAGCTGCGCGATGCGCATGCCGGGCTCCACGACGAACGTCTCGGTCGGATCGGTGTTGTGGAGGCAGACGGTGAGCTCGCCGCGATACCCGGAATCGATCAGGCCCGGCGCGTTCAGGCACGTCACACCGTGGCGCGCGGCGAGCCCGCTTCGCGGCAGCACGAGCGCACACGCCTGCTCCGGGAGCTCGATCGCGAAACCACAGGGCACGAGCGCTCGGCCGTGCGGAGCGAGCTCGATCCGCTCGACGCTGCAGAGGTCGAACCCCGCGTCGCCCTCGTAGGCCTGCGTCGGCAGGACGGCATCGTCGTGCAGGCGGAGGCAGCGGACGATCATGCCGAGAGGGGATGCACCCGGTAGCGCGCGAAGCGATCTGCGAGACCCGCCGGAAGCTGCGCGTGGATGCGGATGCCCTCGGGCGTGTCGACGCGCACGATCGGGGCTCCGAGGCTGTAGAGATCGTCCATCAGCCCTCCATCGCTGAATGGCAAGAGCAGCTCGACCTCCTCGAACTGGCCCGCGAAGTGCTCGCCGATCGCGCGCTCGAGGTCGTCGATCCCGAGCCCGGTGGCTGCCGAAACGAGCACGCCGTCGGGGAAGCGATTTCGCAGACGGCGCAGCTCGTCCGGCGAGCACGAGTCGATCTTGTTGAGCACGAGCAGGCGCGGGATGTCGCCCGCACCGATCTCCTCGAGCACATCCTCGACTGCGCGGGACATCCGGCTGCGATCCTCCTCGTCCGCGGACGCATCGACGACATGCAGGATCAGACCGGCAAGGAGCGTCTCCTCGAGGGTCGAGGCAAACGCCGCTACGAGCCCGTGAGGCAGCTTGCGGACGAATCCGACCGTGTCCGTCAAGAGGTAGGTGCGCCCGAGATAGTCGAAGCTCCTCGTCGTCGGATCGAGCGTCTCGAAAAGGCGGTTCGCGGACGAGACGTCTGAGCCCGTGAGCGCGTTGAGCAGGGTCGACTTGCCGACGTTCGTGTAGCCGGCGAGCGCGACGAGCGGCAACGAGGCACGCGTGCGGTGCTTGCGCATCGTCTGGCGCTGTTTCTGCAGGTCGCGGATCCGGCGCTTGAGCAGGCCGATGCGGGTGCGCGCGAGGCGGCGGTCCGTCTCGAGCTGCGACTCGCCCGGACCGCGTGTGCCGACGCCGCCGCCGAGGCGTTCGAGGTGCTTCCACATCCCGCGCATCCGCTGAAGGTTGTACTCCAGCTGGGCCAGCTCGACCTGGAGCTTGCCCGCGGCCGAGCTCGCGTGAGCAGCGAAGATGTCGAGGATCACGCCCGTGCGGTCGACGACGCGGATCCCGAGCTCGTTCTCGAGCGTCCGCTGTTGGCTCGGCGTGAGCTCGTCCTCGGTCACGACGACCTCGATCTCCTCGCGCTCGATCTGCTCCTTGAGCTCCTGGAGCTTTCCGGCACCGATATACGTTCGGGAGTCGGGAGAATTCCGGTGCTGCACGACGTCGGCGACCACATTGACCGAGGCCGTGCGGAGGAGCTCGTGCATCTCCGCGAGCTCTCGCTCAGCGTCGACTCCCTGCGCGAGGACGGCCACGAGCGCCCCGCGTTCGGGGCGGTCGTCACGCACGATCAGGTCGGATCCCTGGCGCTCACCCATGGCGTCAAGCATAGGCGTTGCCGCCAGCGATTCGAGCTCGGTCCTCGCCTGCCGCACGAGGCGGAGGCGCCTCGACACGGTTGGCTGCGAGATCCCGAGCTCGCGGGCGATCGCCGTCTGGGCGTAGCCGAGCTCGATCGCGGCACGCAGGGTCTCGCTCTCGCCGGCGCGCAGGATCTCACTCAGGGCCGGCCGCGGCGAGGCGAGGCCATCCGGCGGCGGGAGCTCGGCCCGTATGATGAGATCGAGCTCACGGAGCGGGTCGCGCGTCCCCGCAAGCGCTTTCATGATCGGCGCCGGGAGCAGGAACGAAGGGGCGGTTCGCTGCGCCTGCAAGAAGCGGTAGCTCGACCATCTCCAGTCGCTCGGATCGGCAACGAGGCCGGCGCGGACCGGGTTGAGCGCGAGGTAGCGCACGATGCCGAGGAGGTCGGCATCGCTCGTGATGACGCGCGAGCCGAAGCGGCCTTGGAAGAGGTGGCCGACGCGGTCGTGGCGCCGGTTGAAGAGCTGCGCGTACTGGCTGTTGAGCCAGTGCATGCCGCGGGAGAGCGTGCCCTCCGGCGAGCCGACGATCAGGTGGTAGTGGTTCGGCATCACGGTCCAGCCGTGGCACTCGATGCCCGTACGAGCCGCAGCGCCTTCGAGAAACTCGACGAAACGCTGGTAGTCGAGCGCATCTCGAACGATGGGCATGCGGTCGACGCCGCGCAGGAAGACGTGATGCAGCGCACCGGGAAAGTCGTCGCGAAGGGCGCGGGCCATGGCTGCGACGCTACGAAGAAAGCAGTGCCGTGTCTGTGCCGGGGCGTGCCGATTTTGTCCCGTGCATAGCCCGGGGTCAGACCCCGAGCTATGCAGGTGAATC
>JANLRV010000052.1:0-12708 GCA_031361905.1 Actinomycetes bacterium
CACCGGAGCGCGAGCTGAATAGCCTGGGGCCTGACCCCGGGCTATTCACTCCAACGAGCAAGGAATCCCGCCATGTTCCTCGGTCTTCGCACGGTCATCTACCCGGCTCCCGACCTCGAGGCGTCCAAGCGCTGGTTCAGCTCGTTGCTCGGCATCGAGCCGTACTTCGACCAGCCGTTCTACGTCGGCTTCGAGGTCGGCGGCTACGAGCTCGGCCTGAGTCCCGATGCGGACACGGCCGACGGCGCCGTCAGCTACTGGGGCGTTGCTGACATCGACGACGCGATGCAGGCGATGCTCGCAGCCGGCGCCGAGGAGCGCAGCGCGGTCCAGGACGTGGGCGAGGGGATCCGTGTCGCCACCGTGGTCGAGCCAGTCGGCTCGATCGTGGGCCTGATAGAGAACGCGAACTTCTCTAAGAAGCTCTAACAGAATGCCTCGCGATGCCTGGCGGCGTCTCGCTGGCGCCTGGACGGTGATCGCCTTTTGCGGTTCCGTTCGGTACAGGAGCCGCTGCAAGGCGATCCCCGTCCAGGCTTGCGAGCAGCGTGTCAAGCGCTGGCGCTTGACACGCGTGCGGAGTCGGCTGCGATCGAGCAGCCGACGGAGTCCAGCCGTTCACGAATCATTCTGGTAGAGCTTCTGAGTGAATAGCCCGGGGTCAGGCCCCGGGCTATTCACTCAGCCGAGAGCGGCAGTCGCAGCACGAACGCGGTGCCCGCGCCGACCGCCGTCTCGACGGCGATGCTGCCACCGTGGGCGCCGACGATCGCGTGCGCGATCGAGAGCCCCAGGCCACTCCCGCCCGCGTCGCGGGAGCGCGACCCGTCGGCACGCACGAACCGCTCGAACACCCTCGCGGCGAGCTCCGGCTCGAGACCCGGCCCCTCGTCGCGCACCGTCAGCATCGCGTCGGTCGCCTCGCGCTCGATCGAGACGGTGCAGGCCGTCTCGGGCGGGGTGTGGACGCGGACGTTCGCCAGCAGGTTGTCGATCACCTGGCGCAGGCGCAGCGGGTCGGCCTCGACGAAGACCTCGCCCGGCGGATCGAAGGCGATCGGACGGGCCGGCTCGACGACGCGGGCGGCCGCGACCGCCTCCTCGGCGAGCGCGCCGAGATCGACGCGCTCGAGCGCGAGCGGCGGGCGCTCGTCGAGCCGCGCGAGCAGCAGCAGATCGTCGACGAGGCTCGACATGCGGGTCGCCTCACTCTCGATCCGCGCCATCGATTTCGCGAGATCCCCGGGTCGCTGCGACGCGCCCCGCCGAAACAGCTCGGCATAGCCGCGAATCGACGTGAGCGGCGTGCGCAGCTCGTGCGAGGCGTCCGCGACGAAGCGCCGGAGCCGGTTCTCGGATGCCGTCCGCGCGGTGAACGCGCCCTCGATCTGCTGCAGCATCTCGTTCAGCGCGAGGCCGAGCTGTCCGACCTCGGTCCGCGGATTCGAGTCGGCGATGCGCTGCGTCAGGTCGCCCTCGGCGATCGCGCCCGCGGTCGTGGCGATCGAGCGGAGCGGCCGCAGCTCGCGGCGCACGAGGATCCAGCCGAAGAGCGCGGCGAGCCCGAGCGCGAGCGCGCTGAGGATGAGCTCGATCCGCAGCAGCCTGCTGAGCGTCGCGTTGACCTCGCTGAGCGGGAAGATGACTGCAAGCGCGGGCCCGTCGGACACCGTGCCCAAGCCGAGGCCCCCAGGCCGCGGCACGAGGAGCACACGGTATGACCGGCCCGAGATGCTCGTCGAGAAATGCACCGCGCGGCCCTCGCTCGCGAGCCGTACGCGCTCGGGGTCGACACGGAAGCTGACGGTCCCGCTCCCGCGTTGCGACCGGCCGTCGGTGCCGATCAACGCGAAGCGCAAGCCGTTGTCCGAGGGTCCTCCGCGACGGTCGCCGCTGCGATCGAGATCACCGAACGTGACGCTCCGGAGCCGCTCGTCGACGCGATCGACGAGCGAGCGCTCGACCAGCTTCTGCGTCGCGACGCCGACGCTGAACAGCGTGATCGCGAGCAGGCCGACGATCGTCAGGGTGATGCGCGCGCGCAGCGACAAGGCGGCTAGCGCTCCTCGCGCAGCACGTACCCGACGCCGCGCACGGTCCGCAGCAGGGCCGGCCTGCCCGCGTCGATCTTGCGGCGGAGGTAGCTGACGTACGTCTCGACGATGTTCGAGTCGCCGCCGAAGTCGTACTCCCAGACGTGGTCGAGGATCTGCGCCTTGCTGAGGACCCGGCCCGGGTTGAGCATCAGGTAGCGGAGCAGCTTGAACTCCGTCGGCGTGAGCTCGATCGGATCACCGCCGCGGGCGACCTCGTAGCGGTCCTCGTCGAGCGCGAGATCGGAGAACGTCAGCACGCCGTCGGCGGTGCGATTGCCCTCCACCCGCCGCAGCACGGCGCGCACGCGGGCCACGAGCTCGTCCAGGCTGAAGGGCTTCGCCACGTAGTCGTCGCCGCCCAGCGTGAGCCCGCGAACCTTGTCCTCGGTCGCATCGCGAGCGGTCAGGTAGATCGTCGGCACGGGCCGGCCGTCGCGCACGAGCCGCCGGTGGACCTCGAAGCCGTCGAAGTCGGGAAGCATCACGTCGAGCACCATCAGATCGGGCGAGAAGGACGCCGCGCCTGTGAGCGCGTCGCGGCCCGAGCCCGCCGTCTCGACCTCGAACCCCTCGTAGCGAAGCGCGGTTGCGACGAGGTCGGAGATCGACGCCTCGTCGTCCACCACGAGGACGCGCTTCGGCGTGCCAAGTGCGCTCATTTCACGACGCTCCTCTGATCATCCCGCTGGTGCGGCCGACGGCCGTTCTCATGTCCAACCTTGCCTTCAGCATCTGTGATCGTGCTGAGGATTACCTGAGAGCCGGCTGTGAGAGCCTATCGCCCGAGCACGAACGGCTGCACGAGCCGTGTACGGCGCGCGGGCCGATCCGTCCGATCCTCAAAGCGATCCGAGCTGCCGAGCACCGCGACGATCGCCCGCGACGCCAGGAACCGGAGCGGCTCGGGCTCCCACCTGCGCGATCGATGGCCCACCCACGGCAGCGTCACGAGATCGCTCTCGCGCTCGAGGATCAGGTCGGCGAGCGTGCGGCCCGAGACGTTCGCCGCGACGACTCCGTGGCCCGAGTAGCCACCGCCGAACGCGACCCCCCGCTCGCGATCGATCGAGATCGCCATCGACCAGTCCCGCGGCACGGCCAGCGGCCCGCCCCAGTGATGCGTGATCTCGGCGCTCGCCGCCGCCGGGAAGTGCGCGCGGATCGCCGAGACGAGGCGCTCGCGGACGGCGGCGTTCTGCTCGTGCGAGGCATCGATCGGGGAGCCGAGCCGGTAGGGCGCGCCGCGCCCGCCGATCGCGATCCGCCCGTCGATCGTGCGCTGGGCGTAGAAGAAGAGGTGATGCGCGTCCGAGATCGTCTCGCACCCGTGCCAGCCGAGCTCGTCCCAGACGGCATCCGAGAGGGACTCGGTCGCGACCATCAGCGAGTAGAGCGGCAGGAATCGCCGCGCCTCCCCGGGCTGCTCGATCGTGAACGACTCGGTCGCCCGAACGATCATCGGCGCGCTCAGCGTGCCGTGCTCGCAGACGACACGGCCATCACCGATCTGCAGCGCGGCGGTGCGCTCGTAGAGCGCGACTCCGCGCCGCTCGCAGGCATCGGCGAGCCCTCGCGCGAGCCGCGCGGGATCGACCCGGGCGCAGTGCGGCGTGAACGACGCGCCCCTCGCCTGCGGCACGCGCACGTAGCGCTCGAGCTCGCCGGCCTCGAGCATGCGCAGGTCGGCCGGCAGCAGGCCGCGTCCGTGTTTTCCCGCGACGCCGTGCTGCAGCCGGGCGAGCTGCGGGCCGCTGAACGCGATGCTCAGCGAGCCGTCGTGGCGGAAGCCGCAGTCGATGCCCTCGGCTGCGGCGACTCGGCCGATCTCGCCGACGGCCGCGAACGTCTCTCGCTCGGCGCGCAGCACCGCATCGGCGCCGTGCGTGTGCGCGTAGAGCGCCGGATCTCCGGTCATGAATCCCGAGGCCCACCCGCCATTCCGCCCGGACGCGCCGAAGCCGGCGATCTCGCGCTCGACGACGACGATGCGAAGCTGCGGCTGCAGCGCGGCGAGATAGTAGGCCGTCCAGAGGCCCGTGAAGCCGGCTCCGACGATCGCCACGTCGCAGCTCTCGTCGGCGGCCAGCGCGGGCCGCGGCTCGAGCGCATCCGGCAGGCCGTCGAGCCAGAGGCTGCGACTGCGGTAGATGGACTCCCGTGCAGGCATCGCTGAAGCCTACGTCGCCCCATCCGTCCGAGGAGTCGACAGAACCATGGGCGACGGCGGAAGCTGGCACGGATGTCTCTCGCCCCCCGAGCCGTCGCGCTGATCGCCCTGTTCGCGTGCGCCGCCGCGCTCGCGCCGCCGGCAGCGGCGTCGACGCCGTTCGCGGCCTGCCGCACGGGCTTCGAGTGCGCCACCGTGACCGTGCCGATCGATCGCACGAACGTCGTCCCGGGCACGCTCGACCTGCACGTCGAGCGCGCCGTCTCGGGCTCGGTGCCCACGGGCACGTTGCTGTTCCTCGCGGGAGGGCCGGGACAGGCCGCGCTCAGCGTCTTCTCCGACATCGTCCCGATGGTGACGCGTACGGGCTCGACGTACCAGCTCGTCTCGTTCGACCAGCGTGGAACGGGCAGCTCGGGCGCGCTCGTCTGCCCGAGCGTCGTCGAGGCCGGACGGGCGACGATCGCGACCGCGGTCGGCTCCTGCGCCACGCAGCTCGGCGCACAGCGCTCGTCCTACACGTCCCGCGACTCGGCCGACGACATCGAGGCGGTGCGGCTGGCGCTCGGCGTCGAGCGCATCGCGCTCTGGGGCACGTCGTACGGCACCAAGGTCGCGATCGCCTACGCGCAGCGCTATCCCGCCCACGTCGATCGCCTGATCCTCGACTCCGTCGTCTCGCCCGACGGTCCCGATCCGTTCTGGCGCCCGTCACTGCGCACGATCCCGCGCGTGCTCGCCGCGATCTGCGACCACGCCCGCTGCCGCGGTGCGACGCGCTCGCCGCGCACCGACGTCGCGGCCGTCGCGAGGCAGCTGCACGCGATCGGCGGCGTGCACGGATCGTTCATCGATGCCACCGGCGCCCGTCGCCCGGTCTCGATCACGGTCTCGGACCTGATCGACCTCGTGATCAGCGGTGACACGAACCCGGCGATCCGGGCGATGCTGCCGTCTGCGCTGCGCGCGCAGCGGCTCGGCGATCCGGCGCCGCTCGTCCGGCTGCTCGCGACGCTCTACGGCGCCAACATCGGCAATGCCGGCGGCACGGGGCAGAGCTTCGCGGATCGGCGCCTGCTCGCGCCACTCTTCTCCGACGCGCCCCGCGGGCCGCTGCTCGTGCAGCCGAGCCGCAACGCGCCGACCTCGTTCGCGAGCGGTGAGGTCAACGAGGCGCTCTACTACGCGACGATCTGCGAGGAGAGCGCGCTGCCGTGGGAGCGCACGCTCGCAGCCGAGAGCAGGCCCGGCAGCGTGCGCGCGGCGCTCGAGAGCGCGCCGTCGAGCGATTGGGGCGTCTTCGGCCCCTGGGCGGCGCGGCTGTCGACGACGGACGCGTGCCAGCTGTGGCCCGAGAGCCCGTTCGCACCGACGATCGGCGACGGGCCGCTGCCCGACGTGCCGGTGCTCGTCGTTGAGGGCGAGGAGGACACGAGGACCCCGCTCCCGCAGGGCCGCTCGGCGAGCCGTCTGTTCCCGCAGGCGACGGTGCTGACCGTCCCGAACACGGGCCACTCGGCGATCACCTCGGACACGAGCTACTGCGCCTTCGACCGCTTCGGCTCGTTCTTGCGGAGCGAGCCCGTCAAGCCGTGCGCCGACTCGACGCCGCTCGTCTCGCCCGATCCGCGTCCGCGCGAGGAGATCACGTCGATCCCGGCCGCGCAGCGCGTGAGGGGCCTGCGCGGCAGGACCCTCACGGCGATGACGCGCGCGATCTCCGACGCGCAGGGGATCTCGATCGTCGCGGCCTACACCTACGGCTTCGACGTGGCGACCTTCGGCGGCCTGCGCGGAGGCACCGTCACGCTCGCGCGGCACCGGCTGACATTCCACCGGTACTCCTACGCCGACAGCGCGACGCTGAGCGGGTCTCTGCGCTTCAAGGACGGTGCCATGAGCGGGACGCTGCGCCTGGCGGGTGCGCGCTCGGCACGCGGGACGGTGCGCGTCAGCGGCCGCGGCAGCCTACGTATCACGGGCACGCTGGATGGACGGCCGGTACACGTGCGCCTGGCATTCGATCCACGCGACCGCTGCCTGCGCTCCGTCTGCTCGTAGCGCTCGAGAGGGAGGGTCTGCGGGGAGGCGCGTCGAAACCTGACGGCATCGCTCCTCGCTCGTACGGGCAGCGTCCTCGAAATCCACCCTCGCGTGCTCGGCGATCGCTGCCGACATGGGGAGCAGATGCTGCGACGGATCGTGATCGTCTTGTGTGCGCTCGCTGCGGCAAGCCCCGCCGATGCGGTCGTCGGCGGCCACGAGACCGCGCCGGGAGCATGGCCGTTCGCCGGCGCGCTCGTCGAGCACGGCTCGCCCGACGCGCGCTCGGGGCAGTTCTGCGGCGCCACCCTGATCGCGCCGCGGCTCGCCCTGACGGCCGCGCACTGCGTGACGCGCCCGGGCTCGACCGCCGTCGTGCGCCGCCGGCTCGACCTGATCGTCGGCCAGCACCGCCTGAGCGCGGGCAAGCGTGGCCGATCCGCGATCATCGAGATCCGCGTGCATCCGGCGTACTCGCCGACCACGTTCGCCTGGGATGCCGCACTGATCCGGCTTGCACGGCCGCTCGCGGTGGCTCCGGCAACCCTGCCGGGGACGCTCGAGAGCTCCCTCGCGCCGGGCACCGCGCTCGTCGCGATCGGCTGGGGTGCGACGAACCTCGCCGGCTCGAGCTTTCCCGATGCGCTGCACGAGGCATCGCTCGAGGTCCAGCCGGATGACACCTGCCGCTCGACCTACGGCAGCGAGTTCGACGCCGGGTCGGTGCTCTGTGCCGGCGTGACGGCCGGCGGCATCGACACCTGCGACGGCGACAGCGGCGGTCCGCTGCTGCTTCCCGGCCCCTCCGGAGCGATCCTGATCGGCATCACGAGCTTCGGCGGAGCCTGCGGAGCCGCCGATACTCCGGGCGGCTACACGCGCGTCTCGGCCCTCGTCCCCTGGCTCGCCGCGAAGGCGCCGAGCGATCGGGTGCGCACGCTGCAATCGGTCCGGCTGCAGCGCGCGATCGCGGCCAAGCGCCACCCCTGGTGAATAGCCCGGGGTCAGGCCCCGGGCTATTCACGCCCGCGCGCCCCCGCCACCCACGTCTCGGCCACGCACGCCGCTGAGCCGGCGAACAGCACCGCCTCGGGCAGATAGCGCGGCTCGAGCGCCCGGATGTCCGGGTGATCGAGGTCGAGCGCGACGAGATCCGCCGGCGCGCCGACCGCGATCGCAGGCGTCTCGATCCCGATGCTCCTCGCTCCGTGCTCGGTCAGGCAACGCCAGAGGCTCGGCGCCGGACCGCGCTCGCCTGCGGCCGTGAGCACGTTGCGACGGCCAGACTCGCGGCGTGCGCAGCCCTCGGTCTCCCGCGCCTCCTCGAACGGATCGAGGCGGACGTTCGAGTCGGCGCCGAGGCTGACCGGCACGCCCCGGGCCCAGAGCTCGCGCGCCGGCAGGAAGCCGTCGCCGAGGTTCGCCTCGGTGGTCGGGCAGGCGCAGACCGTCGTACGCGATTCGGCGAGCAGCTCGAGCTCCCGCTCGCTGACGTGCGTCGCGTGCACGACCGTGGTGCGCTCGCCGAGCACGCCGCACGCGTGCAGGTGCTCGATCGGGCGCAGGCCGAACTCGGCCAGGCACTCCTCGATCTCGCGCGGCTGCTCGTTCGCGTGGACGTGCAGCGGGTACCCCGTCCCGGCGGCGTGCCCGGCGATCGCGCGCAGCCAGTCGGGCGGCACCGCGCGCATCGAGTGCGGCGCGTAGCCGACCGTCACGAGCGGATCGCCGGCGGTCTGAGCCGCGAGCCGCTCGACGCGTGCCAGGTACGCCTCGACCGTCGGGTCGCAGAAGCGCCGCTGGCCGGCCGTCGGCGGGCGGCTCGCCCCGCCGCGCGCGTACGCGGCGAGCAGCAGCGTGATGCGCAGGCCGACCGCGCGGGCCGCCTCGATCACGGCGAGCGCGAGGGCGTTCGGCTCGGGATAGGGCGTGCCATCGGGCCGGTGGTGGACGTAGTGGAACTCGCCGACCGCCAGATAGCCGGCGCGCCGCGCGGTGTCGAAGCACTCCTCGGCGACCGTCCGCATCGAGACGGGATCGAGCGAGCCGGCGGCGGCGTACATCGCCTCGCGCCACGACCAGAAGTCATCGTCGGGGTTGTCGGCGTCGACGAGCTCCACGCGACCGCGCAGATGGCGCTGAAACGCGTGCGAGTGTCCGTTGACGAGCCCGGGCACGAGCAGGCGCCCCGCCAAGCGCTCGCCTCCCGCCGTGTCCGCTGACGAGCGGAGCGCGATGATCCGTCCGTCCTCGATCTCGACCGCGAGATCCGATCGCACCGTCCAATCGGGCAGCAGCACGGCGTCGGGACAGAGCAGCGAGGTCGTCATCCGCGAGAACGTAGCAGCCGTTTGTCCGTCGAAGAACTACACTGCGAGAGTGGAAACACCCGTGATCCGCCGGCTCGCGAGCATCGACCCCGATGAGCGCGCGCGGCTCTTGCGGCGCTCGCTCGATCAGATCTTCGAGCCCAAGCTGTGGACCCAGATCGAGGCGATCTACGAGGACGTCGAGCTTGCCGGCGACTCGGCGGTCTGCGCGGCGCTCGAGCGCTACGACGGCGTGCGCTGCGACGTGCAGGACCTGCCCGTCCCCGCCGACGAGATCGCCGGGGCCGGTGCGACCCTGGCGCCCGATCTGCGCGCGGCGATCGACGTGATGATCGATCGGCTGCGCCGCTACAACGAGCGGATCCTGCGAGACGCGACCTGGAGCGAGGAGCTCGAGCCTGGCGTCGAGGTCGGCGAGCGAGCGCTTCCGATCGCATCGTGCGCGCTCTACGTGCCGTGCGGCAAGAACCCTTTCCCCTCGGTGATGGCCCACCTCTGCGTGCCGGCCGTCGTCGCGGGCGTGCCGCGCATCACCGTCCTCTGCCCCCCCCTGCGCTCGACCGGTCACGTCGATCCGGCCTATCTCTACATCGCGAGCGTGCTCGGGATCGACACGGTGATCCGCTGCAACGGGCCCGCCGGCATCGCCGCGGCTGCGCTCGGCACCGATCTGATCCCACGCGTGCGCAAGATCGTCGGCCCCGGCAGCCCGGCGGTGACCGTCGCGCAGCTGATCGCACAGCGCCACGGCGTCGTCACGAACATGCTGCAGGGCCCCTCCGAGAGCCTCGTGCTCGCCGACTCCCAGGCGGACGTCGGCCTGCTCGCCGCCGACCTCGTGACGGAGGCCGAGCACGGCGATGACTCCGCGGTCACGCTCTGCTGCTGGGATGCCGCCTTCGCCGATGACGTTGCCGCAGCGGTGCGGGCCCGCGTCGACGCCCTGCCCGAGCCCCAGCGAGGCTACGCCGCGAGCTCGCTCTCGCAGCTCGGCGGGATCCTCGTCTGCGCAGACGAGGCCGAGGCCTGCGCGTTCGCCCACGAGTATGCGCCCGAGCATCTGCAGATCGCGACGGCCGATCCCAAGGCGACGCTCGCGCGCGTCGGGCATGCCGCCGAGACGCTGATCGGCCAGAATACGCCGATGGCCGTCGCCAACTTCACGATCGGGATCCCCAACACGCTGCCGTCCGGCGGGTACGCCGCAGTCTCGTCCGGGATCACGGCGCGCACGTTCCTCGCCGTGTCGTCGACCGCGGCGCTGAGCGCCGCGGGCCTCGCGCGCCTCGCGCCAGCGGCGCGCGTGATCGCCGAGCACGAGGGCTTCCCGGGACACGCCGCCGCGATTCGCGAGCGCGGCCTGTGAGCGAGGCGGTCGCGCTGATGCCGACGTGCCTCGTCGACCTCGTGCGACCGGAGACCGGCGAGGCCGCGGTCCGCGTGCTCCGCCGCGCCGGTTACACCGTCTCGTTCCCACCCGGCCAGACGTGCTGCGGCCAGCCTGCGTGGAACTCCGGCTTTCCCGACGAGGCGCGCCGCGTCGCGCAGCAGACGCTGAACGCGCTCGCCGCGAGCGAGGGGCCGGTCGTCGTGCTCTCGGGGTCGTGCGCGTCGACGATGCTGCACGTCTGGCCCGAGCTCTTCCCCGACGACTCGCGCGCCGCGGCCGTGCTCGAGCGGGTCGTCGAGTTCGGCGCGCTGCTCGCGCCCAAAGCCCAGCCCGCGACGCCGCAGGCTGACGCGCAGCCGACCGCCTACCACTGCTCGTGCCACCAGCGGCGAGGCCTGCGCGATACCGAGTCGGGCGCGCGCCTGCTCGATGCGCTGCCTGGCGTCGAGCGCCGCGAGGCAGCGGAGGAGGACGCGTGCTGCGGCTTCGGCGGCACCTTCTCGATCAAGTTCCCGGGCGTGTCGGGCGCGATGGGCCGCGACAAGGTGCGCTGGACGAGAGAGGGCGGCGCCGAGACGCTCGTCTCCGGCGACCTCGGCTGCCTGATGCACCTCGAAGGGATCGCACGCGCCGGCGGCGACCCGCTGCGCACGATCTCGCTGCCCGAGCTTCTCGATCGCGAGGGCTGGACGCCGTGACCGCCGTCTACGGGCGCGACGGCGAGCTCGGCGAGCGGCTCGAGAAGGCGCTCGCCGACACGAAGCTGACGGTCACGCTGCAGAAATCGCGCCGCCACATGATCGGCTTCCGAGGCGACGTCTCCGAGCGCCACCCGGATTGGCCCGAGCGCGTCGAGCGCGCCGCGCGCATCCGCACCGACGCCGTCGCGCGCGCGCCCGAGCTGCTCGCGCGCTTCGAGCAGCAGATCGAGTCTCGGGGCGGGCGCGTGATCCGCGCGGCCACGCCCGAGGACGCGGTGCGCGCGGTGCTCGAGATCGCGCGCGAGCGTGGCGTCAAGCTCGTCGCCAAGGGAAAGTCGATGATCACCGAGGAGATCGAGCTGAACGAGGCGCTCGAGTCCCAGGGGGTCGAGGCCGTCGAGACCGATCTCGGCGAATGGATCGTGCAGCTCGCCGGCGAGCACCCCTCCCACCTGCTCGCGCCGGTGATCCACCGCTCGCGCGCGCAGATCGCCGAGGTGCTCAGCGAGGAGCGCGGCGAGACGATGTCCGACGACCCCGCCGAGATGGTCGCCTACGCGCGCGGACGCCTGCGCAGTGCCTTCCTGGATGCCGGCATCGGCACGACGGGCGCGAACTTCATGATCGCCGAGACGGGCACCGTGATCGTCCTCGAGAACGAGGGCAACGGGCGCCTCGTCTCCAGCATCCCACGCTGCCACGTCGTCTTCGCCGGGCTCGAGCGCGTGCTCGAGACGACCGCCGACGCGGCCTTCATGATCGAGCAGCTCTCGCTCGCCGCGGTGGGTCGCGAGCTGCCGTCCTACGTCTCGTGGATCTCGGGGGCCGGCCGCAACGGCGACGACGGCCCCGACGAGGTGATCGTAATCGTGTTGGACAACGGGCGCGAGGCGATCCGGAACTCGAGCGAGGCCGAGATCCTCAACTGCATCCGCTGCGGCGCGTGCCTGACCGTGTGCCCGGTCTACTCGAAGGTCGGAGGGCACGCCTACGGCGCGGTCTACGGCGGGCCGGTCGGCTCGGTGCTGACCCCGCTGCTCGCTGGGATGGAAGAGGGCGAGGGCCGCAAGCTCCCGTTCCTCTCATCGCTGTGCGGCGCCTGCAGCGACATCTGCCCCGTCGGCATCCCGCTGCACGAGCTGCTGATCCGCGACCGCGCGCTCGCGAACGACGCGGGCCTGGCGGGCTTCGCCGAGCGAGCGGCGTGGCAGGCGTGGTCGCGTGCGTGGTCGAGCCCGCGGCTCTACCGCGCCTCGGCGCGAGCCGGAGCCCGCTCGGGCCCCTTCGCGCGGGCGTTCGGCCCCGGCGCGGCGTGGGCGAGCGAGCGCGAGGGCCTGCCGCTACCCGCACGGCGGCCGTTTCACGCGCGCTGGGCCGAGCTGGAACGCCAGGCGTGATCGACGAGTTCTGCGCAGCCGTGATCGCCGACGGGAGCCAGGCGATCCGCGTGCCTGATGCGAGCGCAGCCCGCAGCGCGGTCACCGAGCTGCTCGCCGGCGACTCGCTCTGCTTCTGGGACGGCGACCCGCTCGTGGCGAGCATAGACCCGGCCAGCCTCGGCACCGTGGCGCCCCCCTCCGAGGCCGGAGCCGGCATCACCGGCGCGGACTGGTGCATCGCCGCGACCGGCACGCTGGTCTTGACCTACGGGGCGGGCCGCAGCCGGCAGACGGGACTGCTGCCGGATCTGCACATCGCGGTCGTGGCGGCGACGTGCATCGTGGCGACGCTCCCGGAGGCGATCGCGAACGTCTACGCCGGCGACCCGCCGGGCGCGATGACGCTCGTGACGGGCGCAAGTGCGACCTCCGACATCGAGAAGATCCGGGTCACGGGCGTGCACGGCCCGCGGCGAGTGGCGGTCGTGGTCGTCGGCTGACCAAGATCGGTGCCTGGCACTTTTATTGGCGACCAGGGCAGCCAACGGCGACAACAGGCGCGTTCCACGATCGGTGCCTGGCACCTTTCTTTGCTGTCAGAC
>JANLRV010000098.1:0-12820 GCA_031361905.1 Actinomycetes bacterium
GGGCGATCGGCCGTGAGCGCGTCGTAGACGTCGGCAACCGCGAGGATACGTGCCATCTGAGAGAGGCCGGCGGCGGTGAGGCCGTCCGAGTACCCCGATCCGTCGAGGCGCTCGTGGTGCGCCGCGGCGTCGCGCGCGAGATGGGCGAAGGCCGGCACGCGCAGCAGGATCTGCCGGGTGAAGACGACGTGCCGGCGGATCTGCGCGAACTCCGCCTCGTCGAGCTTGCCGGGCTTGTCGAGGATCGAGTTCGAGATGCCGAGCTTGCCGATGTCGTGCAGCAGCGCGGCGCGGCGGAGATCGCGCAGCTGATCGACGTCGAGGCCGAGCCGCGACCCGACGGCGCCCGCTGCGCGTGCGACCCCGTTCGAGTGCTCGAACGTGTACGGCGACTTCGCATCGATCACCTGGGCGAAGGTCTCGGCGATGCGGTCGAGGCGCGCATCATCGGCCGCCACGGCGTCGTCGTCGGGCGCGAGGCGCGCGAGCTCGCTCGCGGAGTGCGCAAGCGAGCTCCAGACCGGATCCTCGTCGCCGATCGCGAGCAGCGCATCGGCAATCGTCGGGTCGAACCACCGTCCACGGCGCTCCTCCACCATCGCGCGCATCGCGTCGTTGCCGTGCACGCGCTGGAACACCTCGGCGGTCTGCGCGAGACAGGCGATGCGAGCGCCGATCGAGATCTGCTCGCCGGCGATGCGGCTCGGACGGCCGTCGCCATCCCAGTGCTCGTCGAGCGAGCGGACGATCTCGGCGGCGGCCTCCGGCAGGTCGAGGCCGCGCACGATCTGTGCGCCCCGCTCGCAGCGATCGGAGACGATCGCCTCGCCCTCGCGCTTGAGCTCGGGAAGGCGCCTCGCAAGCTGCGCCACACGACCGACTGACGTGCGTGCCGGCAGGTTGCCGGTGACGTAGCGCAGCGTCTCGCCGGTCTGCGTCCAGTCGATCAGCTTGCCGGTCCGCTTGATCTCGATGTCGTCGGCGCCGAACAGCTTCGCCATGCGCGAGGCGCTCGACGAGCATCCCGAGTCTTTCAGCAACATCGCGTAGTGCAGGGCCCGCTGATCGTCGGCGCCGACGCCGAGGTCGCGTGCGATGCGGAGGCCGAGCAGGCAGGTGCGCGCGGCGTGTCCAGGCGGCTGGCCCTCGGTCAGGTCGAGCGCGTGCGAGAGCGCCGCGAGGATCTCGGAGGGCCGCACCGTGCTCGAGCGCTTGAGCTCCACGCTCTCGTCATCGGCGCGTTGGTGCCACCCGTTGAGCGCTTTCTTCGCGCGTCAACCTCTCCGCGGAAGGATCTTCAGCAGCGGATCGAACTTGCGATCGGCGACGCGCTCCTTCATCGGAATGATCGCGTTGTCGGTGATCTTGATGTGCTCCGGGCACACCTCGGTGCAGCACTTCGTGATGTTGCAGTAGCCGAGGCCGTGCTCGTCCTGCGACTCGACCTTGCGGTCGCGCTGGTCGAGCGGGTGCATGTCGAGCTCGGCGAGCCGGATGAAGTGCCGCGGCCCGGCGAACGCCTGCTTGTTCTCCTCGTGGTCGCGGATCACGTGGCAGACGTTCTGGCAGAGGAAGCACTCGATGCACTTGCGGAACTCCTGGCTCCGCTCGACGTCGATCTGCTGCATCCGGTAGGCGCCCGGCGCGAGGTTCGTCGGCGGCGCGAACGCAGGCACCTTGCGCGCCTTCTCGTAGTTGAAGGAGACGTCGGTGACGAGGTCGCGGATCACGGGGAAGGCGCGCAGGGGCGTGACGGTGATCGTCTCGTCCGGGGCGAACGTGTTCATGCGCGTCATGCACATCAGGCGCGGCTTGCCGTTGACCTCGGCGCTGCACGACCCGCACTTGCCTGCCTTGCAGTTCCAGCGCACCGCGAGGTCGGGGGCCTGCGTCGCCTGCACGCGGTGGATCACGTCGAGGACGACCTCGCCCTCCTGGACGTCGACCTCGTACGGGGTCAGGTCGCCGCCGCCTGCGTCGCCGCGCCACACGCGCAGGTGCCTGGTGCTCATGCGGTCTCCTTCGCGCTGAGGAGGACGGCGAGCTCGTCCTCGGTCATGTACTTCGCGAGCTCCGCCGGATCGAACAGCTCGAGCAGCCGTTCCGGCATCGCGGGATTCGGCTCGCGCTCCACGGTCACGCCGCTGCCGGCCGCGCGCGTGAAGATGTTCGTCTTCCGCCACAGCGGGTCCATCACCGGATGATCCTCGCGCGTGTGGCCGCCGCGGCTCTCCTCCCGCTCGAGCGCCGAGCGCGCGATGCTCTCGGACACGAGCAGCATGTTGCCGAGGTCGAGCGCCAGGTGCCAGCCGGGGTTGTACTGCCGGTTCCCCTCGACCGTGAGACGCAGCGCGCGCTGTTTCAGCGCCTCGAGCCGCTCGAGCGCCTGCTCCATCTCGCTCTGCGTCCGGATGATCCCGACGAGGTCGTTCATCGACTGCTGCAGGTCCATGTGGATGCTGTACGGGTTCTCGCCACCTTCGATCTCGAAGGGCGCGACCGCCTCGGCCATCGCCTCGGCGACGTCGTCGTCTGCGACGACCGGATCGGAGCCGGCGAGCGCAGCGAGGTACGCGGCGGCTCCGGCGCCGGCGCGCCGGCCGAAGACGAGCAGGTCGGACAGCGAGTTGCCGCCGAGCCGGTTCGATCCGTGCATGCCCCCGGCCACCTCGCCGGCTGCGAAGAGCCCCTCGACCGTCGTCGCCTGCGTCTCGGGGTCGACCTCGATGCCGCCCATCACGTAGTGGCACGTGGGGCCGACCTCCATCGGCTCCTTGGTGATGTCGACGTCCGCGAGCTCCTTGAACTGGTGGTGCATCGAGGGCAGCCGCTTGATGATCTGCTCGGCCGGCAGACGCGTCGAGACGTCGAGGAAGACGCCGCCGTGCGGAGAGCCGCGGCCGGCCTTCACCTCAGAGTTGATTGCGCGAGCAACCTCATCACGCGGGAGCAGCTCGGGAGGGCGGCGGTTGTTCGCCGCGTCGGCATACCAGCGGTCCGCCTCGGCCTCGGTGTCGGCGTACTTGTCGCGGAAGACCTCGGGGACGTAGTCGAACATGAAGCGCTTGCCCTCCGAGTTGCGCAGCACGCCGCCGTCGCCGCGCACCGACTCGGTGACGAGGATCCCGCGCACGCTCGGCGGCCAGACCATGCCCGTCGGGTGGAACTGGACGAACTCCATGTGGAGCAGGCGCGCGCCCGCCTTGAGGGCGAGCGCGTGGCCGTCGCCGGTGCCTTCCCAGGAGTTGCTCGTGACCTTGAACGACTTGCCGATGCCGCCCGTCGCGAGCACGACCGCGGGCGCCTCGAAGCGCACGAAGCGGCCCGTCTCGCGCCAGTAGCCGAAGGCGCCGGAGACGCGCTCGCCGTCTTTCAAGATCCGTGTGATCGTCAGCTCGGCGAAGACCTTCAGGTTGCGGTCGTGCGAGCCCGTCGCCTGCTCGTCATCCTGCTGCAGCGAGACGATCTTCTGCTGCAGCGTGCGGATCAGCTCGAGCCCGGTGCGGTCGCCGACGTGGGCGAGCCGCGGATACTCGTGGCCGCCGAAGTTCCGCTGGCTGATCTTGCCCTCGGGCGTGCGATCGAACAGCGCGCCGTAGGTCTCGAGCTCCCAGACGCGCTCGGGCGCCTCCTTCGCGTGCAGCTCGGCCATCCGCCAGTTGTTCTGGAACTTGCCGCCGCGCATCGTGTCGCGGAAGTGGACCTGCCAGTTGTCGGCGTCGTTGACGTTCCCCATGGCAGCGGCGATCCCGCCCTCCGCCATCACGGTGTGGGCCTTGCCGAAGAGCGACTTGCAGATGATCGCGACGCGCTTGCCGGCGGCGCGGGCCTCGATCGCCGCACGGAGTCCGGCTCCGCCGGCCCCGATGATGACGACGTCGTAGGGGTGTCGTTCGATCTCAGTCATCGGCTAGAAGAACCTCGGATCACTGATCGCGCCGGTCGCCAGCAGCCGGACATAGAGGTCGGCCAGGGCGACGCCGAACAGCGAGACCCACGCGATCTGCATGTGCCTCGTGTTCAGCCGCGAGACGAACGTCCAGAAGCGATAGCGCACCGGGTGCTTGGAGAAGTGCTTGATGCGCCCGCCGACCGCGTGCCGGCACGAGTGGCACGAGAGCGTGTAGGCCCAGAGGAAGCTCGCGTTGGCGAGCAGCACGACGGTGCCGAGGCCCATGTGGCCCCACTCGCCCTGCGCGTTGCGGAAGCCGAGAACGGCGTCGTAGCTGAGCACGAGGTTGAGCAGGAAGCCGGCGTAGAAGAAGTACCGGTGCAGGTTGTTCGCGATCAGCGGCAGCCGCGTCTCGCCGCTGTAGGAGCCGTGGGGCTCGGCCACGGCGCAGGCCGGCGGCGACAGCCAGAACGCCCGGAAATAGGCCTTGCGGTAGTAGTAACAGGTCATCCGGAAGCCGAGCGGGACGATCAGGATGAGCAGCGCGGGCGAGAGCCCCCACCAGTCCCCGATCGGCGTGCCGAGGTCGCTCGAGCCCTTCTCGCAGCTCGTCGCGAGGCATGGCGAGTAGAACGGCGAGAGGTACGGCAGCGCGTGATAGTTCGCGTTCTCGAACGCCCGCAGCGTCGCGTAGACGATGAACGAGACCAGGATCAGAACCGTCAGCAGCGGCTCGATCCACCACCGGTCGCTTCGCAGCGTGCGAGCGGCGATGCTCGCACGCCCCGGCGTCATCGTCCCCGTGCTCATGCCGTGCGTCTCCTCGATCCGATCTCGATGCTGTTTGCCTGCGGCAAACCCTCGCTCGGATAGTAGGCGCGCCGATCCGGCCCCCGCGTAACCTCGCTATGCGGCGCGCGACACGATCGGCTGCGCCTCAGCGGTGCCGGCTGAGGCGGGTCGGCGCGCCGGGCGGGGGCGTGGCGCGGTGCGGCCGATCCCGGTGGCTGCGGTGGTGATGGCGATGGTGCTGCCGATGGCGATGGTGCGGGTGCCGGTCGAGCGTCCAGAGGGCGCGCGCGGAGTGGGCGCGCCCGCCGTGTGGTCGCGGCGCTCGCGGCAGGATCCGCACGGCGCCGCTAAAGCGCGACGCGTAGTGCCCGCTCAGGCTCGAGATCTTGACGACGTCGCCCGTGTGCGGCGCCTGGATGAAGAGCCCGCCGAAGAGGTAGATGCCGACGTGCTCGCCTCCGTAGAAGAAGACGAGGTCGCCGGCCTTGAGATTTCCGCGCGAGACGTGTGGACCGGCGTTCCAGAGCCAGCCGGTGTAGTGCCCCAGCCCGCCCCTGCCCGCGCGCCCATAGGACCAGACGATGAGCCCCGAGCAGTCGAACGAGCTCGGGCCCGCTCCGCCCCAGACGTAGGGCCGGCCGAGCTCCGAGAGCGCGTAGGTGACGGCACGGACGCCGAGCTCGCTCGAGCGCGTTCCCTCGGCCAGCGGCTTCTTCAGGGGGATCCACTCGTTGCTTCCGGCCTCGGCCGGAGGCGCGCCCGCGAAGGCCGCTGCGAGGCAGCCCAGAACCGCGAGAATCTGTAGCACCCGGTACAAGGCGCAAGAACATATACGTTATTCAAGATCCGTGTGGCAGTTCCTTCCAGCGGATCAGCGCGAGCGCGCCCGGAGCGAAGGCGAGGGCGAGCGCGGTCCGCCCGGCGATCGGCCCGGCGCCGGTCACCGGCAAGAGCTCTCCGGCGGCGAAGAGGACGCCGGCGAGCGCGAGCAGTGCCCCGACCCGCGACCAGTCGTAGCCGACGGGAAACACCCGGTTTCCGCGCACGACCATCAACAAGGCCATCAGCGCGTAGGCGATCGCCGTCGCGGCAGCGGCGCCGCTCGCCCCGTAGCGCGGGATCAGGAGCGCGCAGAGCGCGACGTTCGCGAGCGCCGCGATGCCCGTCACGATCCAGTTGAGCTGCGTCTGCTTGACCCGTCCGACTGCGACCCCGACCACGTAGTAGGCGCCGTAGAACGCGATCCCGAGGGCGAGCCAGGCGAGCACGTTGCCCGCGCCGCGCCACTGCCCGGCGTTGTCGGAGAACGAGGCGATCGCACGCACGATCGGGTCTCGCAGGAGCGCCAGGCCGAGCGCGGCGGTGAGCGCGATCGCGAGCCACCAGGTGAGCACCGCCCGATAGGTGCGCCGCGCCCGCTCGTCGTCGGCGATGCCGTAGGCGAACGGCGGCCACGCGAGCTGGAACGCCGTCACCATCAGCATCACGAGGCTCGCAACGCGCGCCCCGAGCCCCAGCACGCCGACCGCGCTCGTGCCCACGAGCCAGCCGAGCAGCAGGCGGTTCGAGAGGTTGAGGCCCCAGAGCGCGAGCCGCGACGGGAGGAACGGGAGGCCGAAGGAGAGCAGCGGACGCACGAGCTCACGGTCGATCGGGCCCGACAGCTCGCGCCGGCGATCGGCCGCGACGAGCACGAGCGCCACGGCGGTGCCGGTGTACGAGCCGCCGAGCAGGCCGGGAGCGCCGAGATGGAAGACGACGACGGCGAGCACGCTCGCGAGCACCGTCACGAGCACGTTCACGAGCGTGATCCGCAGGTAGCGCACGGGCTCGCGCTCGATCCGATAGAGCCCCACGGTGGGCTCGTAGATCAGCGAGATCAGCAGGCCCGCGCAGCCGATCAGCCAGAGCGACGTGCCGAGCGAGCCCGAGACGAGCGGCGTCAGCAGGGCGGCGAGGCCGGAGATCACGATCCCGGCCGCGAGGCAGCCCGCGAGGCAGGTGCGCACGACAGCGAAGCGCGCGTCACCCTCACGCTCTGCGGCGAAGCGGAACATCGCATTGACGAGCCCGAGCTGCGCGAGCGTGGCGCCGACCGCGACGAGCGCGACGACCGTCTCGATGCGGCCGAAATCGCCCGAGTCGAGATACTTGACGTAGAGGAAGACGAGCGGCAGCGAGATGAAGCGCGAGACGACCGGCCCGAGGCCGTAGATCAGCGAGTCGCGGCCGAGCGAGCGCAGGCTGAAGGACTGCTCAGCCGTCGTACTCCACCTGGTCGTAGTACCGCAGCGCCCGTCTCGTCGTGCGCACCCGCGGCTGGTAGGCGGCGAGCTCGGCGTCGTCGAGCTCGCCGAGCGCACGCCGCACCGCGAGCCACGGGAGGTTGAGGTCGTCCTGGTAGACGATCGTCGAGATGCGCGGGTTGATCTCGAGCAGGTGCTCGCCGATGAACTGGACGTTGACGAACCAGTCGAGCCGGAGCTCGGCGCAGAGCCGCCGCGCCGCCTCCTCGAGGCCGGGCTGCACGCAGCTCTCGAAGTACATCGCGAGGCCCGCGCGCATCGCCTCGCGCGTCTTCGCGTGTCCGAGCAGCATCCGCCCGTCCGCGCAGATCCCGTCGACGGTGTGCTCCTTGCCCGTCGCGAGCTCCATCACGAGCAGCTCGGGGAAGTCCTCGTCGCCGATCGCATCGAGCGCCTCGTCGACCGAGAGCGGGAGCGGGCCGGGGCGCGCCTCGAGCAACGCGTGGCGCCGATCGACCGTCGCGGAGAGCACCCGGAATCCGCGAGAGCCCTTGCTCACCGGCGGCTTCATGCAGATCTCGCGTTGCGGGTAGCCGAGCGACTCGGCGGCCGCGCGGAACTCAACGGGCGAGCGCACCACGTGCGTGACGGGCGCACGCACGCCGCAGCGCTCGGCGAGCCGCATCGTCGCGCCCTTGTCGTCGCAGGCCGCGATCGCCTCGGGCGAGGCGACCATCACGGGGCAGTCGAAGAGCGCGGTCGCAGGCGCCAGGCGCCCGACCTCGCCGCTCGACTGCGGGAAGACGACGTCGGCGCCCTCTCGCCGGGCGAGCGCCGCGAGCTCGGGGGCGAACTCCGCGCTCGAGCCCGCCGGCACGACGTGGAAGGTGTCGCAGAGGAAGCGGCCGGCCGAGCGCTCGCTCATGTCGGTGCCGATCACGTGCACCGCGCGCTCGCCGTTCTCGCGCAGGGCCGCGATCAGGCGTGCGGCCCCGGGCGCGCCGCTCGCCGTCAGCAGGATCCTCGTCATCCCGGCCAATCATGCCGGACGACCGGACGGGCGCTCGTCCCAGGGCGTTGCCCGCGGGTTGGCGTGTTGGTTCGGGAGTGGCGGTCGCTCTCGGACGTGATCTGCTGGCGCAGGGATGGCTTGAGGCCTGGTCAAGCCAGCAGATCACGGAGCGCAGCGGTTTCTCGCTGGGCCCGCGGCGCGGGCTCAGCGAGGGACCGTGAAGCGGCCGTGACGACACCGACGCCGCGAACCAGCACGCCAACTGCGGACAACGATCTAGCCGAGCGTTGACTCGAAGCGCGTCACGGCAGCCGCGAACGGCACCGGATCGGTCAGCATCGAGAGGTGGCCCGCGCCCGGGATGACCGTGATCGGCGCCGCCAGCACGGCGGCGGTCCTGCGCCCGGCCGCGAGCGAGACGGAGGAGTCGCGCTCTCCCCAGATCAGCGCCGAGGGTGTGGTGATCGCGCGGAGCCCGGCGAGCTCGAGCCCCGGGATCGTGTGGCTCGCCATCACGCCGAGCGCGCGTTCCGTCCCCTCGACGCGGAACGGGCGTCGCCAGCGATCGAGCTCGCGGGCGTCGATGCGGGGCCGGTGCGGCCCGTAGACCTCGTCGAGGACGTGCTCGACGACGAAGTCGGAGCCGAGCGCGAGCCGGATCAGGCTCGTCCGGAACGGATCGACGAGCAGGTCACGTGCCCAGCCCGGCAGCCCCGCGCCGCCGCGCCGCGCATCGCCGTCGGCGAGCACGATTCCACGCACGAGCGTCGGATCGGCGCGCGCGATCTCGGCGACGACGCCGGCGCCGAGCGAGTGCCCGATCAGCGTCGGCCGGTTGATCGAGAGCGCGCGGAGAAAGGCGCGCACCTGATCGCTCCACGCCTCGAGCGTGAACCTGCCCGCGCGCTCCGAGTAGCCGAAGCCCGCGAGATCGAGCGCGTAGACGCGGTGCTTCTGCGCGAGCAGCGGCGCGACCCGATCCCACACCCAGGTCGGCTCGAGGAAGCCGCCGACGAGCACGATCGGCGAGCCCGTGGTGCCCCAGCGCCGGTAGCGCGTGAGCACGCCGGCGGCCTCGACGAACGGCCCCTCCGAGAGCGCGCGCGGAGGCGCCGTCGACGGCTCGCTGAGCGCGTTGTACCCGGCCGAGCAGCCCGTGATCGAGGCGGCGACGATCGCGAGCCCGATCACCGCACGACGATGTCGCCGGCGGCCCCGGCTTAGCCTGGATCCACCTTGTGCTGGGTGTGTCGCATCCTGCTGGCTGATGTCAGGCCGCTCCCCCACGGTGCGCTCCGGGCTGCGCTGTCTGGCCGAGGCGTCCGGCCGCGCCTGCGACAGCGCAGCCCGTCCTGACGACCACCAGCAGGCCCGCCACGAACCCACCACACGGTGGATCCAGGCTCAGCTGACCCACCGCACGACCTCGAAGCACTCGGCGTACTGCCTGCCGATCTCGATGCCGTGCGTGCGAGCGAGGTTGCGGATGAACTCCTCGTTCGCGTAGTTCCGGTGCTGCTGGCTGCGGTAGCACTCGAGCGCGCGCACCTTCGCGGCGATGTGCTCCTCGTCGAGCGTGACGTAGCACTGCTTGTCGAAGCGAAACTGGTTCCAGGGCACCTCGTAGCCCAGGATCGTCGTGCGCTTGAACGCGCGCAGCCCCTCAGCCGCGACGGTGTGGTGGTCCTGGTGGATGTCCGAGATCGTCGGCATCAGCACGCAGTCCGGCGCGAGCTCGCGCGCGACCTCGACGAGCAGCTCGAGGATCTCCTGCCGCACGGCCGGGAACGTTCGCACCTCGAAGCGGTGCACCGTGAGCGCGTCGGGCGCGAGCCCGAGCACGTCGGAGGCGGCGCGCGACTCGTGCACGAGCGTGTCGGGCGCGAAGCCCTCGGGCAGCGAGCGCGAGGCGATCGAGAACGCGATCTGGTGCACGGAGCAGCCTGCCGCGACGAGACGCGCCATCGTGCCGCCGCAGCCGAACTCGCCGTCGTCGGTGTGGGGCGCGAGCACGAGCACGGTCTTGAACGCGTCGATCATCGATTGACAATCATGCCGGGTCGGGCGCTCGACGCGAGGAGCGCGATCAGCGCGAAGCTGAGCGGATCCTCGAAGAAGGCGGCGTAGAACAGCGCGTGCACGATCACGACGGCGAGGCCGACGCCGAGCACCAGCCGCTCGGGCCGGCGGGCGCCCTCCAGGAAGGCGAGGCGTGCGAGGGCGGCGAGCAGCCAGGCGAGCACGAGCAGGCCCAGCGTGCCGAGCTCGGAGGCCACGGTCAGCGGCAGCACGTGCTGGACGCGCCGCCCGCCCTGCTTCTCGGAGGCGCCGAAGCCGACGCCCGCGAAGGGGTGCGCGAGGTACAGATCGAGACCCTTGCCGGCGAGCTGCGACCGCCCCGAGGTGACGCGATCGAGGCTCGCGCTGCGCACGCCGGGCAACGCGAGCGTGACGAGCGCGATGCACGTGGCGACGACGGCGAGCGCGAGCGCGAAGCGCCGGCCGCCGACGATCACGAGCGCGATCGCGAGGCCTGCCGAGAGCGCGACGAAGGACGACTGCGAGTACGACACGAAGAGCCCGATCCAGCAGGCGATCGCAGCCGCGGCGGCGGCCTTGGGCGAGCGGACGCGCACGAAGAAGAGCGCGGACACGATCAGCGCGATCGTGACGGCGAGGAAGCGGCCGAAGATCGAGGGGTCGTAGAACAGCGAGTTGACGCGGAAGAAGCCGGCGAACTCGTTGGACGTCATCAGCTTGTGGTTCCACCAGATCGTGTGGGTCAGAGACTGGTAGACGCCGACCGCGGTGAGGACGAGCGCGAGTGCGACCTGGATGCGCAGGAGCGGCCCGAGGTCCCGCAGCTCGTACGCCGCGATCGCCACGACCAGCACGCCGAACGGGAGGAGGTAGAAGAGCATGCTCGTGACGCCGTTCTCGACGTCGCCCGACCACGTCAGCGAGAGCCCCGCGAGCCCGACGTAGCCGGCCAGCGGGAGGCCGATCCACGGCCCCAGCTGCGGCGTCGGAAAGCCATCCATCACGTCGAGCACGAGGCCGACGAAGGCGCAGGCGACGACGGCGTAGAGCAGCAGCAGGAAGGTCCCCTCGCGCCCGTCGTGGGTGAGCGCGAGGCGCAGCGGGATGGCGACCGCGACGCTCGCGAAGAAGGCGAGCGGCGCGCGCCGGAAGACGCGTGCGACGACCACGCTCAGCGGGAGGCCGACGACCAGCGCGACGGCCACGATCAGCAGGTGGCGGCGGATCGGGTCGCCCGTCGACGGGAGCCACAGCGCGAGACCGCCGGTCGCGAGCGCGATCGCCCCGAGCGCCGGAGCCCGCAGGCTCGGCCGCTCCGCGACGAAGAGCACCCCGAGCGCGAGGGCTGCGGCGATCGAGAGGAGGGCGGGGATCATGGCCCGAGGCCCTTCACAGTGGTCACGAGCCGCCCGCCCGATGACTGGATCGCCTCGCGCTCGCCGTCGTCGAGCGGCGTCCCAGGCGGCACCACGATCGTCGCGTAGCCCGCGATCCCGCCCGCGAGATCCGCGGGCGCGACCGCGTCGAAGAGCACGTCGCGCGCCTCGAGCGCTCGCGCAAGCCGGATCACCGCGCCGGCCGGCCCGCCCGTCACGAGCACGACCTTGACCGGCCGGATCGAGCGCACGGGCACGATCACGCGTGGGTGGGCGCCGTGATAGTCGGCCTGCGCGAGGTAGATGCCCGGCCTGAGCCCTTGAGGCAGCCGGAAGCGCGCGCTCGCACGCGTCTGCCCCGACGTGCCGAGGCTCGGATCGATGCTCGTCTCGCGATCGCAGCGCGGAGCGTCGAGCCGGCAGAGGAAGACGCCGAAGCGGGAGCTGTCGGAGCTGACCCCCACGGTCACGGTCCCACCCGGTCGCATGGCGTGTGCCGGCGGCGTCAGGAGCGCCGTGCGGACCAGCACGGTGCCGCCGTCGACGGTCGCCTCGTTGCCCACGAGATCGTGCACCCTGACATCGATCGAGTACCGCCCGGGCGCGGCCCCGGCGGCCCGCCAGGTGAACGGGATGAGCTTGGCGCGCCGCCGCGTCTGGCGCAGCACGAACGGTGCACCGCCGGAGCTCGGCCGGAAGCTGACGGTCACGTCCTGCAGGCGCTCGGCGCCGCGCACGTTGACGGCGAGGCGCCAGCGTGCCGGATGCGCGGGGGTGCTCGGCGTGATCCGGCGCCGGTCCGGGTCGGCCGAGCGCTCGACGCGCCCGACGTCGGGCAGGCGAGCGAGCTCGACCCGGCGATCGAGCGAGAGCGGGTCCGCATTCAGCGTGATCGTGCGACCCGGGAGGCGCAGGCGCACCCGGTAGCGTCCGTCGGGGCTGGGAGTGCCGGTGTCGTCCTTCCCGTCCCAGCTGACGCTCGCGTCGGCCCCCGTCGCGCGCGCCACGGCGAGCCGGCGCACGACGGCGCCGCGCGCGTCCACGATCGTCGCGGTCACGCGCCCCGTCTCGTGCAGCTTGAAGGCGACGCGGGCCGATCCGCGCACCGGCGCGAAGGCCCAGCCGCGTCCCGGAATCGGCGTCGGCGTGAGCCGCAGCCGCTCGACCTTCGGCTGGCGCAGCTTCAGCAGCGATGCCGTCGCGAACGCCGCGCCGGAGGCGGCGATCAGGCCGACGGCGACCCCGATCGCAAGCCGGCGCTGCATGTGCAGCATGTTAGGTGTGCGGCCGCATCCGGTCGCGCGCTGCTCTATGAGCCTGGATCCACCGTGGGCTGGGTGTGTCGCATCCTGCCGGCGGGTGTCAGGCCGCTTCCCACGCGGCTGGGCGCCCAGTCGCTTCGCTCGCGGGCGCCCACCCGCGTGGTGCGCTCCGGGCTGCGCTGTCTAGCCGAGGCGTCCGG
>JANLRV010000130.1:0-7629 GCA_031361905.1 Actinomycetes bacterium
CCAGGCACCGAAATTGGCGCACGCGCCATTCACGCCGCCCGCTGGCTCTGGCTGCGGCACTGGGTCATTCACGCGCACGGCCCGCACCAATAAAAGTGCCAGGCACCGTTATTGGCGTGGGCTCTCGCTCAGGCCGGCTGCGGATCGCCCGCCGGAGCGAGCGCCACCGCCAGCGCCTCGTCGACCGTGTCGACGAGATGCACGCGGAGCTCTGCGAGCACGGCCTCGGGCAGGTCGTCGAGATCGCCGACGTTGCGCGCCGGGACGATCACGTCGGTCAGCCCGGCACGGTGGGCCGCGAGCAGCTTCTGCTTGATGCCGCCGACCGGCAGCACCCGGCCCTGCAGCGTGACCTCGCCGGTCATGCCGACCGTCGTGCGCACGTTGCGGTCGGCGAACAGCGAGGCCAGCGCGACCACCATCGTGACGCCCGCGGACGGGCCGTCCTTCGGGATCGCGCCCGCCGGCACGTGGACGTGCACCTCGCGGTCGCCGACGATCGCCGGATCGACGCCGAGCTCGACCGCGTGCGAGCGGACGTACGAGAGCGCGATCGACGCCGACTCCCGCATCACGTCGCCGAGCTGGCCGGTCAGGGTCAGCCCCTTGCCGGTCATCGCCGTGGCCTCGACGACGAGCACGTCGCCTCCCGCGCCCGTCACCGCAAGGCCCGTCGCGACGCCCGGGACGGGCTCGCGCTCGGACATCTCGACGTCGGGACGCGGCCGGCCGAGCAGCTCGCGCAGCCCATCGGGGCGCACCGTCACCGGTGCCGTCTGCTCGCCGGCGGCGAGCTTCGTCGCGACCTTGCGCATGACCTTGATCAGGTGCCGCTCGAACGAGCGGACGCCGGCCTCACGCGTGTAGTCGGTGACGATCTGCGAGAGCGCCTCGTCGTCGATCGCGACCTCGTCCTCGAGCAGGCCGTTCCGGGTGCGTGCACGGGGAACGAGGTAGCGCGAGCCGATCGCGAGCTTCTCCTGCTCGGTGTAGCCGTCGATGCGGATCACCTCGAGACGGTCGAGCAGGGGCGCCGGGATCGTCTCCTCGAGGTTGGCCGTGGCGATGAACAGCACCTTCGAGAGGTCGACTTGGAGGTCGAGGTAGTGGTCGCGGAACGTCGAGTTCTGCGCGGGGTCGAGCACCTCGAGGAGCGCCGACGACGGGTCGCCGCGCCAGTCGTTGCCGAGCTTGTCGACCTCGTCCCGCAGGATCACGGGGTTCATCGTGCCCGCGTCGCGCAGGGCGCGCACGAGCCGGCCGGGGAGCGCCCCGATGTACGTGCGCCGGTGGCCGCGGATCTCGGCCTCGTCGCGGATGCCGCCGAGCGACATGCGCACGAACTCACGCCCGAGCGCGCGGGCGATCGACTCGCCGAGCGAGGTCTTGCCGACGCCCGGCGGCCCGACCAGGCAGAGGATCGCGCCCTGGCCCTCGTCCTCGATCTCGCGATCGCGGCGGAACTTGCGCACGGCGAGGTACTCGAGGATGCGCGACTTGACCTCATCGAGGCCGGCGTGGTCGGCCTCGAGCACGGCCCGGGCCTCGGCGATGTCGCCGCGCTCCTCGGACTCCTTGCCCCAGGGCAGGCTCAGGAGCGTGTCGAGGTAGGTCCGGATCATCGACGCTTCGGGGTTGCCGGAGCCGGCCGCAGAGAGCCGCTTGAGCTCGCGCTCGGCCTCCTTGCGCGCCTCGTCGGAGAGGGGCGTCTCGTCGATGCGCTTGCGCAGCCGCTCGATCTCGTCCTCCTCGTCCTCCTCGCCGAGCTCCTTGCGGATCGCGTCGAGCTGGCGCCGCAGCACGTAGTCGCGCTGGGTCTTCTCCATGTCGTCGGCGACGTCGTCGCGGATGCGGCGGCGCAGCTCCATCTCGCCGAGCGTCTCGCGCGCGAAGCCGAGCGCCAGCGTGAGCCGCTCCTCGACGTCGAGCGTCTCGAGCAGCTGCAGCTTGCGCTCGACCGACAGGTCGGGCGAGTAGCCCGCCGTGTCGGCGAGGTGGCCGGGGTGGTCGATCGTGCGCAGGAACTGGATCACGCCTCCCGCGCCGCGGCCCTCGAGGATCTCCTCGATCACGACGCGATACTCGTGCGAGAGCTCGGACGCGCGCTCGCTGACCTCGTCGGGATCGGGGTGCTCGGTGACCTCGATGCGGAGCGAGCTGCCCGCGGCATGCGCCTGCCCGAGCTGCGCGCGGTGAAGCGCGCGGATGGTCGCGCCACGGACGCCGCCCGGCAGCATCGCCGGCTGGCCGTCGAGCTCGGCGACCGTGCCGATGCTCGCGAAGCGGCCGTTCCGGCGCGTCACGATCACGACGCGGGGCGGGCCGTCGCCGGCGAGCGCCTCCTCGACGGCGGCGTTCGCCTCGTCGCTCGCGATGCCGACGGCAAGCGCCATGTGTGGGAGGATGACCGCCTCGTCGAGCGGCAGAAGGGGAAGAGTAAGCAGTTCAGAAGCCATATAGGTGCTCTTTCTGGAAGGAAACATCAGTCGGAGACGCTGAAGTAACAGTACCCGATCGAACGTGCGATCAGCCGGCGGTATTCCGACCGCGTCCGGGCACCTCGCGATCGATTGCTTGACACGAACACCTGTTCGATGCATACTCGAACACATGTTCGCATCGCCGTACGTCCGCCGCAGGATCACTGCCCTCTCTCTGCTCATCGGCGCGCTCGCGCTGCTGTTGCTCGTGCTGCCCTCGACGTCATCGGGCGCGCGCACGCCGACCCGGCACGTCGTGCTCCCGGGTGAATCGCTCTGGTCGATCGCGGCCGCCGAGTACGGCGGCGATCCACGCGAGCATCTCGAGGCGATCGCGGGTGCGAACCACCTCTCGAGCACGCTGGTGCCGGGCGCCGAGCTGGTGCTGCCATGAGCCCGGGGCTGCGCGTGCTGCCGGGTGGAGGCGAGGGCGGGGTCCGCTCGTCGGTGTCGCTGCGCGTCGTGCACGCGATCAACCGATCGGCCGGGACGTATCCGATCGACTGCGACGAGTTCGTGCGCCGTGCGCGATCGATCACGTTCGAGGAGTTGCCGCCGGCGCGTCACCTCCGGCTCGTCTAGATCGTTGTCCGCGAATTGGTGTGCTCGAATTGGTGTGCTCGAATTGGTGTGCTCGTTCGCGGCGTCGGATTCGTCGCGGCCGCTTCACGACCGCCACTCCCGAACCAACACGCCAAATCACGGACGACGATCGAGCGCGCCACGTCGAGACGAGCGGGGCAACCATCTAGCATCAGAGCTCGATGGATCTCGACATCGTCTTCCTCGGCACCGGCGGCTCGGCGCCGTCGCCGAGCCGCGGCGTCTCGGCGACGCTGATCCGGCGGGGTGGCGAGCGGATCCTGTTGGACTGCGGCGAGGGAACCCAGCGCCAGCTGCTGCGCTCATCGGTCGGACTCGTCGACGTCGACATGATCGCGTTCACGCACTTCCACGGCGACCACATGCTCGGCCTGCCGGGGCTGCTCAAGACCTATGGCCTGCGGAACCGCGATCGCGGCCTCGAGCTGTACGGGCCCGAGGGGCTGCGAACGCTGCTGCGCGTGCTCGATCCGCTGATCGGACGGCTTCCGTTCCCCCTGCACGTGCGCGAGCTCGAGCCGGGCGATCAGGTGCCCGGCGATGGCTACGTGCTCGAGGTCTCAGGAGTCGCCCACCGGGCGACGGCGCTCGCCTGGGCCCTCGTCGAGGACGTGCGGCCCGGTCGCTTCGACCTCGAGCGCGCGCGCTCTCTGGGCGTGCCCGAGGGTCCGCTCTTCGGCATGCTGCAGCGTGGCGAGCCCGTGCAGCTCGAGAATGGGCGCGTGATCGAGCCCGGCGTGGTCCTCGGCGAGGCGCGCGCGGGCCGTCGGATCGTGTTCTCCGGCGACACGCGGCCATGCGACTCGCTGCGCGCAGCTGCGACGGACGCCGACGTGCTCGTGCACGAGGCGACGTTCGTGGGCGAGGAGCGCGAGCGCGCTCGCGAGACCGGGCACTCGACCGCGGCGGAGGCGGCCGAGCTGGCAGCAGAGGTCGGCGTCGATCTGCTCGCGCTGACGCACCTCGGAGCCCGGGCTCCGGTGCGGCTCGTCAAGGCCGAGGCGCGCGAACTTCACGCGAACACGGTGGTGCCGCGCGACTTCGACACGATCGAGGTGCCGCTGCCGGAGCGCGGCTCGCCGCAGCTCTGCAAGGCGGGTGCTGCTCGCGACGGCGAGCGCGAGCCAGAGCTCGAGGCCGCGCCGGACCAGGTCTGACCCGCGATGGACACGAGCGAGATCTTCGATCGGATGGCGCCGCGCTACGAGGAGCTGCGGATGGCCGATGCCTCCTGGTGGGAGGTCTTCGACGCGACCCTCGCGGCGGGCCTCGGCGGGGCCACGCGCGTGCTCGATGTCGGCTGCGGGACCGGCCGCTTCGCGGCAGCGGTCGTCGAGCGCGTCGGCGCGCGGGTCTGGGGCGTCGATCCGTCGGCCGGGATGCTCGCCGAGGCGCGAGCCCGCAAGCTGCGCGGCGCGAGCTTCCGGCAGGCACCCGCTGACGCGTTGCGTTTCCGCGACGGCTGGTTCGACGCCGCCGTGCTGCGCCTATCCGTGCACACGCTCGGTGAGACCCGCCCCGCGGCCTTCGCCGAGCTCGCGCGCGTGCTCGCGCCGGGTGGGTCGGTCTATCTCTGGACGTTCCCACCCGAGCACTTCCGCGAGTTCTACCTCGCGCCATATCTGCCGAGCCTGCCTGCGATCGACTTGGCGCGCTTCCCGGATCCCGCCCTGCTCGCCGACGAGCTGCGCGCGGCCGGCTTCGCGGACGTGATCGAGCAGCCGCTCGACCAGCACGGGACGCTCGCGCGCGACGTCGCCGCGGAACGCCTGCGCGGCGGCTACATCTCGACGATCCATCTCCTGCCGCCCGACGAGGTCGAGCACGCGATCGCACGGCTCGAGCGAGAGCACCGCGATGGAGCCCCGCCGCTCGCCACGCACGTGCGCTGGCGGCTCCTTCGTGCAGTAGCATCGCCCGGTGCAGACGCGGACTCTCGATAGCCAGCCCGCCTTCACGACGAAGGACGGCTCGACGATCCGCGAGCTCTTCGGCAGCGCCGTCGGCGGCTCGAGCGCGCAGAGCCTCGCCGAGGCACGGCTTGCGCCCGGGTCTGCGACGGAGCGGCACCTGCACGCGCTCAGCGAGGAGATCTACTTCGTGCTTGAGGGCGAGGGCGTGATCGAGATCGACGGCGAGGAGGCGACCCTGAAGGCCGGCGATGCCGTCGTGATCCCGCCGGGAGCCGCCCACACGATCGCGACCTCGGGCCTGCAGGAGCTGCGCTTCCTCTGCTGCTGCGTGCCGCCGTATACGCACAACGACACCCGCTTCGCCCCGCGAGCCTAGCAATCAGCTCCAACAGAATGCCTCGTGGCGTCTGGCGGTCCATCGACCTGCTGCTGGGTAGCAGCAGGTCTCTGATCGGTGCAAGCGCAGGCGCTTGCACCTGGCAGGCGCCTGGGGTGTGATCAGCTTGTCAAGCGGAGCTTGGCACGCGTGTGGAGCGGTGTGCTTTGAGCACACCGCGGAGATTGCGGTTCCGTTTGGTACAGGAGCCGCTGCGAGGCGATCACACCCCAGGCTTGCGAGCCGCTCACCAGCCGCTCACGATTCATTCCGTGAGAGCTGTGTCTACGGATGCACGACGAGCGGGGCCGTGCGCCGGGTCACGTTGCCGTCGCTGTCCGTCGCTTGCACGACGACGGTGAGCCGGGTGGCGTGGGCGCGGGCGAGCCTGCGGCGGAGCGATGCCGGCGGGCGTACGCGGCCCTGCACGAGCACGGTGCCGGCTGCGCTCGAGAGGTGCGCGATCTCGGCGCCGTTCGAGCGGCTCGCGATGCGCAGTCGCCGGGCATCCCGCTTCGCGAGCAGCAGGCTGATGCGCAGGCGGGATGGCTCGTCCGCCTGGACCCTGACGATCAGGCCTTTGCGCAGGATCGTCGTCAGCTGAACCCGCCGCGCGAACGTGAGCGAGACGCGTGGCGCGCGCCGATCGACGCCACCCGCTGTGGGAACCGCGACCCCGGCCACGGCGACCGCCAGCTGGCGGCGCGACGTGAGGCCGTTGCCATCGGTCACCGTCAGCGTCACGGTGCGGATCCCCGCCGTCGGCCACTGCGCCTGCACCTTCTGTCCCGAGGCGTCGGGCTTGCCATCGCCGTCGGTGTCCCAGGCGTAGCTCGCGATGTTGTTGTCGGGATCGCTCGACGACGATGCATCGAGGAGCACCGACTCGCCGGGCGCCGGCGCGGCGTTCGAGATCGTGAACGACGCCATCGGCGAGCGGTTCGTCGAGCCGTCGCTGACGATCTGCGAGACGGCGCCGCCGTACTCGGCGACGAAGACGTGCCCGTCGGAGTCCTCGCCGAAGCTCGAGACCGAGGCGGCGGGCACGACCGCGACCGGAGCGGACCCGGGCGTCAGCGCGTAGACGGTGTCGCCGGTGGCGAAATCGGAGTAGAGGTAGCGGCCGAGCAGCTCGGGGACGGCGGGGTCACGCACCACGTAGCCCCCCGTGATCGAGAGGCCGACCGAGTGCGAGTACTCGTAGACGGGATCGATCGTGGCGCCATTGCAGGGGTGAGTGCTGAACGCGTGGGCCGCCTCACGGCAGCTCCAGCCGAGATTCGCGCCGAGCGCCTGGCCCGCTGCGAGGTGGTCGACCTCCTCCCAGGTGTCCTGCCCGACATCGCCGATCCAGAGATCGCCGGTGCCCCGGTCGAACGAGAAGCGCCACGGGTTGCGCACGCCGTAGAGGAACACCTGCGGCGCGGCGCCTGCCGCGATCGGCTGGCCGGCCGGGATCATCGCGGCACCGGAGACGCGCGGATTGATCCGCAGGATCTTGCCGTAGAGCGTGGCCGGGTTCTGGCCGTTGAGGTTCGGATCGCCGCCGCCGCCGCCGTCGCCGACCCCGATGTAGAGCAGGCCGTCCGGGCCGAACTGCAGCTGTCCGCCGTTGTGATTCGTCTCGCTGTGCGGGATCCGCAACACCTCGCGCGGAGCCGCGTCGGCGACGTCGGCGCCGGGCGAAACGTGCCACTCCTGCACGATGATCGTCCCGCCGACGAGGGTCGAGAAGGTGTAGGCGAGACCGCTCTGCGCGAAGTCGGGCGCGAACGCGAGCGAGAGCAGGCCGCGCTCGCCGTTCGAGTCGGTCGTCGCCGAGATGTTGAGGAACGGCGCAGGCAGCGTCGCGCCGTTCTTGACGACGCGGATCCGGCCGGCCTGCTCGACCACGAACAGGCGAGAGGGGTCGCCCGGCGTGGCGGTCACGTAGACCGGCGCCTGGAACGTGCCGACCGATCGCGGTGCCGACGGCGAGCAAGATCACGACCGTCGACAACGTGAGTTGAGTTCGTTTGCGAATCGTGTCTCACGCAATCGCAGCGGAACCAGGAATCCCGACTCGATCGGGGCATGCCGTGGGTGGTCCGCTGGCGATTGCTCGGTGAAAGCCGAAAAACCTGGTGCTACGTGATCGTATGAGAACGACGAACCCGGGTCGCAGCGCCCCGCCTGCTAGCGTGCGCGAAATCCTTTAAGGCCGTGGCCGAGAGCCCGGGAAGGAGCACGTCATGGGGGCATGGGAGTGAGCACGGAG
>JANLRV010000151.1:0-3701 GCA_031361905.1 Actinomycetes bacterium
GGCGCGCACCCCGGCCCCGCCGGGCGTCGATCCCGCACGGTAGCGACGCAGGGCGCTGATCCGCCGGCCGTGGCTTGCGGCATGCGCAGCAGTCTTGCTCGTCGGCGGCATCGCCGTCGCCGCCGACATCTCGGTGCGCTACTTCGACGAGGCCGGGTCGAAGCCGCTTCCGGAGTCTGTCCGTAGAGCACTCGAGGGTGCGGTCACGCGCTACGGCACGCACGACAGTCTGCTGCTCGGCGAGACGATCAACGCGTATGTCTTCACGACGAGTACGGGCAGCGGTCGGGTCTACATGGCGCCTTACCGGCGCACGTCGGGATTCTGTGCTGCGCTCGCGGTCGTCGGGAAGCCCGTGCAGGCGAGCTGTAGCAACGACGGCGCCGGTTCTGTCGCGACCTTGGCCGGCAACGGTATCCAGCCGTGGAATCTCAGCCTGACGCCCGCCATGCACGCTCTGCTCGGGCGGTTTACCCCCGCCGGGACCGGCGACAAGGTAGAGATCGGCTTCGAGGATGGAACCTCGGATGCCGTGCCGATGCACGGCCGCTGGTTCGCCTACGCCGTCGCGGGCAAGCGGGTCGAGGCCGGCCACCGCCCCGTGAGCCTGAACATGCTGCACGGCGACCGCATCGTCCGGCGCGTCGCTCTGGACCCCATCAGCTTCAACACGCTCGCAGCGGCGCGCGCACTCGTGCCCGCCGGGAACGGCTCGCGCGCGCAGGAGGCGATCCGACGGGTCCTGCTCGATCAGCTGCCGAGCGGCGTCGGCGACGGCGGCGCCCTCGCCTCCCAGACAGACCTCGCGAAAACCAGCTTCGTGACCTCGCTCGCCTTCAGCGAGAGCCTGCGTCTCTCGCTCTACGCCGCGCCGATCGGCCACGTTCACGGATGGCCGGGCAACGGCTCGATCCTCGCCGGCATCGACAACCACTCGGCCCGACCGGTCGTCTCCCGGGTCGGAGCCAACGCGCGCGCCACGGCGGCCTTCGACGTCGGCAGCTGCTCGTGCGTGCTTCCAGGGCACCCGCGCGCGACGTTCGTCCTGCTCTACGGATCCGTCCCCAGCGGCGTCTCCACGATCACGGTCCGCAGCTTTGACGGCCGCGAGAGCCGAGCGGCGATCCTCGCTTCCGGCCGCGAATGGGTATGGCTCGGACACGACGCCAAGTCGACGAGGCCGATCGCGCTGACCGGCCGTGACGAGGCGGGCACGACTATCACCACGCACCATCTCACCGGGAGATTCCGCTAGCACGCAGCGTTCGCCGCACACCGCGCAGCACGTTCGCGCGCCAATCGCACGCAAAGTCCGTCCACTTGGACTTCTTAAGCCACAAGCGACCTGCTCCTCATCGGCATTCGCCGTCGCATCGTCGAAGCTACGCGGAGGCTTGACCGCTCGCTGAGTCGACTCCTCGACTGCACTGCCTGACAGGATCGGCAGCTCACGAGCGCAGCAGCTGGGAGTCGAACCGCTCGCTGTGATCGCCGAAGCGCGAGCAACCTCCACCCGAAGACTGTGGGATAGAGTGTGGGATAGACGGTTTGCGAAACCAGCGGTCGGGGGCGGTCGTGAGCGGTGAACGCGACCTCAGGACTAGACTGTTGGAGCATCTTAGAAAGTGCGCTAATGCAGCCTTTTAGTCGAATCTACCTGATGCGCCCGGTTGGAATCGAACCAACGGCCTTGCGCTCCGGAGGCGCACGCTCTATCCCCTGAGCTACGGGCGCGAACTCGCACCACGGTAGCACTCGCACGTGCGCCTGCGTGCGAGTCCGTCGCCTCGCCAAGCCCCTTCAGTTCCGCCCTTCCCTCGCGTAGCATCGCGGCGTGCAGCCGATCGATCAGGTCGCGGTCACATTCGATCCGCACGATCACGAGACCCGGGCGCAGTGCGCGGAGGTCTACGGACGCCTCCGTGAGAGCTGCCCCGTGTTCCACTCCGACGAGTGGGGCGGGTTCTGGGTGGCGAGCCGCCACGAGGACGTCTACGAGGTCGGCCGCGACGTCGAGCGGTTCTCCTCGAACTCGGGCGTCATGCTGCCCCCCATCGGTCATGGCCGCCCGCTCCGACCGATGGAGTCGGACCCGCCCGAGCATGCCGAGTACCGCCGCATCCTGCTCCGCGCCTTCGCTCCTGCTGCCGTCGCCGGCATGGAGGACGACGTGCGAGAGCTCGCCGCGTCGCTGCTCGCGGCGGTTGCCGACCAGGGCCGAGTCGACCTCTACGAGGCGCTCGCGAAGCCGCTCCCGATGCTCGTCATCTCGCGCATGCTCGGCATCGAGCGGGACGACGTGTTCTGGGAGTGGACCGACGTGTTGATCTACGGACGCGTCGACGGCACCAGCGAGGAGCGCGTCCGCGAGGTCGCCGACGCGCTCTACGGGTTCCTCGCCGAGCACGTGGCGGATCGCCGCGCACACCCGGGTGACGACCTGATCTCACTCGTCGTGCACGGCATGGTGGGCGACCGGCCGTACACCGAGGATGAGGTCCTCGACCTGTGCTTCTTCCTGCTGATCGCCGGCCTCGAGAACACCGCCTTCGGCATCCGTGCGGCGCTGCGCCACCTCGCCGTCGCTCCGGCAGACCGCAGCGCGCTGATCGCCGACCCGTCGCTCGTCTCGAACTTCGTCGAGCAGTCGCTCCGGCTCTACTCCCCCGTGACGGCGCTCGCGCGCATCGCAACGCGAGACACCGAGGTGGCTGGACAGCGGATCCAGGCCGGAGAGCGCGTCCTGCTGCTGTTCGGCTCGGCGAACCGCGACGGCAAGGTCTTCGACGACCCCAACGAGTTCCACCTCGAGCGACGGGACGGACGGCATCTCGCGTTCGGGATCGGCCCGCACCGGTGCCTCGGCTCCAACCTCGCGCGCCTCGAGTTGCGGGTCGCGGTCGAGGAGGCACTCCGCTGGATCCCCGGCTACCGGCTTGCCGGCGACGACCCCGGGTGGTACACGGCGAGCCCGCTCGAGGTGGTGTGGTGAGAGTCGCGATCGACCGGGCCATGTGCGTCGGCCACGCCCAGTGCTCGGCAATCTGCCCGAGCGTGTTCACGAGCGACGACGAGGGCTTCAGCCAGCTCGTCGGAGACGGCGCGGTGCCGCCAGACGACGAGAATGCGGCACAGCTGGCCGTCGATTCCTGCCCTGAGCAGGCAATCAGCATCGTCACAGAGGACTAGCCGGGCGGAAGCGGTGCGGCTCGTGCACCTCGAAGGAGCGCCCGTCGGGTCTCTCACGGCCGGACGCAGCTCACGCCTGCGAGTCCCGGATGTGAGGCCTTCGTGCGAAGCGCCTCGATTCTCACGGTTCGCTCACAGATCGGCGGGTTTCGGCATGCTCGCAATCGGAAAATCTTGCCGAAAGAGCACGGATTCCTCATAGGCGGGTGTCACGGTGAGTGCACCAAGAGCTTTCGCTCGATCCACTCTCTACCGCAAGGAGCAGTTCGATGTCCCGCACTCGCCGCCTCGTCACCGCGCTCGCAGCAGCCACCGCTGTCGCCGCGCTCGCCGCATCGCCCGCCGATGCGACGGCCAAGCGCGCCCTCGTCAAGTTCTCGTACCGCGGAACGGTCACGACCGCCCCCGGTGCAACCGGCACGCAGCTCGGCGTGCAGATCGCCGGAGGCAATCGCCCCGGCCTGCGCTCGCTGATCGGCTCGACCCAGCCCACCACGTTCACGGTCAGCTCC
>JANLRV010000213.1:0-6059 GCA_031361905.1 Actinomycetes bacterium
CGAGCTGAGCAGGCACTTTTGCGTCTAGGTCGGTGTCCGTGATTTGGCGTGTTGGTTCGGGAGTGGTGGTCGCTCTCGGACGTGATCTGCTGGCGTAGGGAAGGCTTGAGGCCTTTTCAAGCCGGCAGATCGCGGAGCGCAACGGTTTCTGGCTGGGCCCGCGGCGCGGGCCCAGCGAGAGACCGTGCAGAGGCCGTGACGAATCCGACGCCGCGAACCAGCACGCCAATTCGCGGACAACGATCTAGATCAGCGATTCCACGGAATCGATCATCTAGTCGCCCGTAGGGACGATCGCTGCCTGCGTGACGGTCGCCGGGCGCCCGACCGGAGCGTGCGAGTGCTCCGTGCCGTAGCCACCCGGGATCGGGATGTACATCTCGGGGTAGCCCCACATTCCGTGCTCGTGGATGTCGAGCCCTGCAAGCTCGACCTCGGGCGTCACGCGGATGCCGCCGGGCACGAGCGTCTTGAACAGCCAGAACGTGATGAAAGACGCGCCGAACGTGAACGCGCCGACAGCCGCGAGCCCCTGCACCTGCACCCACAGCTGGCTGAACCCGCCGCCGTAGAAGAGGCCGGCGTGGCCGGTCGCGACGCCCTTCGAGAGCTTGTCGGTCGCGAACAGGCCGACAGCGAGCGTGCCCCAGATGCCGCTCATGCCGTGCACGCTGAGCGCGCCGATCGGATCGTCGAGCCGCAACCGCTCGACGCCGATCACACCGAACACCGCGATCGCCCCCGAGACGATGCCGATCAGCCCGGCCGCCCACGGCTCGACGAACGCGCAGGCCGCCGTGATCGCGACGAGCGCGCCGAGCGCGCCATTCAAGACCATCGAGGCATCGCACTTCTTGAGCACGATCCACGAGACGACGCCACCCGAGACCGCACCCGCGGCTGCCGCGATGTTCGTCGTCAGCGCGACGTAGGCGAAGAAGCCGAGGCCGCCGAAGTTGACGCTCAAGGTCGAGCCCGGGTTGAAGCCGAACCAGCCGAACCAGAGGATCACCGTGCCGAGCACGGCGTAGACCATGTTGTGACCGGGAATCGCGTTGGCCTTGCCGTCGCGGTCGTACTTGCCGATGCGCGGCCCGATCAGGAGCAGGCCGGCGAGGCCGGCGAGCGCGCCCTGGTAGTGCACGACGGTCGAGCCGGCGAAGTCCTGCATCCCCTTCGCCCAGAGCCAGCCCTGGCCGCTCGCGCTGCCGTTCCAGATCCAGTGCGACGCGACCGAGTAGGTCACGGTGAAGACGGCGCCGAATGCGAAGTAGACCCAGAGCCGCACGCGCTCGGCGATCGCGCCCCAGACGATCGCCAGCGAGACCGCCGCGAACGCGACCTCGAAGACATAGCCGGCGGCGCCCGTGATGCCCGTGCCCTCGGCACCGGCCACCTGGTAGAACCAGTCGTACGGCCCGCTCGTGTAGCTGAGCAGGTCGCCCGAGCCCGGGAAGAATCCGGATCCGCCGAAGAGCGCGTTGCCGCCCTTGCCGAACGCGAGGCCGAAGCCGACGGCCCAGTAGGTGACGGCGACGACGCCGAGCACGATCAGGTTCTTGACTGCGATGTGCGCGGCGTTCTTCATCCGGCAGAGGCCGGCCTCGAGCAACGCGAATCCGGCCTGCATGAAGATGACGAGAACGCCGGCGATGATCACCCAGATGGTGTTCATCGTGGTGAGGATGTCGATCGACTTCATCCCTCGTACTCCTCGAGCGTCGAGCCGGTTCGGATGTGCTTCGTGATCCCCACCGGCGTGGTCCAAATGATCCCGGAGCCGATCTCCCCCGTGGCCGCCGCGCTCGTGATCGCGGCCACCACGGCGTCGACCAGTCCGTCCTCCACGACGAACTGCATCAGCGCCTTCGGAAGGAACCGCGACTCGAACACCCGGCCGCGGTACTCGTGGGTGATCCCTCGCTGGCGGCCGTGGCCGACGGCCTCGATCACCGTGACCCCCACGTGATGTGCCTCTTCCTCGACGGCATCGCGAACGGTCTCGACCCGCTCGCGGAGAACAACTGCCTGTACCAGCACCATCCGGACTCCTCGCCTGAAAAACGAAACGAGGCCCCGGAACTCCCAGAGGGAGAACCGAGGCCTCATAGCCTGCGTCACGTTTCCTAGCGCCGGAACGTTCGGCCAAAATAGCACACTTGAACCACTCGTTACAGGTCGAGCCTCTCCGCTAACTCGTTTGGATCAGCCGCGACGGGTGGGCGGATCACGTTCCCGCCCGCTCCACGCGATTGACGGCCGCGACGATCGCACGCAGCGACGCCGTGACGATGCTCGGGTGGATGCCGGCTCCCCAGCTGACCTCGTCGCCGACCTCCATCTCGACGAACGCGGCCGCGCTCGCATCCGCGCTCGCGCTCATCGTGTGCTCGTGGTAGTCGCGCAGCGCGAGCGTCAGGCCGAGCTCGGCGCGCAGCGCGCTGACGAACGCCGCGAGCGGACCGTTGCCCTCGCCCGTGATCTCGCGCTCGACGTTGCGATAGCGCACGACCGCGACGATCCGGTCGGCCTCGTCACCCGCGCTTAGCCGGTAGCTGCCGAGATCGAGCGGCGTCTCGCTGTCGAGGTACTCGCGCCCGAACGCCTCCCAGATCTGGGTGGGCGAGAGCTCGCCGCCCTGGACGTCGGTGATGGCCTGGATCCGACGCGCGAACTCGACCTGCATGCCGCGCGGCATGTCGACGTGGTACTCGCTCTTCAGCAGGTAGGCGACGCCGCCCTTGCCCGACTGCGAGTTGACGCGGATGATCGCCTCGTAGGTCCGGCCGACGTCCTGGGGATCGATCGGCAGGTAGGGAACATCCCAGAGCCGCGAGTGCGAGCGCGACTGGGCCTCCATGCCCTTCTTGATCGCATCCTGATGCGATCCGGAGAACGCCGTGTAGACGAGCTCGCCCACGTACGGGTGACGGTCGTGGATCGGCAGCTCGGTGCACTCCTCGGCGATCTGGCGCACCTCGTCGATCTGCGAGAGATCGAGCTTCGGATCGACGCCCTGCGTCAGCAGGTTCAGCGCGAGCGTGACGATGTCGACGTTGCCGGTGCGCTCGCCGTTGCCGAAGAGCGTGCCCTCGACGCGATCGCCGCCCGCCATCAGGGCGAGCTCGGTCGCGGCGACCGCGGTGCCGCGGTCGTTGTGCGGGTGCAGGCTGATCAGCACCGAGTCGCGCACCGAGATCGAGCGGCAGAACCACTCGATCGTGTCCGCGTAGAGGTTCGGCGTCGAAAGCTCGACCGTGGCGGGCAGGTTGAGGATCAGCTTTCGCGCGGGCGTCGGCTCGAAGACGTCGATGACCGCCTCGCAGACCTCGAGCGCATAGTCGGGCTCGGTCGCCGTGAAGCTCTCCGGCGAGTACTCGAAGCGCACGTCGTCGGCCGCGCGCTCGCCGAGCTCACGGCACAGCTTGGCGCCCTCGACGGCGATCGCCTTGATGCCGTCCCGATCCTGACGGAAGACGAGGCGGCGCTGCTGCTCGCTCGTCGAGTTGTAGAGGTGCACGATCGAGCGCGGCACGCCGACGAGGCTCTCGAACGTGCGCTCGATCAGGTGATCGCGGCACTGCGTGAGCACGACGATCGTGAGGT
Source organism: Actinomycetes bacterium (assembly GCA_031361905.1). Classification (GTDB taxonomy): domain Bacteria; phylum Actinomycetota; class Thermoleophilia; order Gaiellales; family JALYLC01; genus JANLRV01. The sequence goes on from JANLRV010000213.1 coordinate 3,607, forward strand.
CGTCGGGAATCAGGCTCTGGTCGACGAGCGAGCGCACGAAGTCGAAGTCGGCCTTGGAGGCCGACGGGAAGCCGACCTCGATCTCCTTGAAGCCCAGGCCGACGAGCAGGTCGAACATGCGCCGCTTGCGACCCGCATCCATCGGGTTGACGAGGGCCTGGTTGCCGTCGCGCAGGTCGACGCTGACCCACAGCGGAGCCTGCTCGATGCGGCGGTCGGGCCAGCTGCGGTCCGGCAGCTCGACCGGCGGGAACGCGCGGTACTTGTCGAATGGCATCGCCATGGAGGGCCTCTCGGGAACGTGTCAGTGGCGGGTCACCGCAGGGCCGACCCCCGGACCTTGTGTCCGGCGTCTCCCCACGGGGCTGAGTATGTCCACGGCAAGATTCCCCTAGCGGGGAAGCAGAAGGAGCAGCGCGAGGCTGCGATGCGTGAACGAGACGCCCTGCATGCCGCCGAGCATACCGAATCACGCCTCGCGCCGCCCGGGCGGGGGCCTTCGCCGTGCTCTATCCTGAGCCGATGCTCCGCCTCGCGATCGTGCTCGTGCTGTTGCCGACCGCGCTGCCGATCGCGGCGGAGGCCGGCAGCTCGTTCACGTCACCGTCGAAGCGCATCTCGTGCGCGGTCTTCGACGATTCGCTGCGCTGCGACGTGCTCGGCTACAGCTGGAAGAGCCTGCCGCCGAAGCCGAGCTCGTGCGACTTCGACTGGGGCGGCGCGGTCGGGCTCTCGGCGAGCGGGCGCCCGCGCCACCTCTGCGTCTCCGACGCCGTCGATCGCGGCAGGGTGCTCGGATACGGCAAGAGCTGGCGCTTCGGGTCGTTCCGCTGCACGATGCGCACGAGCGGCGTGACCTGCACGAACCGGTCGCACCACGGCTTCGAGCTGGCGCGCGAGCGCTTCCGGTTCTTCTGACCGCCGCCTGGACGAACTGGGCCGGGAACCAGGCCTGCACGCCCGCGCGCACGGCGGTGCCTGCAAGCGAGCGCGAGGCCGTCGAGCTCGTGCGCTCGGCGATCGCCGCGGGCGAGAGCGTGCGGGCGAGCGGGGGCGGACACTCGTTCACGCCGGTCTGCCTGACCGACGGCCTGCTGTGCGAGAGCCGCGGCCTCGCGGGCGTCGTCAGCGTCGATCGTGAGCGCCGGCGCGTCCGGGCGCTGCCCGGCACCACCGTCGCAGCGTTCGGAGACCGGCTCTGGGTGGACGGCCTCGCGCTTGCGAACCAGGGCGACATCGACACCCAGCAGATCGCCGGCGCGGTCGCGACCGGCACGCACGGCTCGGGAATCGCGCTCGGCAGCTTCTCCTCGACGCTCCGGGGTGCTCGGCTCGTCACGGGGACCGGCGATGTGATCGAGATCGGCGAGGATCGGCCCGACCTCCTGCGCGCAGCGCAGGTCTCGGTCGGCATGCTCGGCCTGATGCTCGAGCTCGAGATCGAGGTCGCCCCGGCCTACCGGCTGCGCGAGCGGATCGAGAACCGGCCGTACGCCGAGGTGATGGCGGAGTGGGATCTGCTCGTCGCCTCGCACCGCCACTTCTCGTTCTTCTGGCTCCCCAGCGAGCGGTCCGCCGAGCTCTACGGCATCGCCGTGCCGGAGGGCGTCGAGATGACCGACACGTGCTACGTCAAGCTCTACGACGAGGCCGCAGAAGCCGAGCCCGATGACGCCACGCCCGGGCGCCGCGTCGATCGCGGCTATCGCATCTACCCGTCCGTGTTCGAGCCGAACTTCCACGAGCTCGAGTACTTCGTGCCGATCGCGCAGGGCAAGCAGGCGGTCGGCGCGATGCGCGAGCTGATGCTCGCCCGGCTTCCCGACTCCGTCTTCCCGATGGAGGTGCGCACGACGGCCGGCGACGAGGCCTACCTCTCGTCGAACCACGGCGGCGCGACCACCGTGATCTCGGTCTCGGGCGTCCCCGGCACCGACTACTGGCCCTACCTCCGCGAGGTCGATGAGCTGCTCGGAGGCTTCGGCGCGCGCGTGCACTGGGGCAAGCTGCACTTCCTCACGCGCGACCAGCTTGCCGCGCGCTACCCCGAGAGCGAGCGGTTCATCGCGATCCGCCGCGAGCTCGACCCGAGGGGCGTCTTCCTCAACGACCACCTGCGCGAGCTGTTCGCCTGACGCGCTCGATCGCCGAGACGTCGATCTCGTTGCGTCTGCGATGAGCGCGGCGTAAGGTTCACCGGTCGTCGATGACCTTTGACCAGATGAGAGGGAGCGCCATGGCCTACGGAGTCGTTCATCACTTTGCCGGCGGCACGAAAGTCCAGGACGGGGCGTCGATCGCCGCGGTACATCGCGGTGACGGAAGCCTGCCGGGGGGCCAGCTTGTCCACGCCGCGGGCGCATCCGAGGGAGGCTGGACGGTGATGGCGGTCCACGAATCCAAGGAGAGCTGGGAGCGGTTCCGGGACAGCACGCTGCTTCCGAGCATGGCGC
>JANLRV010000253.1:0-4560 GCA_031361905.1 Actinomycetes bacterium
ACGCTCCACGACGACGGCGCCGGCCTCGCGGCCGCTCGCGCACGGATCGTCACGGCCGATCATCGAGAGGGAGCACGAGATGGCAGGTAGAGGCTGGCGGCTCGTTCGCTTCGCGGGGGACGCGCGCCTCGGCGTGATCGCGCCCGACGCGCCGGAGGTCGTCTGCGAGATCGCTGCGAGCGATCCGCTGCAGGCGCTCGCGGCGGGTCTCGCGACCGCTGCCGGCGTGGGCGAGCACCGGCTCGCCGACCTCGCGCTGCGCGTCCCGCTCGAGGCGCCCGAGGTCTGGTGCGCGGGCGTGACCTACGAGCGCAGCCGGTCTGCGCGGGTCGAGGAGTCGGCCTCGGCGAAGGACGTCTACGACCGCGTCTACTCGGCCGACCGGCCCGAGATCTTCCTCAAGGACGCGGGCATGCGCCGCACCGTCGGCCCGGGCGAGCCGGTCAGCCTGCGGCCGGAGTCGACCTGGACGGTGCCCGAGCCCGAGCTCGCGGTCGTGCTCGGTGCCGGGGGCGTGCCGATCGGCTACACGGTCGGCAACGACCTGACGGCGCGTGACATCGAGGCCGCGAACCCGCTCTACATCCCGCAGGCGAAGATGTTCCGCAATGCGGCGGCGTTCGGCCCGGCGATCCTGGTGCCCGATGACTGGGATGCGCCGTTCCCGATCACCTGCCGGATCTGGGACGCGTCCGGCGCGCTGGTCTTCGAGCAGTCGACGAGCACGGCCGCGATGACGCGCGCGCCGGCCGAGCTCGCGAGCTGGGTCTGCCGCGACAACCCGGTGCCTGCCGGGTCGGTGCTGATGACCGGCACGGGGATCGTGCCGCCCGACGACATCGCGCTCGCCCCGGGCTATCGCTGCGAGGTCGAGATCGAGGGCATCGGCGCGCTCGCGAACCCCGTCGTCGCAAGCGCGAGCCTGGCCTAGAAACCGCCCCGTGCGCCGGCGTCTGTTGACACCGGGAGCGCTGCTGGAATAGGCTTGCAAACGTTCTCAAGGAACGTTCCCAGGAAGTCGGCTCCAGGTTGAAGAACGCCACTCTCCGCGATGTCGCCCGCGAGGCCGGAGTCTCCGTCTCGACCGTCTCGCGCGCGCTCAACGATCAGCCCTTCGTGCGTCCCGAGGTGCGCGATCGCGTGCTCTCGGCCAGCGAGGCACTCGGCTACCGGCCCGATGTGGCCGCGCGCAGCATGCGCACCGGCACGACGGGCGCGGTCGGGCTGATGGTCAGCGACATCTCGAACCCGCTGTTCGCGTCGATCGCGAAGGCGGCCGACCTCGCTCTCAGCCCGCGCGGGTACGCGCTGATGATCGCCAACTCGGCGAACGATCCGGTCCACGAGGCCGAGCTGATCTCCGCCTTTCGCCAGCGCCGGCTGGACGGGCTGATGATCGCCACGGCGAACGAGGGGGCGATCGGCCTGGGCGATCGGATCGCCTCGTTCCAGGCCTCGGTGCTGCTCGATCGCGAGGTGCCCGGCTCGCGCGCCGACGCGGTGCTCTCCGATCACGCGGCAGGGCTCGGCGAGGCGATCCGCCATCTCGCGGGCCTCGGGCACCGGCGGATCGCGCTGGTCGCGGGCACGACCGCGCAGCGCGGCAGCCGGGTGCGCATCGAGGCCTATCTCGCTCAGCTCGAGCAGCTGAGGATCCCGCGCGACCCGGATCTCTGCCGCCCGGGCGAGATGACCGTCGAGGACGGCTACCGGGCGGTCACCGAGCTGCTCGAGCTGCCCGACCCGCCGAGCGCCATCATCGCGGGCAACAACCAGCTGTTCGCCGGCCTGTTCGCGGCGATCCGCGATCTCGGGCTGCGGATTCCCGAGGACATCTCGGTCGTCGCCTGCGAGGAGACCGAGCTGACGGCCCTCCACAATCCGCCGCTCGACGTCGTCCGGCGCAACATGGACGAGCTCGGCAGGACGGCGGCCGAGCTGCTGCTCGCGCGCCTCGACGGGCCGCAGCGACGTCCGCGCCGGATCGTCCTCGCGACCGGCTTCGAGGCGCGGGGAAGCTCCGCGCCCCCGCCGCCACACCCCCGCCTCGTTCGATCCGGGGTTCACGCTGCGTGACGCCGCCGGCGGCACGCGGGCAGATCAGGAGGAAGGAACCATGAAGGCCAAGATCTCCCGAGGAAGCTGGTGCCTCGCGTTCGGGTTCGATCCCGTTCCGTCGCTCGAGCAGGTGGTGAAGGTGCTCTCGGCCTTCGGCTACGACGGCATCGAGCTCGCGGGGTTCTTCGACCACGCGACGGTCGAGCGCTACCCCGACAAGGCGAGCCGGAAGAAGCTCGTCGACTGGATCGGAAGCTACGACCTGGAGATCGCCGGGTACGCGCCTGGCCCGTACGGCGACTTCGGCAAGTACGCCTGGGCGACCGGCGACGCCGATGTCGTGACCGCCTACGAGGCGTTCTTCGAGGCGCACCTGCAGCTCTGCGTCGACTGCGGAATCCCCGCCATGCGCGTCGATCCGGGCGACTTCGGGCCGCTCCCCCGCGAGGCCGACTACGACAAGGCCTGGGAGCGCGTCGTCACCACCTTCCGCCGGCACGCCGTGCGCGGCGCGGAGGTCGGCGTCGCGATGCTCTGGGAGCTCGAGACGGGCCAGATCTTCGTCAAGCCGTCCGAGGCCGTGAAGCTGCTCAACGACGTCGGCCACGACAACCTCAAGCTGATGTACGACGTCGGCCACGTCGAGGCCGCGTGCGTGATCGCGCACAACCACGTGCAGCCGGTCGAGCGTCTCGAGGGCGGCCAGCTCGAGTTCATCAAGATGATGAAGGGCAAGATCGGGCACATGCACGTCTGCGATACCGACTCCAACACGTGGCACAACGCGTTCGGCACGCACCTCGGCATCGGCAAGGGCGTGATCGACTTCGACGCGCTCATCCCCGCCGTCGTCGACGCGGGCTACACGGGCACCTGGTGGTCCGTCGACGCCATCCCGATGACCGCGGAATCGTGGGCCGACACCTGGACAGACCGGCTCGCGCTCGACGCCCTGCTCGACAAGCACGTCCGACCACGCTGAGAGGAGCGCACTGATGAAGGCAGCAGTCTTTTACGAGCCGAAGGACATCCGCGTCGAGGAGATTCCCGAGCCGACGATCAGCGAGGACGAGGTGCTCGTCGAGGTCTCGGCGTGCGGGTTCTGCGGCTCCGACGTGGAGTACTACTACGGCAAGAGCCCGGTCGGCACGGCCACCGGGAAGGGCCCGCTCGTGCTCGGGCACGAGTTCTCCGGCACGGTCGTCGGCCTCGGCAAGATCGCCGGCAGCTACGGTCTCAAGGAGGGGGATCGCGTCGCGGTCTGCCCGATCCAGAGCTGCGGCGCGTGCAACTCGTGCCGCGCGGGAAAGCCACAGTTCTGCGCCAACCTGTCGGTCCTCGGCGTCACCACCGACGGCGGCTTCGCCCAGTTCGCGAAGACCAAGGCGGCCCACGCGTACAAGCTGCCCGACACGCTCACGGACGCTCAGGGAGCGTTCGTCGAGATGCTCGCCGCGGCCGTCAACGCCGTGCACAAGGCCGCGGTCGAGCCCGACGACTTCGCCGTCGTCTACGGCCCCGGCCCGGTCGGGCTCTCGATGGTGCAGCTGCTTCGCAACGAGGGAGCGCGCGTCGCCGTCGTCGGCACCGGCGGCTACCGGCTCGAGGTGGCCAAGCAGCTCGGCGCCGACTTCGTCTTCGAGGGCGGCGACGACCTCGCCGACCGGGTGCGCGAGGCGAACGGCGGCAACCTGGCCGACCGGGTGATCGTGGCCACGGGATCGCTGGGAGCGAGCCAGCAGGCGCTCGAGATCTCGGGTCCCGGGTCGACCGTGATCTACATGGGCGTGACCGGGCCGGAGGACTCGGTGCAGCTGCCGATGCTGACGAGCCTGATCCAGGACAAGACGATCAGGTTCTCGCTCTGGTACCCGTTCCAGTGGCCGCGCACGATCAGCATGCTGGCCCACGCCGAGATCGACACCGGCCCGATCATCACGCACTCGGCGCCGCTCGATGGCATCGGAGCCGCGATCGACCGGGTCGTCAGCCGCGAGGACGGCGTTCTCAAGACGGTGATCACGCCCTGAGGCGCTCTCGGTCACGGATGCGAACGCGTGGGGCCTGACCCCACGCGTTCGGGTCAGCGCCCCCGGAAGCTGGCCGCGCGGCGCTCCGTGAACGCCTCGCGGCCCTCGCGCGCATCGTCGGTCGCGAAGCAGATCGTCTGCAGGTCGCGCTCGTACTGCACGGCCGCCTCGAGCGGCATCGCGTAGGCGGCGCGCAGGTTCGCCTTGCCGGTCTGCGCCGCGATCGGCGGCCTGCTCGCGATCGTCGCGGCGAGCGCGGCCGCTGCTGCGGCGAGCCCGGTCGGCGGCAGAAGCTGCGAGACGAGCCCGATCGCGAGCGCGCGCGCCGCATCAATCGGATCGCCGGTTAGCATCATCTGGGCCGCGTTCGATGCGCCGATCGAGTGCGTCAGCAGGTAGCTCATGCCGCCCCCGCCGATCCAGCCGAGCTTGATCTCGGGCGCCGCGAACGAGGCCGTCTCGGCCGCCAGCC
>JANLRV010000262.1:0-1883 GCA_031361905.1 Actinomycetes bacterium
CGGCGAGCGAGACGGTCGAGAGCCGCTGGCTCGCGACCAGCACCGTGCACCCCTGCACGGCCGGGCGCAGCTGCGTCACCAGAAGCTGCTCGGTCTCGGTGTCGACGGCCGAGAACGGGTCGTCGAGAACGATCACGCGAGCGCGCGAGATCAGCGCGCGAGCGAGCGCGACGCGCTGGCGCTGGCCGCCCGAGAGGTTCACGCCGCGCTCGCCGATGCGCGTCTCGTAGCCGTCCGGCAAGTCGTCCACGAAGCGATCGACGCCGGCCGCGCGGCAGGAGGCGAGCATCTCGTCCCAGCTCGCCTCGGGCCGTGCGGCGCGCAGGTTCTCGTGCAGCGGCGCCGAGAACAGGACCGGCCGCTGCGTGCACAGCGCGACCGCCGCGCGCAGCTCGCGCAGCGGCACGTCGGCGACGCTCAGCCCGCCGACGGAGACGATCCCCGAGTCGGGGTCGTAGAACCGCGAGAGCAGCGACAGGAGCGTCGTCTTGCCGCTCGCGGTCTCGCCGCAGACCGCCACGATCTCGCCGGCGGCGATCGTCAGATCGAGATCCTCGAGGACCGCGCCGTCTGCGTCCGCATAGCCGAAGCTGACGTGCTCGAAGCGCACCGCAAGCGGGCCTTCGGGCAGCGTGCGCGGCGTCGCCGGCGTGGAGAGCGGCTCGATCCCGTCGAGCCAGGCGAAGCTGCGGGCCGCCGAGGCGACGGCTCGCTGTGCGAGGTTGAGGATCCAGCCGAGCGCCTCGAGCGGCCAGACGAGCTGCAGGAGCAGCGTCCAGAAGAGCGTGAACTCGCCGATCGTGATCGTGCCGTTCGAGACCTCGCGCCCACCGACGAGCACCACGATCGCGATCGCGAGCGTCGGCAAGAAGGTCAAGCCGGGCAGGTAGCGCGCCTGGATTCTGGCCTCGAGCAGCGCGAGCTGACGCACGTTGTTCGCCCGCTCGTGGAAGCGCGCTCGCATCTCGGGCTCGCGCCCGAACGCCTGGATCAGCTCCATCCCGACGATCGACTCGTCGGCCGCCTCGGTGAGGTCGGCGCCGGACTGCTGCAGCTTGCGCGAGACGGATGTGATCTGGCGGGAGAACTGCCACGTCAACAGCACGATCAGCGGCATCACGGCGCCGGCCGCCAGCGCAAGCTTGGGATTGACCGAGACGAGCACGATGCCCGAGCCGACGATCATCATCGCGCTCGAGCAGATCTGGATCACGCCCCAGCCGATGAAGTAGCGGATCGGATAGAGGTCGTTGGTCGCGCGCGAGAGCACCTGCCCGGTCGCGTGGCGGTCGTAGAACGCGCGCGGATAGGTGAGGTACGCGCTGTAGAGGCGCGCGCGCAGCCGGTTCTCGATCACGATGCCGATCTTCGAGGTGAGCATGCGACGCATCGCGTTCGAGCCGAAGCGCGCCAGCCCGACGACGCCGACGAGCGCGCAGAGGCCCGCGATGCCGGCGCCCTCCCCCGCGTCGATCCGATCGACGATCCGGCGCAAGAGCAGCGGGATCGCGATCGAGCACGCCGTCGTCATCAGCGCGAAGAGGAGGCTCACCCCGACCGTGCGGCGCTCCTCCCACCAGACGCGCGAGAGCGCGCGGACGGTCGCGCCGAAGGCGAGGTCTGGCGGGTCAACGGCAGGATGCGTCATCGGTGAGACCGGGAGCCGCGCGCCGCCTCTCGGCCCGTCGATCTCCCATGCCCCGCGTCCGAGCGTCTGCCGTCACCGAGACGGTGAGCCGAGAACGCCGAGCACCCCGGACGATAGCGCCCGGGGTGCTCGGCGAGGCTCAGTTCGCGTTGGTTCTCAGGCGACGCGCTTGACGATGAAGCGCGCCTCGACGGAGCCGGCGCGATCCTTCGCATCGAGCAGCGCCTTGTCCTTG
>JANLRV010000056.1:0-5091 GCA_031361905.1 Actinomycetes bacterium
GGCGTGGCGTACGCGCAGGGTCCGTTCGTTTGTAGAGGGGGGGGGGGGGTTTGCCCGGTATGGACCCGGGGAATCCCCCCCGCGCGCGCGCGGCTCGGCTGCGGCCACCGCTAGTCCTTGTGCGCCGCGTCGTCGTCCGACCCGTCGTCATCGTGGCCGTCATGGCCGTTGTGACAGTTCGAGCCGTCCGCCGCCTGGATCGAGACGAGCGTGATCGAGCCATCGGCGTTCTTGGTTCCCTTCGCCTCGACGATCGTGCCGTTCACGAGACCGTCGAGCGAGAAGCCGGTCGGGACCGTGAACATGACGGGGCCGCCGTCGGTGGTGACGGTGAGCGTCTTGCCGTCAGCGGCGAGCATCAGCGCGCCCGTGGCCTTGACGGTGGAACAGTTGCCGTGCTGATGGTCGCCTTCGCTCCCGTCGACGCCCTCCGCGTGGATGCGAAGAAGCGTGAAGACGATCGCGCCGGGAGTCGGCTGCGAGAGCGAAACCTCGACCTCGACGCGCTGGCCGACGGCGAGGCCGGCGGGAAGCGGGACCGATCCGACCTGTACGGGAACGGGGACGCCGTTGACCACGATGGACAGCACCTGAGGCGTGACGCCGGTCGCCGGGAGGGCGCCGATCGTGCCGGAAAATTCGGCGCCGTCGGCCTGAGCGTCATCGACCTCGGCCGCGCCGTCCTCTTCCAGCGACCCCGAATTGATCGTGACGGCGGTCGTGACCTCGCTGCCGGTGGCGGGCGGCTGGGTCGACGACACTGCGACCGTGGCTCCGCGATCAGCGAGCAGGAAGCGATGCCCCGCACGCCTCATCACGATGCCGTGGATCTTGGCGCGCCGTGCACGACCGGTGACGCGCACGCCCTTGGCGCTGATCGTGGAGCCGGAGCGCACGCCGCGCACGGTGATGACGCTGCCGACGCGCGCGTGGCTGCCTCGAACCGTCACGAGCTTGCCGCTTGCGAGCGCGACGACGTTCGCTCCGGCTTCGCGCTTGATCACGGTGCCGTGGACGGTCGCCGCGGAGGCGGCGTCGACGAGCGCGAATGGCGCAACCGCGCCGGCGATGAGGATGGGTAGCAATCGATGCTTCATGGGACTCCCGAGTTTGGGTACCTGTGGGGATGAGGACCCACAAGCTCTCTGGGACCGCTGGCGCAAAGTCGTACTCTTGCCAGGATCTCGGCTTTACTGAGTTCGTGATCTCATCATGACGCGCATTACCCGCAAGGGTCAGGTGACCATTCCCGCCGATATCCGCTTCAGCCTGGGGATTGCTGTAGGAGACGAGCTCATATTCGGCATATCGGACGGCTTCGGCAGCTTTCGGAAGACCGATGGGGTGCTCGGCCGTGCGGGATCTCTCTCCCTCGAGCCGCGGGACGAGGCGCATGTCCTCGAGCGCGTGCTCGTGCAGGCCGACCCGCGGGCCGCTGCAGAGATCGCAACGGCCCGGGCGAGCGGCAAGCGAATCCGCGCATCCGACGCGACGGTCCTCGAGCTCGCCCGGCGAGCGCTCGATGCCGGGCTCGAGCCCGTCGCGATCGCCGAGGCGATGCGCGACGTGCTGGCCGAACGGTCGCTCCGCTTCGAGCACCCGCGCGCGCTGCGCGCGGCAGTGGACGCGATCGACCGCGCGAGCGATCCCATCGAGGCGTACCTCGACATGCGTGAATAGCGGCCGGATGGGGCAGAATGCCTGCCAGAAAGCCACACACCCGCGAGAGAGGGAGCCCCATGGCCTATTCCGTCCCCGATCTGCCGTACGCCTACGACGCGCTCGAGCCGCACATCGACGAGCAGACGATGCGGATCCACCACGACAAGCACCATCAGGCGTACGTCGACAAGGTCAACGCGGCGCTCGAGGGCACGGAGTGGGCCGACGCGTCGATCGCCGACGTCGTGCGGAGCTTGGACAAGCTGCCTGCCGACAAGCAGGGTCCCGTCCGCAACAACGGCGGTGGCCACCTCAATCACTCGATGTTCTGGGCGAGCATGGGCCCCGGCAAGGGCGGCGCGCCGAGCGGCGCCCTCGGCGATGCGATCACCGCGGCGTTCGGCTCGTTCGACTCGTTCAAGGAGGCGTTCAAGAACGCCGGCATCAATCAGTTCGGCAGCGGCTGGGCCTGGCTCGTGAAGGATGGCTCGGGCGGCCTCAAGGTCGTCTCGACCGCGAACCAGGACAACCCGCTCAGCCAGGGTCTGACGCCGATTCTCGGCAACGACGTCTGGGAGCACGCGTACTACCTGAAGTACCAGAACGCCCGCCCGGCGTACCTCGACGCCTGGTGGAACGTCGTCGACTGGGACCGGGTCGCGACGCGGTTCGCCGCCTGATCACGTCTCGTGTGCGTGACCCGCGACGGGTCACGCACACGAGACGGGCGAGTCAGTCGCCGACCACCGCAGCGGCCTCGCCCTCGTGGCCCGCGAGCGGAACCGTGACCGTGTTCCGGCGCGTCGCGGTGCCGGAGTAGTAGAAGAGCACGCCGAGCGCGAAGATTGCGCCGAGCACGCCGAGGACCCAGAGTTCGAATTCCAAACGTGAGACGCCGTAGTCGGCCTTCGGGCTGTAGGGCCACATGTTCGCGACGGCCGCGAACGCCGCCCAGAGCGTCGTGATGGTCCCGATCACGAGCGCGCCGCGATGGCCGCCAGGCACCCTGTATGGCCGGTGCACGTGACCGTGCGTCCGCCGCAGCTTGATCAGCGCGGGGAAGATCAGCAGGTAGGAGATCACGGTCGTCAGCGTCGCCATTGAGAGCACGACCCCGAACGCGTTGCTTCCGGCAAGCTTCGTCGCGAGCACGAAGAACGCCGACGAGATGATGCCGGAGAGCAGGTTGACGTTGACCGGCGTGCCGAAGCGTGCGGAGAACCTGCCGAGGAACAGCGGGCCGCCGCCGTCGATGCAGCCGATCGCAAGCGCGCGGTCGGCACCCATGATCCACGTGGTGCCGCTCGAGACGATCGTCCACACGAACATCCCGCCCATCAGGTAGGCGAGGAACTGCGAGAACGCCGTGTAGTGGAGGACGATCGACGTCCCGTCGGCTGACGAGACGTAGTCGACGGATCCGCCCCATGCCGTCAGCGATGCCCGGATCGCATCGATGAACCCGCTCGGTCCCGAGAGCGCCTCGGACGGGAGCACGAGGAGGATGCAGGCGGTCGGAACGCCGTACAGGAGCAGCGCGACGCCCGCGGAACGGAGGACGGCGAACGGCACGTCCTTCTGTGCATCCTTCATCTCATCGCCGGCGGAGCTCGGCAGCTCGAAGCCCACGAGGTTGAAGAACAGGAGCGGTGCGGCGCCGACCAGCAAGAGCCACCAGAGGTGCCCGCTGTCCGGAGCGAACGAGCCCGCGCTCGGCGTGTTGAAGCCGTGGTCGATCCCGTAGAGGATCACCGTGAGTGCGAAGAACGGCATCAGGACGAGGCGCGAGATCGCGCCGATCGTCGGGATCCACTTGCCGACGCCGAACGAGAGGATCGCGGCGAGCGTCGCGAACCAGATGAACGCGAGCCCGAAGGCGTAGTACCAGAACCCGGTACCGAGGTCGGAGAACGAGATGCCGAAACCCGTGATCGCCGTGAGGGCGAGGATCCCGCCCATCCAGATCGGGTTCGAGATCCAGTAGAGCACGGCGTTGATGGCACCCCAGAAGTGCCCGAACGTCATGCGCGTCCAGATGTACGGGCCGCCCTCTTCGGTGAAGGTCGAGCCGAGCTCCGAGATCAAGAGTGCGTACGGAACGAAGAACGTGATGGCCATGATCACGAGCAGGAGCAGGCCTTCCCAGCCGTACCCCGCGACGGTGCCGAGAGCCTCGATCCCGACGATCGTGCAGATCAGATAGAAGAACATGTCGAAGCGCCCGAAGTGCTTCTGCAGCTTCGCCTTCTCCACGAGTGCTGCGGAAGTCGTCGTTTCGACATACTCGCCGCGTGTGCCGTCGTTGTCGGCCATGAGCCCCACTCCTCTCCGATGGGGGCTGATGCCCCGCGACAGTGTGACCCACGCGCAGGGGGCGGTCAAGATCCGGCGAACGGGCGCGCCGAGCGCGCGGGCGCTACGAGCCGATCGAGGAGCGCAGGCGCAGGATCGCGATGCTCAGGTGCTGCTCGGGGATGTGACGGGAGAAGAGCGGGCTTCGGCCCGGCAGGTGAAGCAGCCGGTCGAGCAGCGCAACGCTGGCGGGGTGGACCTTGACGTCGGTCCGCGCGAGCAGGTACGCGAGCCCGAGAAGGTCGTCGGCGTGCGCCTCGAGGCGGTCGCCGAGACCCTCGCCGTAGGCTCGCTCCGGCTCGAGTCCCTGAGCCACGTAGACGAGCCTCGCGAGCTCGCGCGCGAGCTGCTGGCGCTGCTCGCGTCCCGCGAAGCGCCGCGCGGCCTTGGCGACGGCCGGGATCGAGTACGCCGATCGCTGGCCAACGAGCCTCACGAGCAGCGCACCGCGCTGGCCGCGAGCAGAGAGCCCGACGAAACCTCCGCCGAGCGCACCGCCGAGCGCCGGCAGGACGACCTGGTCGTTCCCGATCAGCCAGAACACGAGCGCGGAGAAGATGCAGCCGACGCCGAGCAGGAAGCCCTCGTTGGCGCGACGGGAGAGACGATGGAGGACGCTCGCTGCTGCGTGCGGATCGACGGCGAGGTCGTCGACGACGCTCAGAATCGGATTGGTCACTCCGACCGCATCGGCAGCGCCACCCGAGTCCTCAAGCCCTCCTTCCGAGGGAGCCCGCTACGCGGTCGCGAACCGTCGCCTGAGCGGCAGCTCGACGTAGGTCGCCGAAGCCCAGGCGCAGATCCATGCGCCGCCGATCATCAGTGCGAGCGCGTGCCAGGTATGCCACAGCACGCCTCGCTCGACGAGGCCGAGGTGCTCCATGCCGTGGAAGAGCGGAAGGTGCCAGAGATAGATCCCGTACGAGCGATCGGCACAGCGCTTGAGCACGCGCGTGCGCAGCATGGAGAGACGCGCTTGTCCGCGTCGCTGCAGCACGGCCGCGAAGGCGAGGCCGCAGCAGAGGACGAACACCGGGCGGGCGAGGTTGGGGTGGTCCCCGCGCACGAACGTCGCTG
>JANLRV010000060.1:0-24894 GCA_031361905.1 Actinomycetes bacterium
GTTGATGAGGGCGCGGAGCGTGCGCTTGCGTACATGGGGTTGACGGCCGGGACGGCGATGACCGACGTCGCGGTCGATCGCGTCTTCATCGGTAGCTGCACCAATAGCCGCCTCGCGGATCTCGCGGCGGCGGCTGAGATCGTCCGTGGCAAGCAGGTCGCGTCGTCGGTCAAGGCGCTCGTCGTGCCGGGCTCGATGGCGGTCAAGCACGCGGCCGAGCAGCAGGGGCTCGACAAGGTCTTCCTCGACGCGGGCTTCGAGTGGCGTAACGCGGGCTGCTCGATGTGCCTCGGCATGAACCCCGACATCGCCGGTCCGGGAGAGCGCGTCGCCTCGACCTCGAACCGCAACTTCGAGGGCCGCCAGGGCCCCCGAGCGAGAACCCACCTGATGGGCCCCGAGATGGCCGCCGCCGCCGCCATCCACGGGCACCTCGTCGACGTGAGGGAGATCTGATGGATCCGGTACGCATCGTCTCGGGCACGGTCTGCGCGCTCGACCGGAAGAACGTCGACACCGACCAGATCATCCCGGCGGTGCACCTCAAGCGGATCGAGCGCACGGGCTATGGCCAGTTCCTCTTCGAGGGCTGGCGCGCGGATCCCGAGTTCGAGCTCAACCGCCCCGAGTTCGCCGGCGCCTCGATCCTCGTCGCGGGCGACAACTTCGGCTGCGGCTCGTCCCGCGAGCACGCCGCCTGGGCGCTTCACGACTACGGCTTCCGCGCGGTGATCGCGCCGTCGCTCGGCGACATCTTCCGCAACAACGCCGGCAAGAACGGCCTGCTCGCGATCACGCTTCCCGCGGCCGACGTGCGCGAGCTGATCGAGGCGGCACCCGCGGCGGCGACGGTCGACCTCGAGCGCGAGGTCGTGGTGTTGCCGTCGTCGCGCGAGGTCCCGTTCGAGATCGACGCCGGCCTGCGCCACCGCCTGCTCAACGGGCTCGACGACATCGCCCTGACGCTCCAGCGCGTGGGCGAGATCGACGAGTACGAGGCGCAGCGCGAGCGCCCCGGGCCGTCGACGCTGCTGCTCGGCTAGGGCGCTCTCAGGGTTCCCTCAGGGATCTCCCAGGATCGCCACACGGGCGCTGCGGATGCATGCCGCCGGCAGCGAGGGACACGGCCGTCGCCGCCACGGTCGCGGCGCCGAAATGGGTCCGCGGATCCGCGCGGTCGCGAGCGCTCGTCGCCACCTTCACGGCAGCCGAGGCCGTCTCGCTCGACGTGCGCGTGCTCCGCGGCAGCAAGCAGGTCGCCCGCAAGCAGTTCGCGAGCGTCTCGGCGGGCAAGCCCACGGTGCGGCTTCCGCTCGCGACGAGCGTGACCGCCGGGCGAGCGACGTTCCAGGCCACGATCAAGGACGGGAGCGGCAACAGGAAGGTGATCTCGAAGATCATCACCGTGCCGAAGTAGGCCGCTAGGGTGAGGCCATGCGACGCCTCGCCCTCGCCGTCGTCGCGCTGGTCGCGCTCCCCGTCTCGGTTGCCGCCGCGAGCACGCCACGCACGGGAGGCGAGCTCCTCTCGCTCGTCGATCATGCCTCGGCGTCGAGCAAGGTGCGGTACGTCGTCGACGACGTCGACTGGGGGCGCTTCCTGCTCGAGCGGACGGTGATCGGCGGACGCTTCCTCGTGCGCGCCCACTTCGCCGACGACGAGCAGCTCTGGTTCGCCGGCACCGGCAGGACGATCACGGTGATGTGCACGCAAGACGGCGGGCCGAGCTCGACGGTCGACTGCCTGAAGATCGACTCGCGCCGCCAGCAGGCGGCCCAGGGCGCGGTCGCGAGCATCGAGAGCGTGCTCTTGCCGAGCGTCGTGCGCGTGGCCTTCGGCGACGAGGTCGAGCGTGCGCCGCTGACGCGCGGCAGCCTGCTCGGCCAGCCCGTCTCGTGCCTCCACGTCCGCACGCTGACGACCTGCGTGAATGCTGCCGGCCTCGTGCTGCGCTCGGGCATCCGCGGCGGCAACCGGGCGCGCGCGCTGCGCGTCAGCGGGCGCGTCGGAGCGGCAGATCTCGCGCTGCCGGCTGCGCCGCACGCGGGATAGCCCTCCCTCGCTACGATCGGGGCCTGGTTTCGCAATCGACCGGGAGAGAGATGAGGATCAAGGCCGCGGTGCTCGAGGAGTTCGGCAAGCCGCTTTCCGTGCAGGACGTCGACCTCGCGGGCCCGCAGGCGGGCGAGGTGCTCGTGCGCGTGCGCGCGTGCGGCGTCTGTCACACCGACCTCTACACCGCGTCTGGCGCCGACCCGTCGGGCTACGCGCCGGCGGTGCTCGGGCACGAGGGCGCGGGCGTCGTCGAGGCGATCGGCGAGGGAGTCACGCTCGTCGCGCCGGGCGATCACGTGATCACGCTGTTCGCGCCGGAGTGCGGCAGCTGCATCCACTGCACCGACCCGCGCACGAACCGCTGCATCACGATCCGAGACCAGCAGAACCGCGGCTACCTGCCCGACGGCACGACGCGCCTGTCGCGCGGTGGTGAGCCGCTCCGCCACTTCATGGGGACCTCGACGTTCGCCGAGGCGACCGTGATGCCCGAGATCGCGCTCGCCAAGGTCAGCCCCGAGGCGAGCTTCGGCGGCGCGGCGGTGTTCGCCTGCGGCCTCTCGACGGGCATCGGCGCGGCGCTCCTTACCGCGAAGGTCGCCAGGGGGTCGACGGTCGCCGTGTTCGGCTGCGGCCTCGTCGGCCTCGGCTGTGTGATCGGAGCCCGGCTCGCGGGCGCCGAGCGGATCATCGCGATCGACCTCTCCGAGGATCGGCTTGCGAGCGCGCGCCACCACGGCGCGACGGAGACGATGGTCGGCGGCCCCGACACCGTCGAGGCGCTCAAGGCCGAGACGGGCGGCTACGGCTGCGACTACACCTTCGAGGCGACCGGCATCGTCGCCGTGATGCGCCAGGCGGTCGAGTCGGCGCGCGAGGCCTGGGGGCTCGCGACGATGTGCGGCGTCGCCGGCAAGGGCGAGACGCTCGAGGTCGTGCCGCGCTTCCTGATCACCGGCCGGCGCGTGACCGGCTCGTCGTTCGGCGGCGTCAAGGGGCGCTCGCAGGTGCCCGGACTCGTGCAACGCTGGATCGACGGCGAGATCGATGTCGATCAGCTGCTCTCGCACACGCTCACGCTCGACCAGGTCAACCGCGGCTTCGAGCTGATGGAAGCGCAGGACGGCATCCGCAGCATCATCGAGCTCGCATGATCCTCGAGCGCGCGATGGACGGGCGCTACCTGTCCAACAGCTATGTGATCGGCGACCGCGCGGGCGGCGTCTGCGTGCTGATCGACGCTGGCACCGAGCCGACGCAGCTGTACACGACGATCGAGCGGCACCGGCTGACGGTCACGCACGTGCTCGTCACCCACCACCACGCCGATCATGTGATCCACCTCGACGACTACCGGGCGCGCTTCGACGTCCCGCTCCTCGCGCATCCGCTCGAGGCCGCTCGCATGCCGGGCGCGTTCCAGCCGATCGAGGGCGGCGGCGTGCTCGAGACGGGCGGGCTGCACATCGCTTGCCTGCACACGCCCGGCCACACCGACGGCATGCTCGCGTTCCTCGTCAACGGGCAGGAGTGCTTCACGGGCGACACGCTGTTCGCGGGCTCGGTGGGCGGCGTGCGCGCGCCCGGCGCGACGACGTTCGAGGATCTCCGCTCGTCGGTGATGGACACGCTGATGGGGCTCGACCACGCGGTCGTGCTCAACCCCGGGCACATCGGTCACTCGACGATCGGCGCGGAGTGGGAGACGAACCCCTTCGTGCGCATGTGGCGCGGGCTCGATCCCGAGGGAGACGAGCCGTGCCGCGTGCAGGGCGAGCCGGCGCGGCTCGTGCTGCTCGGCGACGACTACGACGGCGGCTACAAGGCCTGGGTCCGGTGGCCCGACGGCCGCGACGACCTCGTTCCGGGGAGTCGCGTTGAGCGCGGCTGAGTCTGTCGAGCGGGTGCTCGACGCGATCGCCGAGGCGAACGGCGACGTCAACGCGTTCTGCCGCGTGTTCCCGCAGGAGGCGCGGGCGCGGGCGGCCGAGATCGACGCGCTCGCCCCGCCGCCGCCGCTCGCCGGCCGCACGTTCAGCGTGAAGGACGCGATGGCCCAGCAGGGCGTCCCCTGCACCGTCGGCTCGCGCGCGCTCACCGGCTCGCTGCCCGGCTACACCGTCCCGCCCGTCGAGCGGCTCGAGGCGGCCGGCGCGATCGCGATCGGGCGCACCAACGTGCCGGAGTTCTGCTATCGCGGCACGAGCAAGAACGACCTCTACGGCGCGACGGGCAACCCGTGGGACCCGACGCGCAGCGCGGGCGGCTCGAGCGGCGGCGCGGCCTGCGCCGCGGCGCTCGGTCTCGGCGAGATCGCGCTCGGCTCCGACGGCGGCGGATCGATCCGCATCCCCGCCTCGTTCTGCGGCGTGGTCGGCTTCAAGCCGACCTACGGGATCGTCCCGCACGTCTCCGACGGCGCGGGCTGGCTGACCCTGACCCACGTCGGCCCGATCACGAGGAGCGTCGCCGAGTGCGCGCTCGCGCTCTCGGTGATCGCCGGGCCAGACGCGCGCGACCCGCTCTCGGCGCCTGCGCTCGGGCGCGACTACGTCGCCGCCGCGCGGCCCGGCGACCTGCGGGGCCTGCGCGTCGCGGTCACGCCGGATCTCGGCTACATCCGCACCGACGACGGCGTGCGCGAGGCGTTCGAGCGCGCCGTCGAGCGCTTCGCGACGCTCGGCTGCACGATCGAGCGGGCCGATCCCGGGCTCGCGAGCCCGCTCGACACCTGGAACACGATCGCCTGCGGCGACAACCTCGTGAGCGAGGGAGACCTGCTCAAGAGCGGCCTCGTCGGCGATGACACGCGCGCGCTGATCGAGGCCGGAGCGGAGGTCACGGCGCGCGAGTATGTCGGCGCGCGCAACGACATGTGGCTCTTCGCGAAGCGCTGGGCGCAGTTCATGTCGCGCTACGACCTCGTGCTGATGCCGGCGATGGAGTGCGTCGCGTTCCCGCTCGAGCAGTGGGCGCCGCGCGAGATCGGCGGGGTCGCCGTCGGCGAGTTCTACGACGACTACTGCCACTTCAGCTACCCGTTCAACCTCACCGGCATGCCTGCGATCAGCGTGCCGATGGGCACCGCCGAGCACGGCCTGCCGATCGGCCTGCAGATCGTCGGCCGACGCTACGAGGACGAGCTCGTGCTGCGCGCCGCGGCGGCCTGGGAGGCGATCGCGCCCTGGGGCTTCCCGACGCGGACGCTCCAGCTGGGCTCGCGGCCGCGCGCCGGCACGATCGTCGAGGGACGCCGCGTGACCTGCGCCTCGAGCCCGCGCGGCGACGAGTGGGTCGTCGAGACGACGGCCGCGTGAGCGCCGAGCGCCGGCGCGAGGCCCGCCGCCGGGCGGTCATCCGCCGCCGCATCGCCGCGCTCGGAGTGCTTGCCCTGCTCGCCGTCGCGGGCACCCTGACTGCCTCGGCGTTCACCGGAGGAGGCGGAACGACGCGGGCGGCGACGGAGACGACGACGGGAACGACGACGGGAACGACCGGGACCGCTCCCGCCGTGACCACCCCGGTCGTGCCGGCGGCGCCCGACCCGGCCGTCGCGAAGACGGAGCTGACGATCGCGTGGGTCGGCGACACGGTGCTCGCCTCGAAGTACGGCACGCCCCCGAACGCGGGCCGCGGCTCGCTCGTCGAGGTCTCACCACAGCTCCGCAGCGCCGATCTCGCGTTCGGCAACCTCGAGGAGACGCTCTCGGCCCTCCCTGACACGAAGTGCGGCTCCTCGCCGAACTGCTTCGCCTTCGAGGCTCCGCCGGCGTTCTCGCGCAACCTCAAGGCGGCCGGGTTCGACGTGATGAACGTCGCGAACAACCACGGCGACGACTTCGGCCCGGCGGGGCAGCGCTCGACCGAGCGCGCGCTGCGCCGCGTCGGCATCGCCTGGGCAGGGCGGCCGGGCACGATCACGATCATCCGGCGCAAGGGCGTGCGCGTCGCCTTCCTCGGCTTCGCGCCCTATCCGTGGGCGTCGCGCCTCGAGCACATCGCCGCCGCCAAGCGCCTCGTCGCCCGCGCGGCGAGCAAGGCCGATCTCGTGGTCGTCGCGATCCACGCCGGCTCCGAGGGATCGACGGCGACCCGCGTGCCGCTCGGCACCGAGACGTTCCTCGGCGAGAACCGCGGCAACTCGCGCCGCTTCGCGCACGCAGTGATCGACGCGGGCGCCGACCTCGTCGTCGGCTCGGGGCCGCACGTGATCCGCGGCGTCGAGCGCTACCACGCGCGCCTGATC
Source organism: Actinomycetes bacterium (assembly GCA_031361905.1). Lineage (GTDB taxonomy): Bacteria > Actinomycetota > Thermoleophilia > Gaiellales > JALYLC01 > JANLRV01. The sequence goes on from JANLRV010000060.1 coordinate 6,302, forward strand.
GCCTACTCGGCGGGCAACTTCGCGGGCTACAAGAACTTCGGCACCGGGGGCACGCTGAGCCTCTCGGCGATCGTGCGCGTGACGCTGCGCGGCGACGGCGGGCTCGTCGGCGGGCGCTGGATCTCGCTGCGCCTCGACGGTGACGCGCTGCCGCACCTCGATCCGACGAACGCGAGCGCGCACCTCGTCGCGCAGCTCTCGCGCCAGGACTTCGGCGGGCGCGCCGCGGCGATCGGCGCCGACGGCACGATCACGCCGTGAGCGCGCACCTGCTCGAGCCGCCGCTCCCGTACTCGCTCGCGCGCTCGGCCGGCGGGCTGCGCTCGAGCACGCGACGGTTCGCGGGCGGGACGCTCGAGCTCGTCTTCCGCACGGCCGATGGCCCCGCCCACGCGCGCATCCGGCAGCTGCCCGACGCGCGGCTCGCGATCGAGCTGTCGGCCCCCGACGAAGCCTCGGCGCTCGCGCGCCTGCGCTTCCTGCTCGCGCTCGACGTCGAGCTCGGGCCGTTCTACGCGAGCGTCGCCGGCGACCCGCTGCTCGGGCCCGCGGTGATGCGCGCACGCGGACTGCGAATCCTCCCGCTGGATTCCGCGGCGCACGCGCTCCTGCGCGGCGTCTGCGGCCAGCTCGTCCGCTCGCTCGATGCGATGCGCATCGAGAACGCCGCGCTGCGTGCGGTCGCAGAGCCGCACGCGGGGCTCTTGCTCTCGCCCACGCAGGCCGAGCTGCGCACGCTCGGGCAGGCGCACCTCGAGTCCTTCGGCCTCGCCGGCCGCCGCGCCGCCGCGCTCGTGCGGGCGCTCAAGCTGCTCGACCTCGACGCGCTCGCGCGGCTCGAGACGCCGGAGGTCGTGGCGCGGCTCGTCGCGCACCCCGGGATCGGACCGTGGACGGCAGGCGCGGTCGTGAGCGAGGGCCTCGGCCGCCTCGATCGCGGCATGGTCGGCGACCTCGGGCACGTCAAGCTGCTGACGCGGCTCCACGGCCGCGAGCCGGATGCCGCCGACCTGGCGGAGCTGCTCGATCGCTACGCGCCGTACCAGGCGCTCGCGAGCCTCTATCTTCAGCTCGTCCCGCAGGCCCGCCTCGCAGCCTCGCCGCGTGCGCTCGCGGCCTTCGGCGCCCGCATGGCCTGATCGATTACCGTGCCGCCGTGAGCACTCCGCCGAAATCACCGCCTGGCTGGCGCGTCAACCCCGCCCCCGACGGCCGCGGCGCGCCACCGAGACCCGGGCTGCCACGGCGCTCGTGGCTGCGGCTCGTGCCGCTCGTGATCGTCGCGCTCGTCGTCAACTCGTGGATCGCGTCGCTCTACGCGCCGAGCAAGCCGCGGCCCGCGATCGCCTACTCGCCGACGTTCATCGAGCTCGTCACGAAGGGCAACGTCGCCGACGTGGTGCTGCAGGGCGGTGCCGTCGAGGGCGACCTCAAGAAGAAGATGACGATCGCGCTCGCGAACGGCAAGACCGGCGAGGCGATCCGCTTCAAGACGGTCCAGCCGCAGCAGCCGGAGGATCTCGCGCTGCTCCCCCTGCTCAAGGAGAAGGGGGTGGTGATTAATAACAAGAACCTCGACAGCAAGAGCTCGACGCTGGTCACGATCCTGCTCAGCTTCGGCCCGACGCTGCTCTTCATCGGCCTGATGGTGTTCTTCTTGCGGCGCGCGAGCGCGGGCGCGGGAGGCGCGCTCTCGTCGATCGGCCGCTCGAAGGCGAAGCGCTACCAGCATGCCGATGCGCTGCGGGTGACGTTCGAGGACGTCGCGGGCATCGAGGAGGCCGAGCAGGAGCTCGTCGAGGTCGTCGACTTCCTCAAGAACCCCGAGCGCTATCGCAAGCTCGGCGGCCGGATCCCTCGCGGCGTGCTGCTCTCGGGCCAGCCGGGCACCGGCAAGACGCTGCTCGCGCGCGCCGTCGCGGGCGAGGCGGGCGTGCCGTTCTTCTCGATGAGCGCCTCGGAGTTCGTCGAGATGATCGTCGGCGTGGGCGCCTCGCGCGTGCGCGATCTGTTCGCCCAGGCGAAGGCCGCCGCGCCCGCGATCATCTTCATCGACGAGCTCGATGCGATCGGCCGCTCGCGCTCTGGCGGCAACATCATGGGCGGCCACGACGAGCGCGAGCAGACGCTCAACCAGATCCTCACCGAGATGGACGGCTTCGACGGCTCGAGCGGCGTGATCGTGCTGGCTGCGACGAACCGGCCCGAGATCCTCGACAAGGCGCTCTTGCGCCCCGGCCGCTTCGACCGGCGGGTCTCGGTGCAGGCGCCCGACAAGAAGGGGCGGCGCGAGATCCTCGCCGTGCACACGCGCTCGGTGCCGCTCGCGCCCGACGTCGACCTCGACTCGATCGCGGCGTCGACGCCCGGGATGGTCGGCGCCGACCTCGCGAACCTCGTCAACGAGGCCGCCCTGCTGGCGGCGCGCCGCGACCACCCGCGCGTGCAGATGGCCGATGTCACGGACTCGCTCGAGAAGATCGTGCTCGGCGCCGAGCGCCACATCACGATCGGCAAGGGCGAGCGCGAGCGCGTCGCCTACCACGAGGCGGGCCACGCGATCGTCGGCATGCTCACGCCGGGAGCCGACCCCGTGCGCAAGGTCTCGATCATCCCGCGCGGCCAGGCGCTCGGCGTCACCTTCAGCTCGCCCGACGCCGATCGCTTCAACTACGAGGAGCACTACCTGCTCGGCAAGATCAAGGTCGCTCTCGGCGGCCGCGTCGCCGAGGAGGTCGTCTACGGCACGATCACGACGGGCGCCGAGTCCGACATCCAGCAGGCCACGCAGATCGCGCGCGGGATGGTCGGGCGCTGGGGCATGAGCCGCGAGATCGGCTTCGTCGCCGTCGCCCCGAGCGAGGGGCAGAGCATGCTGCTGCCCGGCGCGAGCGAGACGAGCGAGCGCACGCAGCAGGTCGTCGACGACGAGGTCCGTCGCATCATCGAGACGGCGCACGGCGAGGTCGGCGAGCTCGTCGCCGCGAACCGCGACAAGCTCGAGTCGCTGACCGCGGCGTTGCTCGACGCCGAGACGCTCGACGAGGTCGAGGCGTACGCCGCGGCCGGGGTGCCGCCGTCGGTGCCCGAGTCCGCCCTGGTGTAGGCGTCGGTCGATTGGCGGCGAGCCGCCGTACGATTGAGCATGTGCTCGCTCAGCGGCTCCTCTTTGCGCTTCAGGCAGTCGGCTGGCTGCTCCTCGCCGGCGTTGATGCCTGGCAAGGCGCGTTCCTCTTCGTGCCCGTCTCCCTTCTCCTCGCCGTGACGCTGCTAGGCGTTTCGTGGGGCAAGGCTTCGGCGGGTGAGCCATTCGCGGGGTTGGACTGGATCGAGGCGGGAGTGCAGGCGTGGGTGCCGTTCGCGCTATTTGCGCCGCGCACATTCGTCTCCGAGTCCAGCCGCCACGACGCTCCGATCTTGGCGCTCACGATTGCGGTCGCGTTCTTTCCGCTGGTCGCGTGTTGGGCTTGGAAGCGGCGCCGGCGGAGTGATGCTCTGCCACCGGCGGCGGCGGGCGAGCGTCGGTCGTAAGCGAGGCGCGCTTGGTCGTCTGTGCGCGGCTCGTCGTCGGCAGCTCGCGGAGCGCAGGGCTTGGGCGCTGCGAGAACCGTTGCCGTGCTTTCGCTTCGGTGTTCTCGGACGCACTCCGATGGACTCCGACGGCGAGTATCCTCCCCGCATGGTCGATTTCTGGCGCGGGTTCACGAACATGGGTGCGACGCAGGGCCGCGAGGTCGTGATCGCGCGTGGCAAGGGGTCGACCGTCTGGGACGTGGACGGCAAGGAGTACCTCGACTCGTGCGCGTCGCTCTGGTACATGAACGTCGGCTACGGCCGTGATGAGATCGTCGACGCCGTCGCGGAGCAGCTGCGCGAGCTCGCCGCGTTCCACACCTTCGACGTGTTCGCGAACCCGAAGGCGCTCGAGCTTGCGGCGAAGGTCTCGTCGATCGCGCCGATGGAGAACGCCGCGGTGTTCTTCACCTCGGGCGGTGGCTCCGACGCGATCGACACGGCGGCGAAGCTCGCGCGGCGCTACTGGTCGGCCACCGGCAAGCCCGCGAAGCAGACGATCATCAGCCGCCAGCACGGCTATCACGGCACGAACGCGTTCGGCACGAGCCTGCAGGGGATCCCGGCGAACCGTGAGGGCTACGGCGAGCTGATCCCCGGCGTCGTCAACCTTCCCTACGACTCGCCGGCCGCGCTCGAGGAGTACCTGCACGGAAACCACGAGCGGGTCGCCGCCTTCATCGGCGAGCCCGTGATCGGCGCCGGCGGCGTGCTGCCGCCGCCCGAGGACTACTGGCCCGCGGTGCAGGAGATCTGCCGCCGCCATGACGTGCTCTTGATCTCCGACGAGGTGATCTGCGGCTTCGGCCGGCTCGGCACGTGGTTCGGCTGCGAGCGCTTCGGCGTCGAGCCCGACCTGATGACGTGCGCGAAGGGCCTGACCTCCGGCTACCAGCCGCTCGGCGCCGTCGTGATCGGGCCGCGCATCCGCAAGGCGTTCTGGGATGGCGACGGCGCCGTCTTCCGTCACGGCTACACCTACGGAGGACACCCGGCGGCCTGCGCCGCAGGCCTCGCGAACCTCGCGATCATCGAGCGCGAGAACCTCGTCGCGCGCGTGCGTGCGCTCGAGCCGGTGCTCGACGAGAGCTTCCGCGAGCAGTTCGAGGGGCATCCGCTCGTGCACGAGGTGCGGGCGATCGGGCTGCTCGCCGCGGTCGAGGTCAACCACGCGGTGCTCTCGGCGAACGCCCAGGTTCCGGACCGGATCTCGGCCTACAGCCGCGACCACGGCCTGATCAACCGGCCCGTGCGCGGCGTCGCCGTGCAGGCCTCGCCGCCGTTCGTGGTCGAGGAGGCCGAGATCAAGGAGATGGCGCGACGCCTGCGTCTCGCGTTCGACGACGCGCTCGCCGCGGACGTGCCGGCAGGCGTGCTCGCGGGGTAGACAGCGCGAACCTGCCGAAAAGTGTGAGAGGATGGTGGTCGATCCGTTCGTCCCACCGGCCAAGAGACGCACCGTGCTTCGACCCACCCTCCTGCTCGTTCTCCTGCTCGTGCTCGTGGCGAGCGCCGCCGGCGCGATCTCGCCGCTCTCGCCTGGCGCGAACTCGACGACCAACGACTCGACGCCGACGTTCGTGTGGTCGACGCCGGACGGCGAGACCGCGCAGACCGTCTACGTGGCCTCGGACCCCGCCGTCACGCCGGCCGGCGAGTTCCTCTCGCAGAACGTCGTCGACCTCGGCGTGCTCAGCGGCACGCCGACCTCGTACGAGCCGAAGCAGGGGCTCTACGCCGGCAGGTACTGGTGGAGCGTGCGCTCGGTCGACGCCGCGTTCATGTCGCTCTACTCGCCGCCGACCGCGTTCACCGTTCGCGAGTACATCAAGATCGGAACGGTCAGCTTCCGCCGTCTCAAGACGTTCGGGTCGTATGAGATCTCGGTGGAGTGGGCGGCCAACGTGAAGAGCCCCCGGCTGCGCGTGAAGATCGCGGTCAACGGCAAGCAGCGACGGATCCTCTTCAAGCAGGCGGCGCAGCTCTCGGTCTACAACTCGATCATCCGCCAGCCGCGCATCGAGAGGCTGCGCTGGCTCTCGAAGAAGCGGCTCGCGCCGGGAACGCGCGCGACGCTCACGGTGGAGCTGCGCGGCGTGACCAAGACGGCGAGCATCCACCTTCCGCTCGTCGCCAAGAGCTAGTCTGGCGCGATGCGTCTGACACCGCGCGAGCAGGATCGCCTGCAGCTCTTCCTCGCCGCGGAGCTCGCCCGCAAGCGGCGCGCGCGCGGGCTCGCGCTGAACCAGGCCGAGGCGACCGCGCTGATCGCCGACGAGGTCTGCGAGGCGGCCCGCGATGGTCTGAGCTACGAGGAGGCTGTGGCGGCCGGCTACGCGACGCTCGGCCCTGCCGATGTCATCGACGGCGTCGACGAGCTCGTCTCGCGGATCGAGGTCGAGGCGCTCTTCGGCGACGGCTCGCGGCTCTGCGTGCTGACTCACCCGATCGCGGCGAGCGGGCCTCCGCCCCAGCGTGACGAGCCGCCGCTCGCCTGGCTGGCGGGCGCGCACGGACCGCTCGCAATCGAGAATGCCGCCGAGGTTGCGATCGGCATCACGTCGCACTTCCACGTCTTCGAGCTGAACCGCCGGCTGCGCTTCGACCGGCGCGCCGCGTGGGGCATGCGGCTGGCCGTCGAGGCCGGCGTCAAGCTCGTGATCGAGCCCGGCGCGTCCGTCGACGTGTGGCTGCGACCGTTCGAGGGCGCGCGCGTGATCCGCGGCCACGGCGGGCTCGTCGACGGGCCGCTCGATCATCCGGGCGCGCTCGAGCAGGCGCTCGAGCTGGCGCGCGAGCGCGGGTATCTCGGTGTCTGAGAGCTCTCGCGTGCGCCTCGGCGACACGAGCCTCGAGGTCGAGCCGGAGCGCGACGACGTGACCGGTCCCGACGAGCTCTCGCCCGGCATGGGCGGGACGATGCGCGACGGCCTGCTCGTGCGCGCCGAGCGCGGCGGCGTCGAGATCGCCGTGACGGGCGTGCTGCTGCTCGACCCCGTGCTCGGCGTGCGGCGCACGAGCATCGGCATCGCCAACGGGCGGGTCTGCGCGATCGGGCGGGCCGGCAACCCCGATGTGATGGACGGCGTCGACGTCGTGCTCGACACGGGCACCGCCGTCTTCGACGGTCGTGGAATGATCGCCACGCCCGGGGCGATCGACACGCACGTCCACCTGCTCTCGCCGCAGGTCGCCGACACGGCGCTCGCGGGCGGCGTGACCTCGCTCGTGATCCAGGATCCGGGGCCGATGTGGAACCTCGGCGTCAATCCCGCCGAGGCGATGCGCACCACCTGGGCCGCGCTCGACGCCTATCCGCTCAACGCGTGCCTGCTCGTGCGCGCATCGTCCGCGCGCCCGGAGCCCGTCGAGCACGGCCTGCGGGCCGGCGGGGGCGGCCTCAAGATCCACGAGGACGTCTCGGCGGGACCCGAGCAGATCCGCTGCGCCCTCGACCTCTGCGATTTGCACGACGTCCAGCTCGCGATCCACACCGATGGCATCAACGAGGCACTCTCGGTCGAGGACACCTACCGCGCGTTCGGCGGGCGCACGGTGCACGCGTTCCACATCGAGGGCGTCGGCGGCGGCCACTGGCCGAACGTGCTCGAGCTGGCCGGCCGTGAGCGCGTGCTCACGTCGTCGACCTCGCCGACCATCCCCTACGGGGTGGGCACGGTCGCGGAGCATCGCGAGATGGTGCCCGCCGTGCACGTGCTCGCACCGGGCGAGAATCCCGGCGACGCCGCGATCGTGCGGCATCGCGTGCGGGCAGGGACGATGGCCGCCGAGGGCGTGTTGCACGACCTCGGCGTGATCGCGATGTTCTCGAGCGACTCGCAGGGCATGGGCCGGATCGGCGAGGTCACGCGCCGGATCTTCCAGAACGCGCACGCGATGAAGGGGCTGCGCGGCGGCGAGCCGGGACTCGCCGACAACGAGCGCGTGCTGCGGCACCTCGCGAAGATCACGATCAACCCGGCGATCACCCACGGCCTCGCCGCGCACGTCGGCTCGCTCGAGATCGGCAAGCTCGCCGACATCGTGCTCTGGCAGCCGCAGCTCTTCGGCGTGCGGCCCGAGCTGATCCTCAAGGCCGGCTTCCCGGCCTGGGGTGCCTCGGGCGACGGCAACGCGACGACGTTCCTGGCCGAGCCGGTGCGGATCCGCTCGCAGATCGGCGGCATCGGCTCGGCGCCGGCGCGGCTCTCGCTCGCGTTCCTCGCGGGCTGCGCGATGGGGGCCGAGATCGGCTGCGATCGCCCGCGGGCGCGGGTCGAGGGCTGCCGCGAGCTGACGAGCGCGCAGATGGTGCGGAACACGCGCCGCGGCACCGTGCGCGTCGACCCGCGCACGCATCAGGTCACGCTCGACGGCGAGCCGGTCGAGGCGCCGCCGCTGCACGAGGTCGCGCTCTCGGGGCGCTACCTGCTCGGGTAGCTTCCGGCGAGCTCCGCGGCGGCCTCGAGCATCGCCGGCACGCCTGCCTCGAGCGAGGCGGCCCAGGCACCGCCGGGCTCGCCGCGCAGGTGGCGGGCGCGCAGGCCCTCGCAGAAGATCGCCGCCTTCCAGAGCGCGAGCACCTCGTACCACGGGAGCGCGGCCAGGTCGGCCCCGGAGGCACGGGCATAGAGCTCGGCCAGCTCGCGTCGCGAGGCGAATCCGGGCTCTCGCGTGACCGGCGACAGCTCGATCGGCGTGCCCGGGCTGCCGGCCTCCGACCAGGTCGCCGTCAGGTAGCCGAGATCGGCGAGCGGGTCGCCGAGCGTCGCGAGCTCCCAGTCGAGGATCGCCACGACCTCGCCCTGCGGGCCGAGCAAGGCGTTGCCGAGACGGTAGTCGCCATGCACGATCGAGCCCCGTGCGCTCGCGGGCCGGTGCGCCGCGAGCCAGTCGGCGAGCTCCTCGACGCGCGGGAGCGGACGCGTCTCCACGAGCGCGGAGATGCCCCGGAAGCGCCGGATCTGCCGCTCGAGGTAGGTCGGCGCGTGGCCGAGGTCGCCCAGACCGACTGCCTCGGCGTCGACCGCGTGCAGCTCGCAGAGCGCGCGTACCAGCGCGGGACCGACGCGCTCCGGGGAGACGCCGGCCGGGACACTCGACGTCAAGACGTTTCCGGCGACCTCCTCCATCACGTAGAACGGCGCGCCGATCACTGACTCGTCGGCGCAGGCCCCGAGGATGCGCGGCACGCGCGCCGCGCCGGCCAGCGCGCCGACCACGCGCGCCTCGCGCAGCATGTCGTGGGCCGAGGGCGGCAGCGGCGGCGGCGGCGGGCGCCGCACGATCACGCGCGCGCCGTCGCGCGTGACGAGGTAGGTCAGGTTCGAGTGGCCGTCGCCGACCCTCTCCGCGTGAGCCGGCCCGCTGCCGATCCCGAGGCCGTCGAGGAATGCCGCGAGCCGATCGAGCGGCAGCAGGTCCTCGCCGGCCGGCACCCTACGGCGTTCCGGGCGAGCCGAACGTGCTCCAGCGGTCGATCTCGACGAGCGCCGTGACGGGGTCGAGTGTGCGGTCGTCGTAGGGCTCGCCCGTGTAGAGGATCGAGAGCCGGTCGAGGACGGCGAGCCCGGGGTCCGGCCGGAACTCGACGACGCGACCGATCAGCGAGACCTGCGAGTACCAGTCGTCCGCGAGCACGGTCAGCGCGATCGCGGGGTTCCCGCGCAGGTTCCGCGCGCGCAGACCGTCGGCCTCCATCGAGAGGACGACGCGGCCATCCTCCCAGGCGTACCAGGTGGCCGCGGTGACGGGAGCTCCGTCGGGACGGACGCTCGAGACGACGGCTGGGTGCGGGGCGCCGAGGAAGCGCGAGAGCTCCTCGGGCAAGGGCGCGGGGGGCATCCGCGCAGTATCGCTCAGAACCCGCGCGAGGCGACGAGCTCGGCGTCGCCTGAGATCGACTCGCGGCGCAGCACACCGTCGTCGTCGAGCTCGTACTGCCCCATCGCAACGAGCGGCGGCGAGTAGCAGTGCACCGAGATCGCCGGTCCGCCGCCCGCGTGCGTCATGCGATGGATGTGCCGCTCGTCGAAGCTGAATCCCTCGCCGGCGACGTAGGTGCGGCGCTGCGACCAGCTCTCGCTGCCGGGCCGCAGGCAGATGTTCTCCTCGACCAGCGCGCCCTGCACGACGTGGACGCCACCGAGCGAGCTCTCGTGATCGTGCCAGCCGGTGTCGCCGTCGTTCTGCCAGCAGATCAGCCACGCCTCGTAGTGCTCCGTCGCGTACAGCTGGCGGCAGACGCGCGACCCCTCGCGGTGCCACGCCAGCGCGTCGAGATCGAGCGCGTCCTCCGTCGCCCGGGCCACCTGAACGACCTCGTCGCGCGTCAGCGGCCGATCGGATGCAACGAGCTGGGCGATCTCGTCGGGGACGTCGGCGGGCAGATCAAACATGGTGGCTCTCGAAGAGGTTTGCTGAATCGATTCACCTCCAATCATAGAGCGAACCGTTCATGTGTCAAGACCTGGTCCGCGAACGCCTGGATCGACCGTGTGGTGGGAGTGTCGCATCCTGCTGGCTTCAGTCAGGCCGCTTCCCACGCGGCTGGGTGCCCGGTCGCTTCGCTTGCGGGCTCCCAGCCGCGTGGTGCGCTTCGGGCTGCGCTGTCTGGCCGAGGCGTCCGGCCGCGCCTGCGACAGCGCAGCCTGTCCTGACGGCCACCAGCAGGCCCGCCACGAACCCACCAGCCGGTCGATCCAGGCTAAGGTCACGACGGATGTCCGAGCAGCGGGCCAAGCGGCCGACGATCAAGCAGCTCGCCGAGCACACGGGACTCTCGCCGGCGGCCGTCTCCTACGCGCTCCGCGGGATCCAGGTCTCGCGCGAGACCGAGGCGCGCGTGCGCGCCGCGGCCGACGAGCTGGGGTTCCGCTCGGATCCGATCGCGCGCGCGCTGCGGGGCGGCAAGACGAACAGCGTCGGCATGCTCGTCGCGAGCCTCGCCGACCTCTACACCCAGGAGCTCGTCGCCCAGGTGCAGCGCGAGCTGCGCGCGGTCGGCCACCAGCTGCTGATCGCGGACTCGGACGGCGACGCGGCGAGCGAGATCCCGCTCGCCCTCGGGCTCGCCGATCGCCGCGTCGATGCCCTGATCGCGATGCCGATCCAGCCCTTCGACACGCGCTGGCAGGAGGTCTCAGAGCTCGTCCCGCTCGTCGCCGTGGGCGATCGGCTGGAGGCGGCGGCGACCGCGGGAGAGGTCGTGATTGCGAACGACCTCGGCGTGCAGCTGATGCTCGAGCACCTCGCCGCGCTCGGTCACACGCGCATCGCCGTGCTCTCGTGGCGGATCGGCCGGGCCCCGCTGCGGCGTGCCGAGGAGGCGGTCGAGGCGCAAGCCGCGCGGCTCGGCATCGACGTGCGTCTGGAGCCGTGCGAGTACAGCTTCAACGGCTCCCGCCCGCTTGCCCGCGAGCTGCTCGCCGCCGACGATCGGCCGAGCGCGATCTTCGCGCTCTCGGACTCGATCGCGCTCGGCGCCTATGCCGCCTGCCGCGAGCTCGGGCTGCGGATCCCGCACGACGTGTCGATCGCCGGCTACGACGACCACCCGGTCGCACAGCTGCTCGATCCGCCGCTCACGAGCATCCGCTGGGCGACCGAGCGCGTCGCGCGCATCGCCGTCAAGCTCGCGCTCGGCGCGATCGAGGAGGTCGAGCTCGAGCGCTCCACGATCGTGCCTCCCGTGCTGGTCGAGCGGCGCTCGACCGGCCCTGCCGGGGTCCGCTAGCGTTGCAGCGGTGACCGTTCCCGCGGCTGCGCATCCGCTCCTCGACGAGCTGCTCGCGACGATCGCCGAGCGCGATCCCGGCGCGCGCGGCGCGAGCCTCACCCAGCTCACCCGCGCGATGCTCGGGAAGACCGTCCGGGAGCAGCTCCGGGATCTGCCCGTGGACGTCCTCTACGCCCAGCTCGTCGGCGTCTTCGACTTCGCCGACGCGCGCGCGGGCGAGCCGATCGGTGTGCGCGTCGTGCCCTCGCAGCCCCGTGGCTCGGCGGCGGAGGTCAACCTCGCGGACGCCCCGTTCCTCGTCGACACCGTGCGCGCCGCGGTCGAGTCGGCGGGGTACACGATCCGCCTCCTGCTGCACCCGGTCGTCGGCGTCGAGCGGGACGCCGACGGGGGGATCCTGCGGCTCGTGAGCGCGCGCGACGCCGGCTCGCGCGAGTCGATCATGCGCGTCGAGATCGACCAGCAGCTCGATGCGGCCGCGTCGTTCGTGCTGACCGCGCGCATCCGCGAGGCGCTCGCCGACCTGCAGGCGGTGGTGCGCGACTTCCCCGCGATGAAGGCGACGGTCGACCAGCTGGTCGTGACGGCACGGCGCTCGCAGGCGCGCTACGGCACCGACGAGATCGCCGAGGCGGTCTCCTTCCTGGACTGGCTGCGCGCCGAGCACTTCGTCTTCCTCGGCGCGCGCGCGTATGACATCCGTGACGGGAAGTCCTCGGTGCGGCCGGGATCGGGCCTCGGCGTGCTCGCCGACGAGGCGAGCTCGCGCTTCGCGACGCCGACGCCGATCGACTCGCTCCCCGAGGCGCTGAGGGCGCGGCTCTCGCCGGAGGCGGACCTGCTGCTGATCGGCAAGTCGAACCGTCCGGCCACCGTGCACCGACGCGAGCGCATGGACGACATCGCCGTCAAGGAGATCGATCGCGACGGCAACCTGACCGGCGTGCTGCGCCTCGTCGGCCTCTTCACCTCGCTCGCCACGATGGAGCAGGCCTCGCGCACGCCGATCCTGCGCAGCAAGCTGCAGGCGATCGTCGAGGCCGAGGACCTGATCGAGGGCTCGCACGACTACAAGGCCGCGGTCGCGGTCTTCGAGTCGTTCCCGCGCGAGGAGCTGTTCGGCGCGAGCGTCGAGGAGCTGCGCGCCGAGGTGATGTCGGTGCGCCGCGCCGAGGAGGCATCGCGAATCGCCGTCAGCGTGCGCAAGCATGCGGTCTCGAACGACACGAGCGTGCTCGTCGTGCTGCCGCGCGATCGCATGAACACCGGCCTGCGCGTGCTCTTGCAGGAGCTCTTCACCGAGCGCTTCGCCGCCGAGTCGGTGGAGTACCACCTGGCGCTCGGCGCGAGCGGCTCGGCCCAGCTCTTCTTCCTGCTGCGCGGCAGGACCGGCGAGCAGCACGACATCGACCTCGCTGCGCTCGAGCGAGATGTCGCGCAGCTGTGCCGCTCCTGGGACGACGACTTCGGCGACGCGCTCGCCCGGGCGTTTCCCGAGGATGAGGCGCGCCGGCTCTCCGGCGTCTACGGCCGGCGGCTCCCCGACTACTACAAGTCGGCGACCGAGCCCGCGCTCGCGCTGCTCGACGTGCAGCTCGTCGAGCGTCTCGCCGGCGGCGAGCCGTTTGCCGTCGGGCTGCAGAACGAGTCGGCGGCGCAGTCCCCCGCCGACGAGCCGCTGACGCGCGTGACGATCGCCAAGCGCGGCGCGAAGATCCCGCTCGGGCGGTTCCTGCCGGTGCTCGAGCACCTCGGCCTGACGGTTCTCGAGGAGGCGCAGACCCTGCTCGAGGGACCCGGCGAGGAGTCGCACCTGCACGACTTCGGCGTGCTCGTCGACGGTGCCCAGATCGACTGCGCGGAGGCCGGCTCGCGCGTTGCCGAGGCGATCTCGGCCGTCTGGTCGGGACGGGCCGAGTCCGACACGCTCAACAGCCTCGTCGTCACCGCCGGCCTCGGCTTCGCCGACGTCGCCGTGCTGCGAGCCTACCGCCGCTACCGCCAGCTCGTCTCCCCGCAGTTCACGGAGGCGTACCAGAACGACGTGCTCGCCCGCAACGCCGAGCTGGCCCGGCTGCTCGTGCAGCTCTTCCGCGCGCGCTTCTGCGAGCCGGGCGACGAGAGCGTGCTGCGCGCGACGCTGGCGGAGCGCCTCGATGCGATCGAGAGCCTCGACGAGGACCGGATCCTGCGCGGCTTCCTCGGTCTGATCGACGCCACGGTGCGCTCGAACGCAGCGCTCGGGAAGCCGTACATCTCGTTCAAGCTGCGGTCCGAGGACGTGCCGCAGATGCCGGCGCCGGCACCGCTCTTCGAGATCTACGTGTACAGCCCCGAGAGCGAGGGCATCCACCTGCGCGGCGGGCGCGTGGCGCGCGGTGGCATCCGCTGGAGCGACCGGCGCGAGGACTACCGCACCGAGGTGCTCGGCCTGATGAAGGCGCAGATGGTCAAGAACGCCGTGATCGTGCCCGTCGGCGCGAAGGGCGGTTTCGTGCTTCGGAACCAGCCGACCGAGCGCGATGCGCTGCGCGCAGAGGTCGTCGAGCGCTACTCGACGCTGATCCGCGGGATGCTCGACATCACCGACAACCTCGTCGACGGCCTCGTGGTCCGCCCGGAGGGCGTGCGGGCCTACGACGAGGATGACCCGTATCTCGTGGTGGCGGCGGACAAGGGCACCGCGACGCTCTCGGACACCGCCAACGCGATCAGCATCGAGTACGGGTTCTGGCTCGGCGACGCGTTCGCGTCGGGCGGCTCGGTCGGCTACGACCACAAGGCGCTCGGGATCACGGCGCGCGGCGCCTGGGAGAGCGTCAAGCGGCACTTCCGCGGGCTCGGCCATGACGTGAGCGCGCGACCGTTCACGGTCTGCGGCATCGGCGACATGTCGGGCGACGTGTTCGGCAACGGGATGCTCCTGTCGAAGCAGATCCGGCTCGTCGCGGCGTTCGACCACCGCCACGTCTTCCTCGATCCCGCTCCCGACCCGGCCGCCTCGTTCGCCGAGCGCAGCAGGCTCTTCGAGCTCGGCGTCGGGACGTCGTGGGCCGACTACGACACCTCCTTGATCTCCCCCGGCGGCGGCATCTTCCCGCGCTCCGTGAAGTCGATCCCGCTCTCGCCGGAGATCCGGCGGGCGCTCGGGGTGGAGGCCGCCGAGCTCGACCCGGCGGAGCTCGCGAAGGCGATCCTGCGCGCGCCCGTCGACCTCTTCTGGAACGGCGGCATCGGCACGTTCGTGAAGGCCTCGGGCGAGTCGCACGCCGACGCCGGCGACCGCACGAACGATGCGATCCGGGTCGACGGGCGCGAGCTGCGCTGCCGCGTCTTCGCCGAGGGGGGCAACCTCGGCCTGACGCAGCGCGGACGCATCGAGTACGCGCTCGCCGGCGGCCGCATCAACACCGATGCGATCGACAACTCGGCCGGCGTCGACTGCTCGGACCACGAGGTCAACATCAAGATTCTCGTCGGCGCGGCGATCGCGCGCGGGCTCGTGCGCGCCGAGGACCGCCCCGCCCTGCTCGCCGAGCTCGCTGGCGACGTCTGCCGGCACGTGCTCTACGACAACTACCTGCAGGCGCAGATCCTGACGCAGGAGGAGGCGATCGCCGGGGAGCGGAGCGAGGCCTACGAGCAGCTGATGCGCGAGCTCGAGGGCGAGGGCCTGCTCGATCGCACGATCGAGGCGCTGCCGTCGGGCGACGAGCTGACCGAGCGCGCGCGCCAGGGGCGTGGGCTGACCCGCCCCGAGCTCGCGGTGCTGCTTGCCTACGCGAAGCGCAGCCTCTACCCCAAGATCCTCGCCTCCGAGATCCCGGACGACCCGGCGCTCGACGGCGAGCTCCGGCGCTACTTCCCCGTGCGCCTGATCGAGGCCACGGGCTCGCTCTTCCGCGAGCACCAGCTGCGTCGCGAGATCGTCGCGACGTACGTGACGAACGATGTCGTCAACTCGCTCGGAATCGCCTGGGCCTGGCAGATGATGGCCGAGACGGGTGCGACGGCGGCCGAGGTCGTGCGGGCCTACTGGATCACCCGCGAGGTCGTCTCGGCGGTCGGCTTGTGGGAGGACGTCGAGGCGCTGTTCGACGATCCGAGCGTCGATGGCGCCGTGCAGATGCGCCTGATGGAGGGCATCGATCAGCTCGTGCAGCAGGTCACGCGGTGGTACGTCCAGCACGCGGCGACGGGCCAGATGGCAGCGGTGATCGAGCGCGACCGGCCCGCCTTCGGCGAGCTCGCGCAGACGCTGCGCACGGTCGGCACGGCCGAGTGGCGGACCGAGCGCGCGCTGCGGCGCGAGCAGTTCGCCGGCGCGGGGGTGCCGCTGCCGGTGGCGACGGCGGCGTCGTGGCGGGGCGAGCTCGGCTACGGACCCGACGTGATCGCGGCGTCGCGCGCCTCGGGTCGCTCGCTCGCCGAGGCCGCCGAGGCGTTCTTCGCCGTCGGCGAGCGGCTGCACCTGGACTGGCTCGAGGGGCAGCTCACGACGATCCCGGCCGAGACGCGCTGGCAGCGCTGGGCGCTCGCGGCGACGAG
This sequence comes from Actinomycetes bacterium, assembly GCA_031361905.1. GTDB lineage: Bacteria > Actinomycetota > Thermoleophilia > Gaiellales > JALYLC01 > JANLRV01. Next base: position 22,161 of record JANLRV010000060.1, read on the forward strand.
CGACGACCTGCACGGGATCCGCCGGGACGTGACCGAGCGGCTGCTGCGCGGCTCGCAGGCCGGCTCGATCGAGGAGACGATCGAGCTCTTCGTGGGCGAGCGCACGGCGGCGATGGAGCGGCTCGAGCGGCTGATCTCGAGCCTGCGCGCCGATGGCGTGATCGACGTCTCTGCGGCCACGGTGGCCGTGCGCCAGCTGCGCGCCGCGCTCTCCTAGGCGCCTGAGATGCTTCTATCGGTGTCAAGTCATGTGCTGGGGCCGGTTGTGGTTGTGTTTGGGGTGGCTGTGGTGGGGTGTTCGAGGAGTCGGTAGAGGTGTCGGGCGAGGTATCGCTTGAGGATTCGGATCGTGTCTCGGCGGGTCTTGCCGCGGAGTTTTGCTTGGGCGGCGTAGGTGCTCGTTCGTGGGTCGTGTTGCAGACGGCTGAGGATGATCGTGTGCAGCGTTCGGTTGAGTTTGCGGTCACCGCCGCGGTCGAGTCGGTAGCGGGTTGTTTGGCCGCTTGGGGCGGGGATCGGTGCGGCACCGGCGAGCCGTGCGAATGCGGTTTCGGAGCGGATCCGGCCGTGGTGTGACCAGCTGATCAGGATCTGAGCAGCGGTCAGCGGTCCGATGCCGGGCTCGGCGAGCAGCTGTGGGGCTGTGCTGGTGACGAGGGTGCGGATTGCGCGTTCGAGCGTGTCTGCTTCGCGGGTGAGCTGGTCAACGCGGCGAGTGGCGAGCCGGATCGCGAGGATCATCGCGTGCTCGTCGACGGAGCTTTTCTGCGGCACGCGCAGCCGTCGAGCGCGGAGCACGAGTGTCGGCACGGTTCGATCGCGGAGCCGCTCGCGGATCCTCTCGGGTGCGGTCACGATCAGCGCGCGTAGTTGGTTGATCGCGGCAGTACGGGCGCTGATTGCGCCGTCTCGGGTGGAGACGAGCGCGCGCAGCGCGTCGTGAGTCGGGTTGATGCGTGGTCTTGGGTGTGCCTCTCGGCCAAGCGTGGTACGCGCCGCTCGCGCTGCGTCGAGCTCGTCGCTCTTGGCATTCGTTCGCCCCTCGGCACGCGTCGGGCGGTCGACCTCGATCACCCGCTCGCCACGCGCTGTGAGGAAGCGCGCGAGGCCGGCGCCGTAGCAGCCGCTGCCCTCGAGCGCCCACGCGCGCGTGCGCGTTGCGTGCTCGTCCGCGAATGCGGCAGCAGCACGGTAGCCGTCTGCATCGGCGCTGATCGACAACGACGCGAGCAGCGCGCCGTCGAACGATCGCACCGCCGCGATCGCGTGCTTGTCTCGGTGCGTGTCGACGCCGACTACGACATCGACGCTCTCTGCGAGCATCCGCTCTACCTCCATCCGGGGGTGAATGCGGTGTCGGTCTGGGACGTAGAAACCACTGGCGACACGACTGTGATGGGTCACGCCGCAAGGCGGACAGGCTTCTGATCAGGTCAACCAGCGGGTACCAGACCGGCACCGCGCCCCGCCCGCGGACACATCTCAGGAAAGACACCCCAGACACGCAGGGTCGGCCTGGATCAGAGTCACGCAGACGAGACAACAGCACCAGCCTGGCAGCGGCCCCAGACGGAAACCGCGCCAGCACCAAGTCTCACAGCCTGGATCCACCGTGTGGTGGGTTCGTGGCGGGCCTGCTGGTGGTCGTCAGGACGGGTTGCGCTGTCGCAGGCGCGGCCGGACGCCTCGGCCAGACAGCGCAGCCCGGAGCGCACCACGCGTGGGGAGCGGCCTGACACCAGCCGGCAGGATGCGACACACCCAGCACACGGTGGATCCAGGCTGAGAGCTGGTTTCAAGAGTGTCGCGGTGTCTGGAGCGGTTGGATCGTCCTGTGGTTGGTTGGCCGGGCGCTGCGCGCCCAGCCGACAAACCTGCGGCGACCCGCGGCCCGCGCAACGCGCGACCCGCGGGGCTTCGCGGGGACACCGGCCGGCTCTTGAACAGGCCACCGGCCTGCCCTACGAGCCGGCCGGCATCCCCGCTCGCTCCGACCGCCCCAGACACGAACGACGCTTTTGAAACCAGCTCTTAGCGGCTGCTTCACCCGGCGCACATCTGGGCGCTACCTGAACGCAACCTGGGCGAAACGTCGTGCTGCGCACAGTGTGGCTGACCCTGTTCCCAGCTCGTCAAGGAGAGTTGAAAGATGAAGAAGATCCGCATCGCGGCCGCCGTCATGGTGACCTCCGCCCTCGTGGTCGCTCCGGCCGCCCAGGCGCGAACTCAGGCTCCGGCGAAGTCGCCGGGGAACATCGTGCAGGTCGCTGTCGCGGCTGGCTCGTTCAAGACGCTGGTCTCGCTCGTGAAGTCCGCCGGGCTCGTCGGCGCTCTCTCGGGGAAGGGTCCGCTGACCGTGTTCGCTCCGACCGATGCCGCCTTCGCGAAGGTGCCGAAGGCGACGCTGACCGCGCTCGGCAAGGATAAGGCGAAGCTGAAGGCCGTTCTGCTCTACCACGTCGTCTCGGGCAAGGTGACCTCGAAGCAGGTCGTCAAGCTGACTTCCGCGAAGACGCTGAACGGCGCGAGCATCAAGATCAAGGTCGTCGGCGGCAAGGTCAAGCTGAACGGTTCGACCACCGTCACGGCCGTCGACGTGGCCGCCTCGAACGGCGTCATCCACGTGATCAACAAGGTGCTGCTCCCGCCGGCGAAGTAAGAAGCAGCGCGGCGAAGCCGCTGAACTCTGGGGGGAGGCTTCAGCCTCTCCCCGGGGTTTGGTGCCTACGCGGCG
>JANLRV010000086.1:0-45057 GCA_031361905.1 Actinomycetes bacterium
GCGGATGGTCGATCGACGGCGATGCCTCGGGGACCCTCGAATTCCGGGGTCCCGGCGGGCGCCGACCCGGTGTCGGCGCAGGCCGCGCGATGGCTCGGGCACCCGCATACGCCGCCTAGCGGCTCGTGACAAAACGCGCTCATTCTTGCTTGCAACGAGACCCCGGCGCAGCACCTAAGCTTCGCCCCTGGAATGGCTGCAACCGAGATCACCACGGTCACCCTGACGATCGACGGTCGGGAGCTGACCGTCGAGAAGGGCACGCCGCTCGTGCTCGCAGCCGCGCAGGCCGGGATCGAGATCCCCGTGTTCTGCTATGAGCCGCGGCTCGGCCCGCCGATCGGCGCGTGCCGCATGTGCCTCGTCGAGATCGAGGGCATGCCGCGCCTGCAGGCCGCCTGCACGCTGGCGGCCGCGGACGGCTGGGTCGTGCACTCAGACAGCGCGAAGGCGGCCGACGGCCAGCACGCGGTGCTCGAGTTCATCCTGCTCAACCACCCGCTCGACTGTCCCGTCTGCGACAAGGGCGGCGAGTGCCCGCTGCAGGACCTGACGATGCGCTACGGGCCCGGCAACACGCGCTTCCACCTGAACAAGCGCACGTACGAGAAGCCGATCGCGATCTCGCCGCTGATCGCGCTCGATCGCGAGCGCTGCATCCTCTGCTATCGCTGCACGCGCTTCAGCCAGGACGTCGCCGAGGACGAGCAGCTGATCACGCGCGAGCGCGGCGCCGACTCCGTGATCGCGACCTTCGAGGGCCGTCCGTACCTCGGCGCGTTCTCCGGCAACGTGATCGAGCTGTGCCCCGTCGGCGCGCTGACCTCCACCGAGTACCGCTTCAAGGCGCGCCCGTGGGAGATCAACAACATCCCGACGGTCTGCGGTCTCTGCCCGACCGGCTGCAACACCTGGGCGACCGTCCGGGAGGGCAAGGTGCAGCGCATGCTCTCGCGCAACCATCCCGACATCGACGAGGGCTGGCTCTGCGACAAGGGCCGCTTCGCGCACACCCATCTGGGGCATCCCGACCGCTACACGCGGTACCTCGTGCGCGGCCGGCACGGGCTCGAGGAGGCGAGCGCCGAGTCGCTCGCCGAGACGATCGCGCTGCGCCTGCGCCACTTCGCGACGCTGCACGGGCCAGACTCGGTCGCGGTGCTTGCGAGCGGCGAGCAGTCGAACGAGGAGGCGGCGGCCTGGGCTGCGCTCGTGCGCGCGGCCGGCGGCGGAGCGCTCGTCTCCGGCGGTGACGGTGCAGCCGGGGCCTGGGAGCTGATCCAGCCTGCCGCCGCGCAGATCGCCGATCTCGACCACGCCGACGTGATCGTGATCGCCGGCGACCGCGAGCTGCAAGACGCCGCGGGCGTCGTCGAGTTGCGCGTGCGCAAGGCCGTCAGGCGCGGTGCGCGCCTCGTGCTGGCCGGGGCGGGCGGGACGAGGCTCGACCGCGTCGCCGGCGAGCGTCTCGCGGGGCTCGGCACGTCCGCCGAGGCGGTCACCGCCGAGCTCGAGCGGGCTGAGCGTCCCGTCCTGATCGTCACGGACGCCGTCGATCTGCGCATCGTGGCCAAGCTCGTCAAGGCTGCGAAGCTCGGCTCGAAGCCGGGCGGCGTGCTGCCGATGCCGCAGTCGCCGAACGAGCTCGGCCTGCGCGCCTGCGGCTACACGGACGACCCGGCCTCTGTGCTCGCCCGGGACCTCAAGCTGGTCGTGGTGCTCGGCGACGCCGACGCGGTGGGCCGCTGGCCCGACGGCGCGGCCTGGAACGCGAAGCTGCAGGCGGCCGAGTCCGTGATCTGCTCGTCGATGTTCCCGACGGCCTCGGCGCTGTGGGCTCACGCGATCATCCCCGCCACCTCGACGCTCGAGAAGGAAGGCACGATCACGAACCTCGAGGGCCGCGTGCAGCGGCTCCGGCCCGTGCTCGCGCCACCGAACGGGATCGCGCCCGAGCTGACCGTGCTGGCCGCGGCCGCCCGCCACCTCGGAGCGACGCCGCAGGCCCCGCACGAGGCGTCCGCCGTCCCCACCCTCCCGCCCGCCCGCCGAGCCCCGAAGGCTCCCGCGGCCGGCCTCGTGGCCGTCGCGACGCGCTCGCTCTTCTCGGGCGCGGCCGTCGAGCGCGCCGAGCGACTCGCGTTCCAGCGGCCCGGCGAGATCACGATGAACATCCGCGACGCGCGCGAGGCCGGGCTCGCGCCCGGCGACCGCGTCGTGGTGACGCACGCCGGCGGCACGACCAGCGGCCCGCTGCGCCTCTCGCGGACGCTCAGCGCGGGAGCCGTGCGCTTCGCCTGGAGCGGCAACCCGGTGCACGGCGCCTGCACCGTGGAGCGCCGGGCCTGATGGTCGACAACGTCCTCGTCACGATCCTCAAGGCGTTCGTGCTCGCGAACGCCCTGATGGGCTTCTTCGCCGCGATGACCGTGATCGAGCGGAAGCTGATCGGGCGCATGCAGGTGCGCTACGGACCGAACCGTGTCGGCCCGCTCGGCGCGCTGCAGCCGATCGCCGACCTCGGCAAGCTGATCCAGAAGCAGAACAGCATCCCCGACGGCGCGAAGCGCCGGCTCTTCCTGCTCGCGCCCTTCATCTCGATGTTCGCGGCGCTCGCCGCCTTCGCGCTGATGCCGTTCGGCGGGCGCTACGAGATCCCGGGCACGGGCTGGCACTTCCACGGCTTCGTCGCCGACTCGAACGTCGCCGTCCTATACGTCGCCGCGGTCGGCTCGATCGGCTTCTACGGCATGCTGATCGGCGGCTGGGCCTCCGGCTCGAAGTACGCCCTGCTCGGCGGCCTGCGCGCCGTCGCCCAGCTGGTCAGCTACGAGGTCGCCTTCACGCTCAGCGTGATCGGCGTCGTGATGCAGGCAGGCACGCTCTCGCTCAACGGGATCATCGACGCCCAGGTGGACTACCCGTTCATCGTCCCGCAGGCGCTCGGCTTCGCCGTCTTCTACATCTCGGCGCTCGCCGAGTGCAACCGGCCGCCGTTCGACCTCGCGGAGGCCGACGGCGAGATCGTCGCCGGCTTCCACACCGAGTACGGCGGCATGCGCTTCGCGATGTTCGCGAACGCCGAGTTCGTCGAGGCGATCGTGCTCTCCGCCTTCGGCGCGGTGCTCTTCCTGGGCGGCTGGCGCGGCCCGCTCGGCTTCCTCCACTACCTCGACATCTACGCGCTCGACGACATCCCGGGCTTCCTCTGGATGATCGGCTCGACGTTCATGATCCTGTTCACGATGATCTGGGTGCGCGCGACCGTCCCCCGGCTGCGCTACGACCGCCTGATGAAGCTGGGCTGGAAGGTGCTGCTGCCGCTCGCGACCGTCAACCTGCTCGGCACTGCCGCCTGGGTGGCGCTCTCATGAGGGAGATCTGATGCCGCCCAAGCCGCCCAACCCCGTGGAGGGCCTGAAGGGCTTCTCGGTCACGCTCCGCCACCTCTTCCGCAAGCCGGTGACGCAGCAGTACCCGGAGTACAAGCGGCCGGTCTACCCGCGCTTCCGCGGCCGCCACCGCTTGCACCGGCACGAGAACGGGCTCGAGAAGTGCATCGGCTGCTCGCTCTGCGCCGCGGCCTGCCCGGCCGACTGCATCCGGGTCGTGCCGGCCGAGAACACCGAGGGCAACCGCGTCTCGCCCGGCGAGCGCTACGCGCGCATCTACGAGATCAACATGGCTCGCTGCATCTTCTGCGGCTACTGCGAGATCGCGTGCCCGTTCGACGCGATCACGCTCGGCAACGACTACGAGCTGTCGGAGATCTCCCGCGACGCGCTCGTCTACACGAAGTCGATGCTGCTCGAGCCGTCCGCGCGGCGGACTCCGGCCGAGGATCCCGCAGAGTACGACCGCGGCGCGCAGGAGCTCAGCGAGGGCGGCGTGCTCGGCATGTACCGCGTGTTCGCACAGAACCATGACGAGGTCGCGCCGAGCTGATGCAGACGGTGATCTTCTATCTCGCGGGTGCGACGTGCCTCGGCTCCGCCCTCGCGGTCGTGATGCAGCGGAACCCGTTCCAGGCGGCGCTCTCGCTGATCCTCAACCTGTTCTCGCTGGCCGTGCTCTTCTTCGTGCTGCAGGGGGACTTCGTCGGCGTCGCCCAGGTGCTCGTCTACGCCGGCGCCGTGATGGTGATGTTCCTCTTCGTGATCGCCTACCTCGGTGATCGCGCACACCTCGAGCTGCGGCGGGGCGGCGTCGGCAGCGGCGCGGCTGCAGTCGTCGGCATCGCGATCTTCCTCGAGATCACGATCTCCGCGCACCGCTCGAACGGGGCGCTCTCGGCTCCCGCGAGCGTGACCGAGTCGTTCGGCTCGCCGGAGCGCATCGGCGCGCTGCTGCTGACCGACCACCTGCTCGCGTTCGAGGTGATCTCGCTGCTCCTGCTGGTCGGCGCGATCGCCGGCGTCGTGCTCGGGGCGGGCAACCTGCTGCCCCGCCAGGAGGCGAGGCGCCCGGCCGTCGAGCGCGGGGCGCTCTTCGATCTCGCGCGGGCACGCAGCGAGCTCGAGGCGGGCGAGGACATGCGCGAGGTGCTCAAGTGAGCCCCGGGATCGGCAGCTGGATCACGCTCTCCGCCGCGCTCTTCTCGATCGGCCTCGCCGGCGTGATGCTGCGGCGCAACCCGCTCGTGATCCTGCTCTCGCTCGAGATCATGCTCAACGCGGGCAACCTGCTGCTCGTCGCGATGGCGCGCTACCTCGGCAACAACGAGGGCCACGTGCTCGCGCTCGTCGTGATGGCCGTGGCAGCCGCCGAGGTCGTGGTGGGGCTCGGCCTGATCGTCGCGCTCGCCCGGCGCGGCTCCTCGCTCGACGTGGACGACCTCAAGGGGCTCGCCGGATGAGCGCCACGACGCTCGCCTGGATCGTGCTGGCCGCGCCGATGGCCGGCCTCTTCTACAACCTCATCGTCGGCTCGAGCGTGTCGCGGAAGCACGCCACCTGGGCGGCCTGCGCCTCGGTGCTCGTCAGCTTCGCCGCGGCCGTCGGCGTGCTGATCGCGCTGCTGCAGCGGAGCCCTGACGACCGGCAGCTCGTCTCGACCGGCTGGACCTGGCTCTCGGGCGGGCAGCTCCACGAGGGCTTCTCGATCCTCGTCGACCCGCTCTCGGCGGTGATGCTGCTCGTGGTCTCCGGCGTCGGCTTCCTGATCCACGCCTACTCCGTCGGCTACATGCACGGCGATCGCGAGGAGAAGCGGTTCTTCGCCTACCTCAACCTGTTCGTCTTCTCGATGCTGCTGCTCGTGCTGGCCGGGAACTTCCTGATCCTGCTGATCGGCTGGGGCCTCGTCGGGCTCTCCTCGTACCTGCTGATCGGCTACTGGTGGGAGCGCCCGGCTGCGGTGCAGGCGGCCAAGAAGGCGTTCGTGATGAACGCGATCGGCGACGTCGGCATCGCGCTCGCGCTGTTCCTCCTGTGGGGCCACACCCACTCGCTCGACGTGCTCGGCACGTTCTCGGCCGTCGACTCGCTGCCGGGCTCGACGACCACCTGGATCGCGGGCCTGCTGCTCGTCGGCGCGATCGCGAAGTCCGCGCAGCTGCCGCTGCACACCTGGCTCCCCGACGCGATGGAGGGCCCGACCCCGGTCTCGGCCCTGATCCACGCAGCGACGATGGTGACCGCCGGCGTCTACCTGGTCGCGCGCTGCTGGCCGATCTTCCGCGCGGCGCCGGAGGTCTCGGACCTGACGGCCCTGATCGGCGTCGCCACGCTGACGATGGCGGGCCTGATCGCGCTCGTGCAGACCGACATCAAGCGCGTGATCGCCTACTCGACGATGTCGCAGATCGGCTACATGTTCTGCGCCGTCGGGATCGGCGCGACCTCGGCCGGCATGTTCCACCTCGTCACCCACGCGTTCTTCAAGGCGCTGCTCTTCCTCGGCGCGGGAGTCGTCATCCACGCGCTCGCGGACGAGCAGGACATCCGCAAGATGGGCGGCCTCGGGCGCTACCTGCCGTACACGCGCACGCTGATGTGGATCGGCGCGCTCGCGCTCGCCGGCGTGCCGCCGTTCGCGGGCTTCTTCTCGAAGGACCAGATCCTCGCTGCCGGGCTCGCGCGCGCCGACTGGGTCGGCTACCTCGTCTTCGGCTTCGGGCTGGCGGGCGCCTTCGTGACGGCGCTCTACACGTTCCGCATGATCTTCATCGTCTTCCACGGCGAGCCGACGAGCTTCGCGCGCACGCACGCCGAGAAGCACGCCGGCCACGGCGAGGGTCCGTTCTCGATGATCTGGACGATCAGCGTGCTCGCGCTCGGCGCGGTCACGATCGGCTTCCTCGAGCTTCCCGGTGTGTCGCACGCGATGCGCACGTTCCTCGAGCCGGTTGCGCCGAACGCGCTCGAGGCCTCGACGAGCCAGGAGACGCTCGCCTCGCTGCTCGCGGTCTCGCTCGGGGTGATCGGGATCGGCGCCGCCTGGCTGCTCTACGGGAGGCGCAGCGACGCGCCGCGCAAGGTCGCCGAGCAGACGGCGCCGCTCGAGTCGGTGCTGCAGCGCAAGCTCGGCTTCGACGAGCTCTACGACTGGGCCTTCCACCGGCCCGCGGTCGCGCTGGCACGCGGCGGCGCGCGCGCCTGGGAGGGGCCGGTCGTGACGGGCTCGATGGATCTCGTCGGCGCGACGGGCGGGTGGCTCTCACGCGTGCTCGGCGCCGGCCAGTCGGGTCTCGTGCGCGTCTATGCGCTCGTGCTCGCGCTCGGCCTCGCGGCCCTCGCGGCCTGGTTCATGGCGGGTGCCTCGTGAGCTGGCTCTCGACGGCGCTCTGGGTGCTGCCGGCAGCTGCGGCGGTGCTCGTCGGGCTGGCTCCCGCGAAGCTCTGGGGGCGCAGCGCATTCGCGATCGCGGCGATGCTCGCGAACCTCGTGCTCGCGCTGATCGCGATCGGGCAGTTCGACTCGAGCAAGGGCCTGCAGTTCGCCGAGAGCCGCCACTGGGTCTCCGATCTCGGGCTGACCTACCACGTCGGCATCGACGGCCTCTCGCTCGTGATGGTCGCGCTGACGGCGTTCTGCGTGCCGCTCGCGACCGCGTTCGGGCTCTGGGCCAAGCGGGAGAACCTGCGCGGCTATCTCGCGCTGATGCTCGCTCTCGAGGCGGCGGTCGTGCTGCTCTTCGTGGCGCGCGACCTGATCGTGTTCTACGTCGGCTTCGAGGCGATGCTCGTCCCGCTGATCTTCCTGATCGGCGGCTGGGGCGGCACCCGGCGCGTGCGCGCGACGATCCGCTTCGTCGTCTACACGCTCGTCGGCTCGCTGCTCCTGCTGATCTCGGTGATCACGCTCGGCCTCTCGAACGGCACGTTCGACCTCGACGGCATCAGCGCGAACACGTCGCCCTGGCTGTTCCTCGCGATGATCGCGGCGTTCGCGATCAAGTCGCCGCTCTTCCCGTTTCACGGATGGGTGCCCGAGGCCTATCGCGAGGCGCCCCCGGAGGTCGCGGGGCTGCTCTCCGGCGTCATCTCCAAGGCCGGCACCTACGGGATGATCCGCTTCGCCCTGCCGATCTTCCAGGAGCCGTCGAGCGACTGGCGCTGGCTCTTCGTCACGCTCGCGCTCGCCGGCCTCCTGTGGTGCTCGCTGATGGCGTTCCGCCAGCCCGACTCGCGCGGCGTGATCGCCTACTCGTCGATCGCCCAGATGAGCCTGATCACGCTCGGGCTGTTCGTCGGGTCGGGCGAGGCCTACACGGGCTCGGTCTTCCAGATGGTCAACCACGGGCTGCTCTCGATGCTCCTCTTCCTGCTCGCCGGCTTCGTCGAGGTGCGGTTCGGCGAGACGGCGTTCGCGCGCATCGGCTCGCTCGCACGCGGCCGGGCCGCGCTCGCGACGATCGTGATGGCGACGGGCATGGCGGCCCTCGCCGTGCCCGGATCGAGCCTCTTCGCGTCGGAGTTTCTCGTGCTGCTGGGCGCGTTCCGCTACTGGTGGCTCGTCGGGGCGATCGCCTCGCTCGCGATCGTGCTCGCGGCGATGTACATGCTCCGCTGGATCTCGGCCGTGCTGCACGACCGCACGGCGACGCCCGTGCGCGAGGGCAAGGACGTGCGCTGGGAGGCGCTCTATCTCGTCCCGCTGCTCGCCGTCGTCGGCTTCCTCTCGGTCGACCCGCACGCCGTCACCGCGCGCGTCGACTGCGACTCGCACGCCGGCCTCGTGGCGCCGGCGAGCACCGGCTCGGAGATCTGCCGGTGATCGCCGCGATCTCCACTCCCTCGGTCGACCTGCTCGCGATCGGCCCCGCGCTCCTGCTCTCGCTCGGCGCGCTCCTCTTGCTCGTGACCGGATCGTTCCTCTCCGGCGAGCGGAACCGCATCGTCAGCTCGTCGGTCGGGCTCGCGAGCTTCGCCGGCGCGGCGCTGTGGGCGTTCCTGCAGTCCGACGACGCCGACCATCTCGCGTTCTCGAAGCAGCTCTCGATCGACCGCTTCTCGCTCTTCGTGCAGATCGTGATCTGCCTCGCGGGCGTCGCCAGCGTGATGGCCGGGTGGGGCACGCGCCGGATCGGCGAGCGCATCTCCGAGTACTACACGCTGCTGCTCTTCGCCGGCTCGGGCATGTGCCTGCTCGCGTCCGCGAACGGCTTCATCTCGCTGTTCGTCTCGCTCGAGCTGTTCTCGATCTCGCTCTACGTGCTCTGCGCGCTCGCGGTCGACGACGAGTCGTCGCTCGAGAGCGGCTTCAAGTACGTCGTCACCGGCTCGGTCGGCTCCGCGTTCCTGCTCTTCGGCAGCGGGCTCGTCTATGGCGGCGCGGGCACGCTCCGCTTCGACCTGATCGGCAAGGCGCTCGGCCAGGGCGACCAGGCGCACCAGTCGTTCGTCCTCGTCGGCGTCGCGATGGTGATTGCGGGCCTCGCCTTCAAGGCCTCGGCCGCGCCGTTCCACATGTGGACGCCCGACGTCTATGAGGGCGCGCCCACGGCAGTCACGGCGTTCATGGCGACCGCGACGAAGACGATCGCGCTCGCGACGATGCTGCGCGTGCTGGTGACCGCGTTCGATGCCTCGAGCAACGTCTGGTCGACCGGCGTCGGCGGGATCGCGATGCTCTCGATGATCGTCGGCAACATCGCCGCGCTGCGCCAGGACAACGCGAAGCGCATGCTCGCCTACTCGTCGGTCGGACAGGCCGGCTACCTGCTGATCGGCGTCGTCGCGCACACGCCGCTGGCCGGTCGCGCGATGCTCTACTACCTGGCCGTCTACACGGCCATGAACGTCGGCGCCTTCTGCGTGCTGTCCGTGCGCGAGCGCGAGATCGGCGGCCCGGTCACGATCGATCACCTGCGCGGCCTCGGGCGCACGCGCCCGCTGCTCGGCGCCGCGCTCGCGCTGTTTCTGCTCTCGCTCGCGAGCTTTCCGCCGACCGGCGGATTCCTCGCGAAGCTCTATCTCTTCAGCGCGGCGATCGACGCCGGCGTCGGGCACCTCGCGCTCGTCGGCATCGTCGGCACGATGATCTCGCTCGCCTACTACCTGCGCTTCGCCCTCGCGCTCTACCAGCCGGCCGCCGAGCCGGCGCAATCCCCGAGGCCGAGCCACGGCGTGCCGATTGCCGCGCTCGGCACCGCCGCGGCCGCGGCCGTCGTGATCTGGCTCGGGGTCTACCCGGAGCCGTTGCTCGACGCCGCACGCGTCGCAGCGTCGTCGCTCGCCCTTCAGTAGATGGGAGATCGCATGAGCGGAATCACCTGGCTCGGGCATGGCAGCTGGCAGCTCGACACGCCGGCGGGCGCGCGCCTGCTGATCGACCCGTGGCAGAACGGCAACCCGAGCTGGCCCGCCGGCCGCGAGATCGATCGCGCGGACGCGATCCTGCTGACGCACGGGCACAGTGATCATGCCGGCGACGCGGTCGCGCTCGCGCCGCGGCTCGGCTGCCCCGTGGTCGCCCACCACGAGCTCGCCGGCTGGCTCGAGCGGCAGGGTGTCGAGAACGTGATCGGCTTCAACAAGGGCGGCTGCAGCGACGTCTGTGGCGTGGCCGTGACGCTGACGAACGCCGTGCACTCGTCGACCGCTCCCGACGGAACGCCGCTCGGCGACCCGGCCGGATTCGTGCTCGAGCAAGACGGGATGCCGACCGTCTACTTCACCGGAGACACCGCGGTGCACGCTGATATGGGGCTGATCGGCGAGATCTACCGGCCGCAGATCGCGGTGCTCTCGATCGGCGACTTCTACACGATGGGCCCGCGCCAGGCGGCGCACGCCGTGCGGCTGATCGGGGCGCCCGAGGTGATCGGCGGGCACTACGGCACGTTCCCCGCGCTGACCGGGACGCCCGCGGCTCTGCGCGCTGCGCTGCAGACGCTGGGGGTCGAGGCGACCGTCCACGAGGGCGCGCCCGGCGAGCTCGTGCGGGCCTTCGGGTGACGTTCTCGATCGTCGCCTGCGATCTCGACGCCGAGCAGCTCGGAGTCGCGGTCGCATCGAAGTTCCTGGCCGTCGGCGCGGTCGTCCCCTACCTCGCGGCCGGCGTCGGCGCCGTGGCCACGCAGGCGCTCGCGAACACGGCCTACGGGCCGAACGGGCTCGCGCTGCTGTCTGGATCGGCGAGCCCGCGCGAGGCGCTCAACGCGCTCACCGAGGCCGATGCCGATGCCGCGGAGCGCCAGGTCGGGATCGTCGACGCCCGGGGCAGGAGCGCGAGCTTCACCGGCGCGGGATGCCTCCCCTGGTCCGGGGGGCGCACCGGCCCGCGCTTCGCCGCGCAGGGCAACCTGCTGGCGGGACCCGCGGTGATCGACGAGATGGCGAACGCGTTCGAGGCGACGGGCGGCCGGCTCGGCGAACGGCTGCTGGCGGCACTGGCCGCCGGCGACCGCGCAGGCGGGGATCGTCGCGGCCGGCAGAGCGCGGCGCTCGTGATCGTCTCGGCCGGCGGCGGGTACGCGGGCGGAAACGACCGCTTCTGCGACCTGCGCGTGGACGACCACGACGATCCGGTGGCCGAGCTCGAGCGCCTCTGGAAGCTCCACTGGCTGCTCTTCGGATCCACGCCGGATGCGGAGAAGCTCGTCTTCGACGACGCGCTTTCCAGCGAGATCGCGCGGCTGCTCGGCTCGCTCGGCCGGGGGCCGTTGGAGCGCGAGAGCGTGCAGGCGGCGCTCCGGCGCTACGCCGACATCGAGAACCTCGAGAGCCGCTACGACGGCGGCGACCTGCTCGACCCCGTCGTACGGGACTACCTCGCCGCTCAGGCGGCGAGCGCGTCCCCGTCGTAGTCGAGCGCGATCGTGGCCGCGATCATCGGCGGCTCGGCCGTGATCGGGACCGGAGTCTGCTCGAGGATCTCCTCGCAGACGAGGCGGGCCGAGACGCCCTCGTCACAGCGGATGCGGTGCGCCATGCAGGGGATGAAGAGGCTGCGGATGTGCCGGATGCCGACCTCCCCCGCGTTGTCGAGCAGCGCCGCCGCCTGGCAGCAGCGGAACATCGACATCATCGCGCGCGGCGAGCCGCCGACGAGGATGTCGGGGTGCTCCCGCGATGCGCGGATCAGCCGGACGAGGTAGTGCAGCACCGCCTCGGAGGCGTGCAGGCGTGCGACCTTCGCCTGCAGCAGAACGACGTCGCCAGGTGCGACGACCGGGTCGATGTAGGTGCGCTTCGCCGGGTTCGCGAACTTCAGGATCATCGACTGCTCGCCGCGCTCGGAGGCATAGCCGATGCCGGTGCGGATCGCGAAGCGGTCGCACGATGCGTGCGCCAGCGTAAACGTGCCGTTGTTGTCGTGCGGGTTCATCGTGGCAATGCAGTAGAACGGCTTGGGCAGCTTGTGGCGGCTCTTGCCGACCGTCACCATGTGCTCCTCCATGGCCTCGAGCAGCGCCGACTGGAGGAGCGGCGTGGCGCGGTTGAACTCGTCGAACACGACCGCGTTCGCAAAGATCGGCCCGGCGTTGAACTCGGCCTGCATCACGCCGGCCTTCTTCTCCTCGACCTCGTAGCCGATCACGTTGGCGGAGGTCAGATCCGAGGTGCACTGGACCCGCGACTCGTGGCCGCCGATCGAGCTCGCGATCGCCTTCGCGAGCGTCGTCTTGCCGGTGCCCGGGACGTCCTCGATCAGCAGGTGGCCCTCGGCCAAGAGCGCGCACAGCGCGAGCGTCGCAGCCTGCTCGATCTCGACCATCGAGTTCTTCACCGAGGCCCAGAGCGCGTGCACCTGGTCGCGCATCTCCATCAGGGTGCGCTGGTCGAGGCGTTCGTCGGGGTTCGGCTTCACGGAGCTTCCATCGGCAGTCGCAGAGGTTTCCCTGACTCCCCCGATGGAGTGACCTACGACGGGATCACTGCGAGCGGCGAGCGAACCACGACGGGGCGAGCGCGCAGCGGCGCGGAGCCGTCGATCGTCTCTGCGATCGAGCGGATCGCGACGGCCGACGCCGACTCGGGATGCGAGAGCACCACCGGGAGGCCGATGTCGGAGCCCTCGCGGAGCGCGGGCTCGAGCGGGATCCCGCCGAGCAGCGGCACGCCGAGCCGGTCGGCAAGCTCGCGGCCGCCACCCTCGCCGAACGGGGTCGAGCGGGCACCGCTGATGGGGCAGATGTAGTACGACATGTTCTCGATCACGCCGATCAGCGGCTGGCCGAGCTTCTCGACCATCGCCGCGGCGCGCTCGGCGACGCGCTGGGCAGCCGCCTGCGGCGTCGTCACGAGCAGCGACTCGGCACGCGGCAGGAGCTGCCCGAGCGAGAGGCCGACGTCGCCCGTGCCGGGCGGCATGTCGATGATCAGGTAGTCGAGCGGGCCCCAGTAGACGTCCGAGAGGAACTGCTCGAGCGCGCGATGCAGCATCGGGCCACGCCAGACGACGGAGCCGCCGTCTTCGAGGAAGAAGCCGATCGACATCACCTTGAGGTCGTGCGCGACGGGCGGGACGATCATGCGATCGACGACGATCGGCCGCTGGTTGATGCCGAGCATGCCCGGGATCGAGTAGCCATAGATGTCCGCGTCGGCGATCCCGACCTCGGCTCCTCGCGCACGCAGCGCGAGCGCGAGGTTGACCGCGAGCGACGACTTGCCCACTCCGCCCTTGCCGGACGCGATCGCGATCACGCGCGTGCGCGGGTCGACCGAGAGGCTCTTCTCGCCCTCCGGCCGGTCGCCATGCAGCTGGATCCGCAGCGCGGCGCGCTGCTCGTCGGTCATGTGACCGAAGCCGACCGCCACGCGCTCGACGCCGGCCACCGCACCGACGTGGGTGCGCACCTGCGACTCGAGGTTCTGCTTCAGCGGGCAGCCCGGCGTCGTCAGCACGATCTCGACGGCGACGTCGCCTCCGTCGATCGAGATCTCGCCGACCATCCCGATCTCGACCACGCTGCGGCGCAGCTCGGGGTCGATCACGTGCACGAGCGCCTCGCGCACCGCAGTCTCGGTAACGGCGGTCACGGGTGCATCCTAGGTCCAGTCAGTCGTCGAGGCTGTGGAAGACCATCCCGTCGAGGATCTTCGGGTAGAAGAACGTCGACTTGGGAGGCATCGTCTGCTCGGCCTCGGCCGCCGCCTCGACGTCCGAGACCGTCGGCGCAGGCACGAGCAGTGCGATCGCCGTCTCGGCCGGCTGCGCCGCGACGAGCGCGGCCGCGTCGGTGGCCCGGTTGCGATAGGCGATGCGGCGCGTGGTCGCGACCGACGCTGCGTCGAAGCCGAGCACGTCGCGCAGGACGAGCACGCCGACCGCGTTGACGTCGAGCCGCTGCAGGACCGGATCCATCGTCGGTGCGGCACGGGCGAGCTCGGCGGGATCGCGCAGCGTGGCGTGCAGCAACGGGGCGGTGCCGCCCCGCACGAGCCCGAACGTCCGCGACGAGCGATCGGTCCCGACCACGAGCCGCTCGAGCTCCTCGATCGTCGCGACGGGTCGCAGGTCCCAGCGCTCGCCGAGCAGCTCGGGCAGCGCGTTCCAGAGCGCCGGCTCCACGCCGGTGACGACGCGGTGGGTGGCGAACGAGCCGAGTCCGGGATCGTGGCGGTTCGCGAGGTAGACCGGCGCGAAGTCGTAGCGGCGGTTGTCGGAGGGGTCACCGTCGGCCGCGCGGCGCTCGGCCTGATACGCGAGCGCCGCCTCGTAGCGATGGTGCCCGTCGATGATCGTGATCGGCAGCCCGCGGAACGTGCGGATCGCCGAGGCCCACGCGCCGCTCTCGCAGACGCGCCAGAGCCGGTGCGTCGTGCCCTCGTCGTCGGTCGCCTCCCAGAGCGGCGGGAGATCGGCGACGAGCGGCTCGAACACCCGCGAGATCATCCGTTCGGGGTCGGCGTAGCCCATGAAGATCGGCGAGAGGTTCGCGTGCATCGTGCGCAGCAGGTCGGTGCGGCCGCGCACCGGCTCCGTCATCGTCAGCTCGTGGCGCCGGACGCCCTCGGCCGAGTACGGCTGCAGGCGCAGCGCGGCGATCATCCCGGCACGCTCGCGGCGCACGCCGTCGGGGCCGGTCGCGTGCTGTTGAAGCCAGTACATGCACGGCTGGCGCTCGCGCACGATGATCCCCTCGTCGACCCAGCTCGCGAAGCGCTCGGCGGCGCGCAGCTCGGATCCCGGCTCCGGCAGGATCAGGCCCGCGACGTTGTAGGGGCTGCGCTGCATCAGCCGGCTGCGGCGCTCGTCGTCGATCACGTCGTAGGGCGGCGCGACGACATCGTCGAGCTCGACGCGGCTGCCGTCGAAGCGCATCGCGTGGAAGGGGCGGATGTCGACTCCGGGCACTGCCGGAGGCTATCCGGCGCCGCTTCCCGGCGCCGCCGGTTCGCCGTGCTACCGTCGATGGCCGTGGCCGGCGACACCCTCGTGCGCGATCTCAAGGCGGGAACGCTCGTCGACGCGACGTTCGCCGTCAGCCGCAAGCTGCGGCGCGCACGCAAGGACGGGCGGCCGTTCCTCGATCTCGAGCTCGCCGATCGCTCGGGACGGGTGCGAGCCAAGGTCTGGGAGGGCGTCCCGGTGCTCGAGCAGCGCTTCGAGGTCGGCGACACGGTGCGGGTGCTCGGGCGCGTGGGCGAGTACGACGGCCGCGTCGAGGTCGAGGTGCGAGACGTCGAGCGGATCGAGGCCGGAGACCCCGCCGAGTACGTCCCCGGCGCGCGCCGCGACATCGCCGACCTCGACGGCTACATCGATTTCCTGATCGCCGAGATCGCCGACGACCAGATCCGCGCGCTCTGCGAGGCCGTGCTGGGCGAGCCAGGCTTCCGCGAGCGCTTTCGCACCGCGCCTGCGACGGAGGCCGGGCACCACGCGACCGCCGGCGGCCTGATCCAGCACTCGGTCGCGGTCGCGACGATCTGCCGCGAGGCGCTGCAGCTCCACCCCCGCCTGAAGCCCGACGTGCTGCTGGCGGCGGCCCTGCTGCACGATTGCGGCTGCGTCGACGCGTTCCTCGACGGCCCCGTGATCCAGCCGACGCCCGACGGCGCCCTGCTCGGACACGTGCACCTCACGCTGCGCCGCGTCGAGCGCCACGCGAGCCGCCTGCGGATGCCGCCTGAGCACCTCCAGCTCGTGCTCGGCTGCATCGCGTCGCACCACGGGCCACCCGAGGGCCGGCGCTTCCCGAGCCCTGAGGCCGTCGCCCTGCACGCCGCGAACGCGCTCGACGCCCGCGTCGAGGAGGCGCTCTAGACGTTGAAGAGGATGTTGAGCACGTCGCCGTCGAGGACGACGTACTCCTTGCCCTCGACGCGCTGGAGGCCGCGCTTCTTCGCCTCCGTGTGCGACCTGCAGTCGATCAGATCGCTCCAGCGGATCACCTCGGCGCGGATGAATCCGCGCGCGATGTCGGAGTGGATCTTGCCGGCCGCCTCGACGGCCGAGGAGCCGGCGCGCAGCGGCCAGGCACGGGCCTCCTTCGGCCCGACGGTGAAGAACGTGATCAGGCCGAGCGTGCGGTAGCAGGCGCGCGCGACGCGCGGCATGCCCGGCTCGTCGAGCCCGAGGTCGGCGAGGAAGGCGGCGCGCTCCTCATCGGAGTCGAGCTCGCCGAGCTCGGCCTCGAAGCGGGCGGCGACGGCGACGACCTCGGCGCCGCGCTCGGCGGCATAGCCCTCGAGCGCGGCGACGCGCTCGGCGTCGCCCTCCTCCGAGACGTTCGCGACGTAGAGCACGGGCTTCGTCGTGAGCAGGTCGAGATCGGGCGGGAGCGCCTCCCCGAGCGTGCGAGCGGGACGGCCGTCATCGAGGTGCGCCGCCAGGCGCGCGAGCAGCCCGAGCTCGTCCTTGGCGCCCCTCTCGCCGACCCGTGCAGCCCGCTCGACGCGATCCTTGCGGCGCTCGACGAGCGCGGCGTCGGAGAGCAGCAGCTCGAGATCGACCGACTCGGCGTCGGCGAGCGGATCGATCCGGCCCTCGGGGTGCGAGACGGTGTCCGAGTCGAAGCAGCGCACGACGTGGCAGATCGCATCGGTCGCGCGCAGGTACCCGAGGAACTCGCCGCCGAGCCCGTCCTTCGCCCCCGCGCCGCGCACGAGCCCGGAGACGTCGGAGAACTGGCAGGTCGCAGGCATCTGCACCTGCGAGCTGACGGCCTCGGCGAGCAGCGGGATGCGGTCGTCCGGGACGGCCGCGATGCCGACGTTCGCGCTCGCCTGCACGGCCGCATAGCTCGTGATCTCGGCGCTCGAGCCGGTCAGCGCGTTGAAGAGCGACGTCTTGCCGCAGTTCGCCAGGCCGACGATGCCGACCTCGAGGCTCGCCACGTCATCCCTCCAGGAGCAGAAAGGCGACGCCGGTGAGGCTGCCGAGCGCGAGGCCCGCGGCGACGTCCGTGCCGTGGTGCACGCCGAGATAGATGCGGGAGAGCGCCATCAGCAGGGCCAGGCTAGCGAAGGCCGGAGCGAGGGCGGGCACCCACCCGCTCGCGGCCCACGCGGCCGCGGCGGCGACCGCGGCGTGGCTCGACGGGAACGAGGACGATCCGGGCGCGCGAATCACCGTCTCGACGCGCGGGCGCTCCCGCCTCACGACCTGCTTGACGGAGGCGTTCGCGACGAGCGTGCCGAAGACGAGCGCGGCGAACGAGGCGGCCCGGCGCGGCTCGCCCGCGACGAGCGCGCTGCCGCTGCCGAGAGCGGCGATCCCGACGCCGTTGTTGCCGAGCAGCGAGAACGCGCTGACGACCGGATCGAGCCAGGGCCGTCGCAGCCGCACGGCGAGCTCGGCGGCGTTCACCCGGCGAAGCCCGCCCCACGGCGCTTGTCGCGATCGACGCTCGCGGCATACGCGATGTCGTCGACGCGGATCCACCAGGTGTGCTCCTCGTGCCCGAACGAGTGCGTCCCCCCGCCCTGTGCGAGCGCAGCCTCGACGCGGGTCCACTCGACGGCGGCGACCTCCCCGCCGATGTGCCCGCCACCTCGGAAGCCGAGCTCGAATCGAACGGTGCCGTCAGACATGGTGATCCCCTCTCTCGACGAGCTCCGTGAGGACGCCCGCAAAGGACTCGAAGTGCAGGAAAGCCACGGCTCCGTAGAGGCCGTGCCGCGGCTCGGTATCGATCAGCGTGCCACCGGCGGCGGCGATCCGCGCAAGCTCGGCCCGGAGATCGGCCACCGAGTAGGCGACGTGGTGGAGCCCGTCACCGTGACGCGCGAGGAAGCGCCCGACCGGCGTGTCCTCGGCGAGGGGCGACATCAGCTCGACGCGGCCCGTGCCGAGCACGACCGAGACAGCCTCGACGCCCTGGTCCTCGAGACGCTCGCGCGCCTCCACCGACCCGCCGAGCAGCTGCGTGTAGCGGTCGCATGCAGCCGCCAGATCGGTCACGGCGATGCCGAGGTGGTGGATTCCCGTGACCACGGCGGAAAGAGTGACACAATGCCGCGGAGGCCCGCCCCACGGGCCGGAACACGCATGGAGGAGACGCGCATGACCTTTCTCGACCGAGTTCGGAACGTCGCGTCCGACGCCCTCGAGCAGGGGAAGGACGCGGCACAGACCCAGCAGCTGAAGCTCCAGCTGCGCAAGCTCCAGTCCGAGCTTCGCGACGCACAGGCCGACTTCGGCGAGCAGGCGTTCGCGCTCTACGAGGAGGGCACGCTCTCGAGCGAGAGCGAGCTCGACTCCGCCGCGCAGCGCATCCGCGATTCGCGCCTGCAGATCGAGGCGAAGCAGGCCGAGCTCCGCGCCGTTGGCGAGGAGGCGACGGACGCGCCGGCGATCGAGCTCGACCCCGCACACGCCGGGGACGAGGCTACGACGACGGCGTGACCTGAGCCGAGGTGACGTCGTGCAGGATCGTGAGAATGTCCTCGCGATCCAGCGTCTCGCGCTCGAGCAGCCGCTCGGCGAGGCGGTCGAGCGCCTCGCGGTGCGCCGAGATCAGCCGCACGGCCTCGTCGTAGGCCTCGTCGCAGAGCTTCGTCTGCTCGCTGTCGCGGAGCCGCTTCGTCTCCTCCGAGAGCCCGAAGTTGTCGGCGCTGACCGTGCGCGTCGTGACGGACTCGCCCATCCCCCAGTCGAAGACCATCGCGCGGGCGATCTCCGTCACCTTCTGGAGGTCGCCGGCCGCCCCGTTCGAGATCGTGCCGAGCGCCACCTGCTCGGCAGCCCGGCCGCCGAGGATCATGATCAGGTCGGAGATCAGGTCGTCACGACGCGCCAGCACCCGCTCGGCCGTCGGCAGCACGAGGTTGTAGCCGAGCGCGCCGCCTCGCGGGATGATCGTCACCTTGTGCACGGTGCTGAGACGGCTCACGAGGTGGGCGAGCAGCGCGTGCCCTGCCTCGTGGTAGGCCACCGAGAGCTTCTCCGGATCGCTCATCGTGCGTCCGGTCTGCAGCCCCGCGAGCACGCGCTCGAGGGCGTCGTCGAAGTCGAGCGCCGAGATCGTCTTGCGCCGGTCGCGCGCGGCGCGGATCGCCGCCTCGTTGCAGATGTTCTCGAGATCGGCGCCGGAGAGGCCGGCGGTGCTGCGTGCGACGATCGACAGGTCGACGTCCGGCGCGAGCGGCTTGACACGCGTGTGGACCTTGAGGATCGCGATGCGCGCGGCGAGGTCGGGCGGCGGAACGAAGGCCTGGCGATCGAAGCGCCCCGGCCGCAGCAGCGCGGGATCGAGCGCGTCGACGCGGTTCGTCGAGGCGATCAGGATCACGTCGTGCTTCGTCTCGAAGCCGTCGAGCTCGACGAGCAACTGGTTGAGCGTCTGATCCTGCTCGCGGTTCATGCCGCTCGCGGCGCGCACCTGCCCGACCGCATCGAGCTCGTCGATGAAGATGATCGCCGGCGCGTGCTTGCGCGCCGCCTTGAAGAGCGCGCGGATGCGCGAGGCGCCGACGCCCGAGTACATCTCGACGAAGCTCGACGCCGAGACCGAGAAGAACGCCGATCCCGACTCGCCGGCGACGGCTTTCGCAAGCAGCGTCTTGCCGGTGCCGGGCGGGCCGTAGAGCAGCACGCCCTTCGGCACGCGCGCGCCGAGCTTGGCGAACCGCGCCGGGTCGCGGAGGAACTCGACGACCTCGGCGAGCTCGTCCTTCGCCTCGTCCAGGCCCGCGACCTGGTCCCAGGTGACGTGGCTCTTCGCGTCGGGCTTGAGACGCCGGGACGAGGGCCGCGGCATCGTGCGCAGGACCATCACCATGACCGCGATCAGCAGCAGGATCAGCACGACCCCGAGGTTCTGCAGAAACGCTGCGAGCGCGTGCGTGACACCCGTCCAGAACGCACTCAGATACTCCACGCCGCCCCTCCGCTCGTCGCCTCGTTCCCCACGAGTCGAGCGTACGACGGATCTGCGATCTACGGTAGCCCGGGATCGGCCGTGCCCGTTAGGTCGCTCCCGCAGCGTCCTGCTGCGTGAACCGCGCGAAGCGCCGCTCGAGACGAGCTTGATCCGGCCGCTCCCGCTGCGCCCGCGGTAGCCCGAGCTCCCGTCCGTGCGAGCCCTTCAGCAGATCGAGCATCGGGCCGTCGTCGTCTTCAAGCAGTCGCCGGGCCACGTGAACGCGATACTCGGGGGAGAGGCCGATCAGGTTCTGGTCGAACGCCCGATGGTGGATCGAGCAGAGGCTCACCCCGTTCGTGACGACCGCATCTCCGGTCGCATCGCGATCCGCGTCGATGTGCGCGGCGTCGAGCAGGCGGGACTCACGCAACCGGCACACGGCACACCGATCCGAGTACGCCCGCAGCACGGCTCCGCGGAAGCGCCCCTGATGCAGGCGGACGCGCGTCTCCCGCACGGCATACCGGCGGTCGAGAGCGTCGACGAACTCGCGCGGATCGTCGTGGTCTGCGCGTCCGACCGAGATCAGCACGCGTCGAGCATGAGCATCGTCCTCGGTGATGAAACAGGGATAGATCGCGCGGTACCAGCCAGGACGCGTCGCGACGAAGTAGACGAGCGGCACCCGTAGGAGGGCGGCCGCGCGAAGCGCGCGATTGTCACCCTGGTCTACGTCGCCCGCGCGGTAGGCGTACCAGAATCCATCCAACGTCTCCTCGTCGTCATACGGGCTCTTGACCGACGTCATGATCGCGAGCGCCGCCGGACCGCGCTGAGCCGCGGCGCGGAAGATGCCCTTCTGCCAGTTGAGGAACGGGACCCGACGACGGTCATAGACGAAGCCGAGGGCGAGTCCATCGACGAGCGGAAGATCCTCACCCAGGCGCGAGCGAAGCGCGTCGAGCGCGAGAAAGCACACGGACCGCAGCACGGCGTCGCTGTCCACGCAGCGACCGTACCGGCCAGCGCGCCGCGATGCCAGCTCGGTCAGCGGCGCTCGGCCGCGAGCAGCGCGCTGAGCGCCGTCTCGGCGACCTCGAGCTCGTCGGCCGACGGCTCGCTCGTGGCGACCGCGCGCTGGAACGCGGTTCCCGGGCGGCCGAGCACCTTCGCGACCGCGTGGTCACGGTTGCGGTCGGTCCAGGCGAAGATCTCGACGGCCAGTCCCATCGCGGCGAGCTGGCCGAGCGCCTGCGCTGGGGCGCGGAGATCGCGCGGGAGACGCGCGGTGATCGCGCTCGCGCCGAGCTGCGACACCATCAGGGGGCCGACGAGGTGCGTGCCGCAGCGCTCGTGCTCCTTCGTCGCCGCCTCCGCCTCGATGTCTTGCTCGTAGGCACCGATCGCCTTGTGCTCGGCCCCGTGATAGCCCGTCAGCGAGGAGGAGCGCAGCGCGAGCACCGCCGGCACAACGCCGACGAGCGAGGCCGCGAGCTCGGCGCGCAGCCCACCGCGGCGCTTCAGCACCATCGTCGCGGCAGAGCACAGTCCCGCCATCGCCGCGACGTTCCCCTGCTCGAAGCCGAGCCGGGCCTCGGGGAGCCGCCGCCGGATGATCGGCAGCACGACGAGCATCTCGCCGAGGCGCACCGCGCCGCGCAGGAGCGGCACCTTGCCGATCGCACCGGGCGCCTTCGGACGCCGGCCCTCGGCGATCTTCAAGGTCCCGTCGGCGAGCCGGATCGCCGCGGCCCATGAGGTTGGGCCGAAGACCGCGAGGCCGTTCTGCAGCGCCATCCCGCCGAGCTGCAGCTTCGTCTCGGCACCGTCAGTCATGCGAGCTCTCCGATCGCGCGGGCCGCTCCGAGGAGCAACGTGACTCCGTCTCCGAGATCTTCCACATCGATTCGTTCATCGGCACTGTGCATCGTCTCCATGAGCGCCGGGTCGGTGTGCTTGAAGGGGTAGAACCCGTAGCAGACCGTCCCGAACGCCTCGCGCAGGTAGTGGGAGTTCGTGAAGCCGCGCATCATCAGCGGGGCGACCTGCGCGCCGGGCTCGAGCTCATCGATCAGCCGGCCGAGGATCGCGTAGAGCGGCGTGTCGAGGGTCGAGGACGAGCCACCGTCGGCCGGCGCGAGCGCCTCGATCTCGACGTCGAGGTCGCCGAGCGCAAGCCGGAACTCGGCGACGAGGTCGCCGAAGGTCGTCCCCGGCAGGACGCGGCAGTCGCAGAGCAGCTCGACGACGCCGGGCATCACGTTGAGCGCGTGGGAAGCGACGACACCGGTCGGCGCGATCGTCGACCCGCGCAGCGCGGGGACGATCTCGTCGAGGTAGCGGTGCGAGGCGCGGGCACGCACGACGCGCTCGTCGTCGCTGCCCGGCCCCGGCGCGACCACGTCGAGGAGCGCCGTGAGCTCGGCGCTCGCGCGCAGCTCGGTCTGGAAGTGCCGCAGCCGCTCGAGCACGGGCACGAGCGCGTAGATGCCGCTCTCGGGAGACGGAGCGGACGCGTGCCCGGCGCGCCCACGCAGGCGCAGGCAGATCGGCATCGTCAGCTTCTCGCTCGCGGTGAACGTGTAGACGACGCGCCCATCTGCCAGCGCGAGCCGCTCGCCACCGCCCTCGGTGATGCAGTAGTCCGTGCGGATGTCGGGCCGCTCGCGCACGAGCCAGGGCAGCCCGACACGGAGCTCGCCCTGCTCCTCGTCGGCCTCGGCGATCAGCAGGAGGTCGCCGCGCGGGCGAAAGCCGGAGCGCACGAGCTCGCAGAACGCGACGGCGTTCGAGGCCGTGTGGCTCTTCATGTCGATCGCACCCCGGCCCCAGACCTGCCCGTCGTGGACCTCGCCGCCGAACGGGTCGCGCGTCCACTCCGACCGGTCGGCCGGCACGACGTCGGTGTGACCGAGCAGCGTCAGGGAAGGGCCTCCGCCCGTGCCCGGCAGGCGGGCGATCAGGTTGAGGCGAGCTGGGTCGGGCCCGACGAGCTCGCTCGCAATCCCGTGGCGCGCGAGATAGGCGGCGATCACCTGCGCGCCGCGTGTCTCATTGCCGGGCGGGTTCGACGTATCGGCCCGGATCAGCTGCGAGAGCAGCTCGACGGTCTCGGCCTGCAGCTCGGCTCGCGTTCCCATGTCCCGTACCGTACCGGCGTGGACCTCTTCGACGCTGCCGCAGAAGCGCACCGGAGCCGGTCGGCGCCGCTCGCAGATCGAGCGCGCCCGGCGCGGCTCGAGGAGCTCGCCGGACAGCCGCAGCTGCTCGGCGCGTCGGCTGCCCTCCGGCGTGCGATCGATGAGGACCGCGTCGGCTCGTCGATCTTCTTCGGCCCGCCGGGCAGCGGCAAGACGACGCTCGCGCGCGTGATCGCGCAGCACACGAAGTCGGCGTTCGAGGAGCTCTCGGCGGTGCAGTCGGGCAAGGCCGACGTGCAGGCAGTGATCGGCCGGGCACGCGAGCGACTCGGCGGCTACGGGCAGCCCACGCTGCTCTTCATCGACGAGATCCACCGCTTCAACAAGGCGCAGCAGGACGCGCTGCTGCCGGTCGTCGAGTCGGGTCTCGTGACGCTGATCGGCGCCACGACCGAGAACCCGTACCACTCGATCATCGGCGCCCTGCTCTCGCGCTGCCGGCTCTACGAGTTCCTGCCGCACGCGCCCGAGGACCTGCGCGCCGTGCTCGCGCGCGGGGCCGCGCTGCTCGGCGAGCCGGCGATCCCCGACGAGGTCCTGGCCGCGATCGCCGAGAGCTCGGCCGGCGACGCGCGGAGCGCGCTGACGACGCTCGAGCTCGCGCACGAGCACGCCTCGTCGCGGGCTGCCGACGAGGTCTCCGAGGACGACGTCGCCGAGGCGTCGAGACGGCGCCCGATCCGCTATGACCGCGACGGCGACGCCCACTACGACACGATCTCGGCCTTCATCAAGAGCATGCGAGGATCAGATCCCGACGCGGCGCTCTACTACCTCGCCTGCATGATCGAGGGCGGCGAGGATCCGATCTACCTGGCGCGCCGGCTCGTGATCTTCGCGAGCGAGGACGTCGGCAACGCCGACCCGCGCGCGCTCGAGCTGGCGACGGCCGCGGCCGCTGCGCTGCAGCTCGTCGGCATGCCGGAGGGGCGCTATGCGCTTGCTCAGGCAACGACCTATCTCGCGCTCACGCTCAAGTCGAACGCCGCCGGCCGCGGGATCGGCGCGGCGGGCGCGGCGGTGCGCGAGCACGGGGTGCTGACGCCGCCGGCCGCGCTGCGAGACGGCTCCTATCGCGGAGCGCGGGAGATCGGCCGAGGCGTCGGCTATCGCTACCCGCATGACGCGCCCGATGCCTGGGTCGACGTCGAGCACCTTCCCGACACGCTCGCCGGGACCCGGTTCTACGAGCCCTCGGAGCGTGGCGTGGAGGCCCGCCTGCGCGAGCGGCACGACGAGCTGCGCCGCCGCCGCGGGCTCGGCTAGCGGGCTACGCTGCCCCCCATGGGATTCACCGTCTACTACCGCCCCGAGGCGGCCTCCGTGGCGCCACGGGTGGCCCTCGAAGAGCTCGGCCAGCCCTACGAGCTCGCGCTCGTGACCCGCGAGGGCGATCTCGTCACCGCGCCCGACGCGTTCTTCGCGATCAGCCCCGCCGGCACCGTGCCCGCGTTGCAAGACGGCGAGATCGGGCTCTCTGAGACCGCCGCGGTGCTGATCCACCTGGCCGATAGCTTTCCCGAGAGCCCGCTCGGCGCGACGCTCAGGTCGGCCGAGCGCGGCCACTGGTATCGCTGGCTGATCTTCCTCTCGAACACGGTGATGCCGCCGTTCTACGCGATCTACTACCCCGAGCGCTGGGGTGGCGCGGCCGCGGCGGCTCACGGCAGTCGCCTGCTCAACGACCTCTTCGACGACCTCGACACGCAGCTCGCTGCGCGTGACCACCTCGTCGGCGACCGCTTCACGATGCCGGACATCATGCTGGGCATGCTGCTGATCTGGGGCGACGACTGCCTCGAGCCGCAGGCCACCTCCTCGCGCCCGAACCTCGCCCGCGTGCTCGCGCGCTTCCTCGCGCGCCCCTCGGTCGCCAAGGTGCTGGCAGAGGAGGCCGCATGATCAAGCTCTTCTCCGTCCCCGGGACCGCCTCGACGGTCGCCCACGCCGCGCTTCTCGAGACGGGCGCGCCCTTCGAGCTCGTGCAGGTCGCGCGGCGAAACCGCGACGAGCCGCCCGAGCTCAAGCAGGTCAACCCCCGTGGACGCGTGCCGGCGCTGCTCGATGGCGAGTGCCGAATGTCCGAGACCGCCGCGATCCTGCTGCACCTCGGCGACCGCTTTCCCGAGAGCCCGCTCGCGCCGGCCGTCGGCACGCCCGAGCGCGCCGCCTACTACCAGTGGATCGTCTACCTGACGAGCGCCCTCCACTTCGCCTCGGCGCGCACGCGGATCGGCGACCCGGTGCTCGCCGATCCGGGCACGCGGGCGATGCTCGCCTGCTTCGACGTCTGCGAGGCCGCGCTGGCCGGGCGGGAGCATCTCGCCGGCCCCTTCACGGGCGCCGACCTGCTCTTGCACATGCTGGCGAGCCCGACCTGGCGGCCGGGGCTGCCCGTGTTCGAGAGCCGCCCGCAGCTCGCTGCCCACCACGCGCGCGTGAGCGCGCGGCCGGCCGTGCGGGAGATGGCCGAGATCCATGCGCGAGACAAGGCTGCGGGGCTCTAGATGGGCGCCCAGGAAGAGCCCCGGTTCTGCTATCGGCACCCGAATCGCGAGACGCTGCTCCGCTGCTCGAGTTGCGAGCGCCCGATCTGCCCCGAGTGCATGACGTCGGCGCCGGTCGGCATCCGCTGCCCGGACTGCGCACGAGGGCCGAAGGTCACGCGCATGTCGGGCCGCAGGCCCGCCCTGAGCGTCGCCGGCGTTCCGCTCGTCACGGGAGCGCTGATCGCCGTCAACTCGCTGATCTGGCTGCTGCAGCAGAGCCACGGCGGCTCCGGCGGGAGCTGGTACCAGGACGGCGCGCTGTATGCCCCGCTCGTGCACGACGGCGAGTGGTCGCGGATCGTCACGGGCGCGTTCCTGCACGCCGACTTCGGGCACGTCGCGCTGAACATGCTCAGCCTCTGGTTCGTCGGCAGCGCGCTCGAGCAGCTCACGGGAACGGTGCGCTTCGGCGCGATCTACGCGATCTCGCTGCTCGGCGGTAGCGCGGGCGCGATGCTGCTCGACCCACACGTCCCGGTGGTCGGGGTCTCGGGTGCGATCTTCGGCCTCTTCGGAGCGCTCGTCTACCATTTCTGGCGCCAGGGCGTCCCGATCATGCAGAGCTCGATCGGGATGATCCTCGTGCTCAACCTCGCCGCCACCTTCATCCTGCCGAGCATCTCCGTGGGCGGCCACCTCGGCGGTCTCGCAGCCGGCACGCTCGCCGCGGTCGTGCTCAGCGACTACGCGCGCGGGAGCCTCGCCCACACGCGCATCAAGCCCCCGGTCGCTGCGGGGCTCGCCGCGCTCACCGTCGCGGTGATCGTGCTCAACGTGATCGCAGCAGCGGCTGCATAGCCGCGCACGCCGCGGCGCTGCCCGCCAGCGCGCCCGCGGGCAGCACGGTCTCGGCGGCGAGGTCGAGCACGACGCCTCCGGCCTCGCGCACGAGCAGCTCTCCGGCCGCGAGGTCCCACGGCATCAGGCCGTGCTCGTAGAACAGGTCGAGCCGGCCGGCCGCAACAGCGGCGAGATCGAGCGCCGCCGACCCGGCGCGCCGCAGATCGCGCACGTGCGGAAGCACCCTCGCAACGAGGCCGGCCTGCTCGGCGCGCACCTCCGCCCGGTACGAGAAGCCGGTGCCGACCAGCGAGCGCTCGAGCGGAACCCCCGCCGTGACCTCGAGCCGCGTCTCGCCGAGCCAGGCGCCGTGGCCGCGCAGCGCGCGGAACGTCTCGCCGGCGAGCGGATCGTGCACGACCCCGAGCAGCAGGCCGTCGCCGTCCTCGCAGGCGATCGAGACGGCCCACTGGGCGATCCCGTAGAGGTAGTTGACCGTGCCGTCGAGGGGGTCGACGATCCAGCGCCGGCCGCTCGCGCCCGCTCGCGCCGCGCCCTCCTCGCCGAGCACCGCATCGTCCGGACAGGCGTCGTGCAGCGCGCGGGTGATCAGGGCCTCCGCGTCGCGGTCGGCATCCGACACGGGATCGGTCGCCGAGCTCTTCGAGGCGACGCCCGTGGCGGGCCGGCGGAAGCGCTCGCGCAGCAGGGACCCCGCTGCCTCGGCGGTGGTCAGAGCGAGGCGGAGAAGGTCGTCGTGATCAGACACGCGGAGGTGGCGAGGGCGGGACTTGAACCCGCGACACCCCGGTTTTCAGCCGAGTGCTCTACCAGCTGAGCTACCTCGCCGCGGCCCGGCAAGGGTACCACGGTGGTGCGCGCCGTCGGCCCGCACCACCGCCGTATCCCTAGCCGGTAAGCGTGTAGCCGAAGACGACGGTGACCGTCGCGGGCACGGTGATCGTGCCCTGCTCGATCGGCGGCGGCGCGACCGCCTCGGCGCCGCTCTTCGAGGCCGCCATGTCGTAGGCCATCGGAGCGGCCGGCACGCTGCCACCCTGCTCGCTGATCGAGATCACGCCGCTGACCTGCGCGCCCATCGCCTCGGCCGCGGCATCCGCCTTGGCGCGGGCCTCGGAGATCGCGCCGCGCAGCGCCTGGCGGTAGGCGGCGCGCTGATCCTCGAGCGAGAAGCTCGGGCCGCTCACGTTGTCGCCGCCCGCGCCGGTCACGGCGGCGATTACCGGGCCGGCCTTGTCCGGCTGGCGCAGCGTGATCGAGAGCGACTGGTCGGCGAGCCAGTGGTTCGGCTTGTCCTCGTTCCAGTCCTTGTAGGTCGAGACGCCCTGCGTGACGAGATCGCCCTTCTTGAAGGTCACGCCGTCGAGCGCCTTGAGCACGGCGAGCACCTTCGCCATCTTCGCGGTCGCGATGTTGAGCGCCGCACCAGAGGAGTCGCCGTCGCCGTGCACGCCGACGGAGAGCATCGCCGTGTCCGGGTCGAGGGTCACGCTGGAGGTTCCGCTGAAGCTGAGATATCGATCCATCGAGATGGCCTTGTCGGTGGGGGCGGGCGAGGCGGCTGCGAGCGCGGTGTCGGGACCGCCACCGGGGCGAAGCGCGAGGCCGGCGGCGAGCAGGGCCGCGCAGCCGAGCGCGACGGCGGCGAACGAGCGTTGGGATCTCATTGTCGGGGAACCTCCGTGAGGATGTCGAGGGCGGTCATGCCCGACTTAGACGGATCGGCGCCCCACCGGTTCCCCGGGCTCTCGGAGCAGGGCACAGATCGCCGGCAGGAGCTCGGCCAGCGGCTCGGCGGATCGCAGCGTCGCGAGCTCGTCGTATGGCGTCGGGCCCGCGGTCAGGATCACCAGGGCGGCGCCCTCGTCGACCGCGAGAGGCGCGAGCCCGGCCACCGGATGGACCTCGAGCGAGCTGCCACAGCAGAGCAGCAGATCGGCTGAGCGTGCGAGCCCCTCCGCGCGCTCGAGCGTCGGCATGTCGAGGCCTTCCTCGAACATCACGATGCCGGGCTTGAGCGGTGCGCCGCAGTCGCACGCGGGCGCACCCTCGCCGCAGGCGAGCCGGCGATCGAGCTCGGCTCGCTCGACGCGCGCGTCGCAGCGCAGGCAGATCGCGCGATCGAGGTTCCCGTGGACCTCGACGGGGTCGCGCGAGCCCGCGCGGTGGTGCAGGCCGTCGACGTTCTGGGTGATCAGCCCGTGCAGGTACCCCCGCGCCTCGAGCTCGGCGAGGGCGAGGTGCGCCGGGTTCGGCTCGACGCTCGCCATCCCCGCAAGGCGCTCGCGATAGAACCGCCAGACGAGGTCGGGATCACGCCGGAACGCCGAGAGCGTCGCGACCGTCGTCCAGTCGTGCTCGCGCCAGAGACCGCCGCTCGAGCGATAGTCGGGGATCCCCGAGGCCGTCGAGACGCCGGCGCCCGTGAGGGCGACGACCCGCTCGGACGCACGGATCGCCGCCACCACCTCGTGCGGCTTAGACGCTCTCACGGAATGCTTCGTGAATGACTGGCGAGTGGCTCACAAGCCTGAGAGACGCCGCCAGGCATCGCGAGGCATTCTGTGAGCGCTTCTTAGCCGGCGTACTTCCACCCGGCATCGGTCATGCGGATCGGGATGCCCTCGTGCTGCACGCCCGCGTCGACGACCTCGCCGACGTAGAGCACGTGGTCTCCGGCATCCGCGTGGGTGGCGACGACCTTGCACTCGGCGAAGGCGAGCGCCGCCTCGAGGATCGGGGCGCCCAGCGAGGCCTCGCGGAAGTCGACGCCCTCGCCGAGCTTCGAGCCGACGCGCCGCTGGGGCTTGACGAACAGCTTGAGCAGCGCGATCCCGGCCTCGCCGTCGCCGATCGTGTTGACCGTGAAGTGCCCGAAGCGGTCGATCAGCTCGCGCGTGTGCGCGCCCTGCTTGACCGCGATCGCGAGCAGGCACGGGTCGAATGAGACCTGCGTGATCCAGTTCAGCGTCATGCCGTTGACGTCGTCTCCCTCACCCGAGCCGATCACGTACATGCCGTAGGTGTGCAGGCGGAGGGCCGCCTGTCGCTGCTCGATCTCCATCACATCTCCTCGAGGGTTCGAATCAGGCCATCCAGATCATGTCGTTCCGCCTCCGCGACGATCGGCACGCCGCGCTCACGCGCGGCCTCGCTCGTGACGGGCCCGATCGAGACGCCTCGCACGCGCGAGAGGTCGTGCCCCGCGAGCGCCTCGCAGAACGCCTCCACCGTCGAGGCGGAGGTGAAGCACACGGCGTCGGCCGCAAGCAGCCGCTCGGGGTTGCGCGGAACGATCGGCACGGTGCGGTAGAGCGGCTCGATCACGACCTCCGCACCTGCCGCCGCGAGGCGTTCCGGCAGCACGTCGCGGGCCCCCTCGGCGCGGGCGATCACGACGCGTCTGCCTCGCACCTCGGGCGCGAGCGCCGCGGCGAGCGCCTCGCCGACGGCCTCATCCGGCACGACGTCGGCGACGATCCCGGCGACGCGGAGCGCGGACGCCGTGCCGGGCCCGATCGCCGCGACGCGCACGTGCGCGAGCCGGCGGACGTCGCCGCCGATCCGCTCGACGAGCAACGGCACGGCCGTCGGCGAGGTCAGGCAGAGCACGTCCCACGTCTGCGGATCGAGCCGCGGGCCCTCGATCTGCTCGGTGCGGATGGTCGGCGCCTCGATCACCTCTGCGCCGAGATCGCGCAGCCGCTCGGCGAGCCGGCTCGCCTGCTCGCGTGCGCGCGTCACGCCGATCAGGCGGCCGTGCAAGGGGCGCAGCTCGGCCCACGCGATCGCCGAGCGCAGCGCCGCGACCGGCCCGACGACGCACACCGCAGGTGGACCGATCCCCGCAGCGGCGGCATCCTCGCCCAGCCGCGCGAGCGTCGAGGCGACGGCGCGCTGGGCTGCGGTCGTGCCCGACTGCGTGATCGCGGCGGGCGTGTCAGGGTCTTTCCCGGCGGCGATCAGCGCGTCCGCGATCAGCTCGAGGCGCGCTGCCGCCATCAGGAATACGAGCGTGCCGGGAAAGCGGGCGAGCACGTCCCAATCGATCTCCGAGCGCTCCTTGCCCGGGCGCTCGTGACCCGTGATCACGGCGAACTGCGCTGCCAGGCCTCGCTGCGTGACGGGGATCCCCGCGAACGCCGGGACGGCGATCGCCGAGCTCAGCCCCGGCACGACCTCGAACGGCACGCCCGCCTCACGCAGGGCGAGCGCCTCCTCGCCGCCACGGCCGAAGACGAACGGATCGCCGCCCTTCAAGCGCACCACTCGACGCCCCGCGAGCCCGTGCTCGACGAGGCACGCGTTGATCTCGTCCTGCGTCATCGCGACGCGCTCCGGCGACTTGCCCGCGTCGATCAGGAGCGCGCCCGACGGTGCCAGATCGAGCAGCGGCTCGCCCGCCAGCCGGTCGTAGACGAGCACCTCGGCGCGCTCGACGAGCGCGCGCCCGCGCACGGTGATCAGCCCCGGGTCGCCGGGGCCCGCGCCGACGAGGTAGACCGTCACGCCCGCGCCGACTCGACGAGCTCCAGCCCGCCTGCCGCGAGCACCTCGGCCGCGATCTGGACCGCGAGGGCGGCGGGGTCGTCGCCGCTGCCGTCAGCGCTCGCGGTGCGAGAGCCGTCGAGCGCCGCGACCCAGGCACGCAGCCGGATGCCGCCGCCGGCAAGACGCTCCGCGTGCGTCGCGACCGGGGCGCGGCAGCCCCCGTCGAGCCGCCACGCGGCGAGGCGCTCCGCGCTCAGGAGCTCGAGCTCGCCGGCGCCACCGAGCCCCGCGAAGCGCAGGGCATCCTCGGCGCGCACCTGCAGCGCGATGAAGCCCTGCCCCGTCTCGGGCAGGACCGCCTCGCAGGGGAAGCGGAAGCCGATCTCGTCCGCGAGCCCGAGCCGGTCGAGCCCGCACGCCGCCAGCACGATGCCCTCGAGGCCGCGCTCCCGCCGCTTGCGCAGCCGCGTCTCGACGTTGCCGCGCAGCGACTCGATCTGCAGGTCGGGGCGCAGCGAGCGGAGCGCCGCTGCGCGGCGGATCGACGCGGTGCCGATGCGGGCGCCCTCGGGCAGCTCGGCGAGCGACGCGTACGGGCCGCAGAGCGCGTCGCGCGCGTCGCCGCGGGGCAGCACGCCGACGATCGCCATGCCTTCCGGGTGGTCCGTCGTCAGGTCCTTGGCAGAGTGGACCGCGAGATCGATCCGCCCCTCTGCGAGCGCCTCCTCGAGCTCGCTCGAGAACACGCCGCGGGGACCCAGCTCGCTGAACGGGCGGCGCCGGTCACGGTCGCCGATCGTCGAGATCGGCACGATCGCGACGGGCCCGAGCCCCGCCTCGCGGAGCGCGTCCGCGGCCAGCCCGGCCTGCAGCAGCGCGAGCCGCGAGCCGCGGGTGCCGATCTGCAGCAGGCTCACCGGGAGTCGAGCGTCCGCTCGGCCTCGACGACCTGCTGCTCGAGGCGTCGGACCTTGGCGGCGAGGATCCACACGTAGAGCACCGTCAGGCCCCAGACGATCGCGAACGCGACGCCCAGGTACTTCAGCGCAGAGCTCGAGATCGCCGCGACGATCACGCGGGGCCTAGCAGCTCTTCGCCGCGCGAGCGACGGACGAGGCGATCGATCCGCTGCGCGAGGAGCTTGCCGCGCAGCTCGACGAGATAGAGCACGATCGCGAGCGAGAGCACGCCGGCGAGCGAGACGAGGAACGTCAGCCACATCGAGCCCTCCATCGCCGAGGAGCCGTTGTCGAAGAGCTGCGGGTGCAGGAGCGACTGGCTGAGGTGCACGGCCACGATCGAGAGCGGCACCATCGCGATGCCGAAGATCGCGTACGCGGCCGAGAGCGCGGCGCGCCGAGGTCCCGCGTCGAGCGAGAAGCGCAGCATGAAGTAGGCGCAGTAGAACAAGAAGATGATCAGGAAGGTGTTGAGCTGCTGGTCATCCCAGCGCCACCAGACGCCCCACGATTTCTTCGCCCAGATCGGCCCGGTCAGCATCACGAGCGTGCCCCAGGTGACGCCCGCGTGCACGCCGACATACGAGCGCATGTCATCGAGGGGATCGCGGCCTCGCAGGTAGCGGACGGCGTAGACGGCGCCGACTCCCAGGAACAGGTAGCTGCAGATCGCCACGGGCACGTGGAGGTAGAAGATGCGCTGGGAGATGCCCTGATCGGCATCCGTCGGCACCCAGAAGAAGATCAGCACCATCGCGACTGCCAGGAGAACGCCGGCGACCGGGCAGAGCACGCGGATGAGGCGGTCGGATGTCATGGTCATTCGGTGAGAACGAACTCGCAGACGCCCCAGGCGAGCACGATCACGAGTGCATCGTAGACAAGCAGCGAGCCAAGCGGCTGAGCTAGCGATCCGCCGGCGACGGACTCCCGCACGCACGCGACGAGCGAGAGCACGAGGGGGATCGTGGAGGGCAGGAAGAGGATCGGCACGGCCAGCTCACGGCTGCGCGTCGCCGAGGCGAGGATCGCGACGACGGAGCCGAACGCCGCGAGGCCGAGATCGGCGAGCAGGAGGAGGAGCGCGAGCAGCGGGTAGTCAGGCGATGGCGTCACAGGCTGGCTCGAGCCGACATAGAGCAGCGCGAAGAGCGGCAGCGCGACGAGCTCGGTGACGATCAGCAACGCGAGCACGGCGAGGGCTTTGGCCGCCCAGATCGCCGTGCGCGGGATCGGCGCGAGCAGCAGCAGGTCGAGCAGCCCGTCCTCCCGCTCGGCCGTGAACACGCGCGCGGCGGCCAGCAGCGTGGCGAGCACGAGCGTGACGACGAGCAGGCCGACGACGAGCGTCAGGGGAGGGTGCGCGAGCTGGGTCGCAGCGTGCAGGAGCGTCAGGCCGATCGCCGCGAAGAGCGTCATCGAGAGCACGAGCTGGGGCGCGCGGCGCTCGAGCCTGAGCTCGTTGCGGAAGAGCAGCCAGACCGCGCTCACAGCGTCAGCTCCGTCGCGCAGAGCGCACGGCCGCGCTCGCGCTCGTGCGTGGAGAGCACGAGCGTGACCGTGCCGGCGAGCTCGCCCAGGATCGCATCGAGGAGCGCGACACCGTCCTCGTCGAGGGCCGCGTGCGGCTCGTCGAGCAGGAGCAGCGACGGGGAGGGCGTGAGCACGCGCGCGATCGCGAGCCGCTGGCGCTGGCCCTGCGAGAGCGAGCGGGCGAGCACCTCGGCCCGGCTCTCGAGGCCGACGCGCGCGAGCAGCCGGTCGCCATCGGAGACGACGCCATAGAGCGCCGCGCACAGCCGCAGGTTCTCGCGCGCGGTCAGCCCGCCCCAGACGAGTGGACGGTGCGAGAGGTAGCCGATCCGCGCGCGCTCGGCGGCGGGCAGGTCGTGCGCCGGCCGGCCGGCCAGGCGCGCCGACCCGACGGTCGGGCGGAGCAGGCCGGCGAGGCAGCGCAGCAGCGTCGATTTGCCGCTCCCGTTGGCGCCGAAGACCGCGAGCGAGGAGCCCTGCTCCACGTTCAGGTCGAGCTCCCGCAGCACGACCGTCGAGCCGAACTCGTGGCCGAGCGCGACGGTCTCGACGCGCATCTCAGCGCACCGCGACGTCGACCACGACGGCCGCCGTATAGAGCATCGCGATCACGCCATTGACGCTGAAGAAGGCGGCGTCGACCCGCGAGAGGTCGGTCGCCGAGACGAGGCGCTGCTCGTAGACGAGCAGCGCGGCCACGAGCGCGACGCCGACCCAGTAGAGCGGGCCGAGGCTCAGTCCGAGGCCGACGCCGGTGAGAGCGGCAACGCTCGCCGCGTGCAGCAGGCGCGAGATCGTCAACGACGCCGCGAGGCCGTAGTCGGCGGGCAGGGAGTGCAGCCCCTGCGCGCGATCCACGTCGAGATCCATCGTCGCGTAGATGATGTCGAAGCCGGCGATCCAGCACGCCACCGCGGCGCCGAGGAGCCACGCCTCGAGGCTCAGGTGACCCGTCACGGCGATCCACCCCGCCACCGGCGCGAGGCCGTCGACGGCACCGAGGAAGAGGTGGCAGAGCGGCGTCACGCGCTTCAGATACGGGTAGACCACGAAGAGCCCGATCACGACGGGCGCGAGCGGCCGGCAGGCGGGCGCAAGCTGCCAGACGGCGACCAGGAAGACGCCGAGCATGGCCAGCGCGAAGCCGACGACCTGCGCGCGGGTGAGCACGCCGGCCGGGAGCTCCCGCACCGCCGTGCGCGGGTTGCGGGCGTCGATCGACGCATCGACGAGACGGTTGGCCGCCATCGCGAACGACCGCGCGCCGACCATCGCGACCGTGATCCAGACGAGGTTCGCGAGACCGGGCCAGCCGTCGACCGCGAGGATCGCGCCGACGTAGGCATACGGCAGCGCGAAGATCGTGTGCTCGAAGCGGACGAGCGAGGCGAACCGCTGCATCACGATCGTGCGGCCGGGCGCATCCAGTGGCCGCTCTTGCCCCCATCCTTCTCGAGCAGCTCGATCGCCTCGATCGAGCCCGTCGGATCGAGGCCCTTCGTCATGTCGTAGACGCACAGGCCGGCGGCGGCGGCGGCCGTCAGGGCCTCCATCTCGACGCCGGTCTGCGCGGTCGTCTCGCAGACGACCTCGATCGCCACGCCGCCCTCGGCGAGCTCGACCGTGGGCACGACGCGCGAGAGCGGCAGCGGGTGGCAGAGCGGCACGATGTCGGGCGTCTTCTTCGCGGCGGCGATCGCGGCGATCCGCGCGACGCCGAGCACGTCGCCCTTCGGCAGCGTCCCGTCGGCGATCGCCTGCAGCACGACGGGCGCGAGGCGCACGAACGCGCGAGCCCTCGCCGTCCGGCGCGTGACGGGCTTGTCGCCCACGTCGATCATCTGCACGCGCCCCATCAGCGCAGGAGCCGCCGGGCCTCGTCGGGCTCGATCGGCTCGCGCCCGAGCGAGTCTGCGAGGGCGACCGCCAGCTCGACGAGCTCGGCGTTGGACTGCGCCGGCGTGCCGTCGGGCAGCAGCGCGGTGTCCTCGAGGCCGACGCGGATGTGACCGCCGAGCGCCGCGGCCGTCGCACAGACGGCCGGATTCGCCGTGCCCTCGCCATGGGCCACCCAGCGCAGCTGCCCGAGCGTCCCGTCGAGCGAGTCGACGAGCCGCAGCAGGTTGCGGGGCGTGCCGGCGAGGCCGTGCTCGCTGTTTCCGGCCGGGCCCCCGAGCTCGAGGTGCAGCCAGGGCGCCTGGGCGAGCAGCCCGTCACCGTACAGCGCCTCGACGTCGGCGACCGCCTCGAGCGAGTTGATGCCCGGCTCGGGGCGCACGCCCGCTCTCTCGCAGGCCTCGAGGATCTGGCGCGCCTCCTCGCGATGTGCCGGGAAGTCGGGCGCGGGCGACTGGACGTTCACGGTCGCGAGCTCGGGCACCTCCCGGAGCACGTCGAAGAGCGCCGTGATCGTGCCGAGCGACGTCTGCCGACCGCGCTGGGTCGTCACCGAGATCGGCACGTCCACCTCGGCGCGGATCGCCGAGATCACCGCATCGAGCGTGAGGTCGAAGACGGCGGTGCCGTCGGCGGCGCGTGCGTGGACGTGCACCACGCCGGCGCCCGCCTCGACGGCGCGCTTCGCCTCCTTGGCGATCTCCGCGGCCGTGTACGGCACCTTCTTCGCGACCTTGCGCTCTCGCCAGCCGTTGAGTGCGGCGACGATCAGGATCGGGTCGCTCACGCCGTGCCCGGCATCCGGTAGTGGTCTGTCATTCGGTCGCCCCGCGCGGTCGGTTGGCTGAGGAGGCAACGTTATCCGAGACCCGTCGGCTCAGCGACAGGCCCTGGCTGTCGCCGGTCGTGCGAACAGCTCGAGCTCGACGGTCGTGCGCTGCGTGCGCACGCGCACGCGGTCGCCCGGCGCACGCCTCTGGATCGCGCGATCGAGATCGGCGTAGGAGCGCACGCGATCCGAGCCGATCTGCGTGATCACATCGCCGCCGGGCGTGTAGCGCTCGCCCGCGATCTCGATCGTCCGCGACCCGCCACGCAGGCCGGCCGCCGCTGCCGCGCCGCCGGGCTGGACCGAGCGAATGAGCGCGCCACGCTGCGCACCCGTGTGCAGGACGAGCTCGATCCCGGGCGTCAGCGTGACCGCGTCGACGCCGAGCCAGGCGTAGCGCACCCTGCCCGTGGCCACGAGCTGCGTGATCGAGCGCCGCAGCGTGTCGACGGGCACCGCGAACGCGATCCCGGCCGCTCGCCGCTCGCGCTGCGTCGCCATCCCGATCACGCTGCCGTCGCGGTCGAGCACGGGGCTCCCCGAGTTGCCGCCGTTGATCGCGGCGTCGGTCTGGATCGCACCCGTCGTCAGGAAGCAGACG
Organism: Actinomycetes bacterium; assembly: GCA_031361905.1. Lineage (GTDB taxonomy): Bacteria > Actinomycetota > Thermoleophilia > Gaiellales > JALYLC01 > JANLRV01. The sequence goes on from JANLRV010000086.1 coordinate 36,561, forward strand.
CCGCCGGGTGCATCGAGCGAGCGCCCGAGCTGCGAGACCACGCCCGTCGAGAGCGTGCCACGCTCGCCGATCGGGCTGCCGATCACCGCGATCGGGTCGCCGACGTGCAGGCGCCCTGAGGCGCCGAGCGGGATCGCGGGCGGCACAGGCCCCGTCACGTGCAGCAGCGCGATGTCAGAGAACAGGTCGTAGCCGACGAGCGTCGCGCGCCCGCCCGAGCCGTCGGCGAACTCCACCTCGATCGGAGTGCGCGGATGCACGCGGGCGGGATCGTCGGCCGAGAACGAGTCGGTGACGACGTGCGACGCGGTCACGATCAGCCCCGCGGCCGCGTCGGTCACGAAGCCGGATCCGGTCGAGCCGTCCGCGACGATCGTGACGACCGATCCGCTGCGGCTCGCGTAGATCGAGGCGGCGTCGAAGCGCGCGGAGGACCCGTCCCGCTCTCGCACCACGAGGAGCGTCGCGATCGACCCCGCGGCGAGCGAGACGAGCGCGAGCGCCAGCAGGCCGACGACCTTCATCGCCTCACCCTAGATGGAGTTCTCAGGTGGTGGCGAAGCGGCCGCGCTTCGGCGCTCGCACGGTCACTTCGGCCGACGAGCCGAGCTCGAGCGTGAAGCGGGTTCCGGAGGGCGAGCTCTCGACCTGCAGACGGCCGCCCATCCGGCCTGCGAGCTCGCGCGCGATCGCGAGGCCGAGACCGCTGCCCTGAGCCGCCGCGCCGGGTCCGCGCGCGAACCGGTCGTAGATCCGCGGCAGGAACTCGGGCGCGATGCCGGGCCCGTCGTCGGAGACCGCCAGGCTGGCGCCCCAGGGCGTCCGTCGGCAGGCGACCTCGACGGTCGTCCCCGAGGGCGTGTGGCGGAGCGCGTTGTCGATCAGCCCGCGCACGATCTGCAGCACCCGCAGGTCGTCGCCGAGCGCCGGGGCGTCGGCGTCGCCGGCAGCCAAGAGCAGCGTCGAACCGCGAGCCTCGGCGAGCGGCTGGGCGTCGCGCACGGCCTCGGCTGCGAGATCGGCGAGCTCGATGCGGTCGCGGCGGATCTCCGCGCCTCCCGCCTCGAGCTTCGTCAGATCGAGCAGGTCGTTCGCGAGCCTCGTCAGCCGCTGGACCTGCTCGTGAACGGTCGCGAGGTACTCGCCACGGCGCAGCTCATCCGTCTCGCCCTCCTGCAGCAGCTCCACGTAGCCGCCGATCGAGGTGAGCGGCGTGCGCAGCTCGTGCGACGCGTTCGCGAGGAACTGGCTGCGCGCCTGCTCGAGCTGCTCGAGCCGCTGTCGCATGTCCTCGAGGGAGCGAGCGAGATCGCCGATCTCGTCGCGCGAGCGATCGGCGATCGGGCGTCCGAACGAGCCATGCGAGATCGCATCCGCCGAGCGCCGCAGCCGCTGCAGGCGCCGCGCGAGCGGCTCGGCCGCGAGCAGCCCGATCGCGAGCGCGGCGAGGAAGGCGAGCACGCCGCCCGCGAGGAAGCGCCGCTCGACCGAGCTGACCTGCGCGCGCACATCGCCGAGCGAGGTCGAGAAGAGCAGCACCGCGGGAGCGCCGCCGGGGTTGAGGTTGCGCGCGACGAGCGCCGTGGGGTGGCCGTCGAAATTGCCAACCGTCATCACGGCGCTGCGCGTGGTTGCAGCTGTGAACGCGACCTGAGGCGGGGCGGGCTCGTGCGTGGGCAGCTCATCGACGTGCCCGAGCAGCGAGTCGGCCTCGAACTGCATCCCGTCGCCTGATCCCCACCAGAGCGTCACGCGCGCCTGCGCCGCATCGGCGATCCGCCGGAGGTTGCGGTAGCCGGCCTCGCTCAGCCGGCCGTTCGCGATCTCCGGCGTCAGCCCGTCCGTGAGCGCGGTCTTCGTGGTCGTCACGTCCATCGCAGTCGCGAGCGACTGCATGCGCGAGCGGTCGAGGCTACGCTCCAGTTGCGGGAAAATCAGCGCCGCAAGCACCGCCAGCACGAGCAGGGCGGTCGTCGCGACGAGCAGGGCGAGCCGCACCCGCAGCCGCCCGGGGCGGAGCGAGCCGATCCTCATCCCTGGAACCGGTAGCCGACGCCGCGGACGGTCTGGATCGCGACGGGCTCGGCCGGGTCGGCCTCGAGCTTCTCGCGCAGGTGCCGGATGTGGACGTCGACCGTGCGCTGCTCGCGGTACTCCGCCGAGTCCCAGACCGCCTCCAGCAGCGCACGGCGCGAGTAGACGCGTCCAGGCGAGCGCATCAGCGTGCGCAGGATCTCGAACTCGACGTAGGTGAGCTGCACCGGCTCGCCGTTCGACTCGGCGGTGCGGCGTGCGATGTCGAGCCGGATCCCGCCAGCCTCGTGCACCTCGTCGTCCGAGACGCCGCTCGCAGCCTCCGTCGAGGCGAGCCGGGCGCGGCGGAGCATTGCGCGCACGCGAGAGCGCAGCTCAGCCAGCGAGAACGGCTTCGTCACGTAGTCGTCGGCGCCGATCTCGAGGCCGAGCACCTTGTCGACCTCGTCGTCGCGCGCTGTCAGCATGATGATCGGCAGCGTGGCCGAGCGCTGCCGGAGCTGCCGGCACACCTCGATCCCATCGATCCCGGGCAGCATGATGTCGAGCAGCACGAGGTCGAGGGTCTCGCTCGCCGCGATCTCGAGGGCCTCCTCCCCGCTCATCGCGGCGAGCACGCGGTGGCCCTCGCGCTCGAGCGGGATCCGCACGAGGCGCTGGACGGGGTCCTCGTCGTCAACCACGAGGATCGTCGCCTTCATGCCCACAGTCTAGGCCCGGAGCATGTAGCCGCGATCAAGGGAGTGTTGACCCTGTGTGAAGCGCGGGGGCGCTTCGAGCCGCCACGTGGACCGTATGCTGGTGCCCGATGGGCGCCCCCGGACCGCGCAGCGAGCCGATCATCCGGCTGTCGCTCTACCGCGCGGGCTGGCTCGCGGTGATCATCCCGGCGCTCGTCGTGCTGGTGGGCGCACGCACCGGCTCGCCGCTGCCCCCGGCGAGCACGCCGCCGACCTTCGACGCGACCCGCGCGGCATCGATCGCGAACGAGCTGGCCGACCGCTTCGGCGACCGCTCGCCGGGCTCGCCCGGCGACCTCGACGCCGCGACCTACGTGCGCGATCGCATGAACCAGACGCTCGGCGAGGCGAGCGTCGTCGAGCGCCGGACGAACGGGCTCGCGCTCGACGGCTCGGCGATCCCGCTCGTCAACGTCGTCGGTCTCGTCACCGGGCGCGGGCGCTCGAGCGACGCGCTGCTCCTGGTGGCGGGTCGCGATGCGCTGCCACCGGGGCCGGGGCTCAACGACAACGCCTCGGCGACCGGCATGCTGCTGCAGCTCGCCGAGGTGCTGCGCAACACGACGAGCGAGAAGTCCTTCATCTTCGCCTCGACGGACGGCTCGATCAGCGGAGCCGCCGGAGCCCGGGAGCTCGCACGCCATCCGCCGGCCGGCCTGCGTCCGGTCGCGGCACTCGTCCTGCGCGGCGTCGGAGGGAAGGGCCCCCTGCGGCTGCGGCTCGCGAGCGACAGCCGCCGCTTTCCCGCGTCCGGGCTGATCCAGACGATCTCGACGGCACTGCGGGGCGAGCTGCGCGATGAGGCGGGCGGTCCGGCGGCGACCCGCGTCGAGCTGCCCGGCGTCGGCGAGCAGCTCGCGAACCTCGTGGTGCCCACGGGAGGCGGAGAGCAGGCGCCGCTGAACGCGGGCGGGATCGCCGCCGTCACGATCGACGGCGCTGCCGGTCGCGCCTCGTCTGCGGGCGACACCTCGCTCGACGAGGATCGCCTCGGGCGCGTCGGAGACGCGGTCGAGCGGATCGCATACGCCTTCGACAGCGGCCCGCAGCCGTCGAGCCTCGGCGCGTCGTACCTCGTCTCGAACGACCGCGTGCTGCGCGGCTGGACGCTGCAGCTGCTCTTGCTCTCGCTGCTGATCCCGCCGCTCGTCCCGATGATCGACGCCGTCACCCGGGCCTCGCGCCGCGGTGCGCCGCTGCGCGAGGCGCTCGACCGGACGCTCGTTCATGCGATCGGCCCGCTCGTCGCGCTGCTGACGATCCGCCTGCTCGGAGCCGGCGGCGTGATCCCCGGCCGCTTCGATGCCCCGCTCCTCCGCGGAGCAGACGGCGGCGTCAGCGTCTGGGCGATCGTGCTCGCGGCGATGCTCGGCACGCTCGCGTTCCTGCTGACGCGCCACCGCGCGCGACTCGGAGGACGGCGCGAGTCGGACACGGCGTGCTACCTCGCTGCGCTGATCACGCTCTTCCTCGCGGCGCTTTGCGTGCTCTCCTCGAGCGTCTACCTGCTCGTGCTGATCGTGCCCGGGCTGCACCTCTGGCTCTTGCTCCCGCGCGCCGCGCGGCTCGGCCTCGGCGGCCGCCTCGTCGCGATCGCGGCGGGCTGGCTCGGCGTCGCCGGCCTCGTCGGCCTGCTCGCCGGACCGGCCGGGTTCGGCAACCGCGCTCCGGCGGTCGTCGTGCGGCTGGCCGGCGACGGGACGATCCCGATCGGCACGCTGCTCGCGCTCGCGCTGCTGGCCGGAGCCACGATCACGCTGCTCCGACCGGGGGATGGCGCGGTCGCGGCGGCTGCGCGTACGGTGGAGTCGTGATCAAGACGCTGACACGCCGCCTCGGCACGGTGCTGATCGTGACGGGCCTCGTGCTGGTCGTCTACGCGGCCCTCGTCGTCTTCTGGCGCGACCCGGTGACCGGCGCCTACACGATGTACGAGCAGCACGAGATGCGAGGCAGCCTCGATCGCAGCTTCCGCGAATGGCAGGGCGCGCAGCACAACCCCGCTCCCATCAGCGATCCGGATCCCGCGAAGCCGAGCCCGGCCGCGGTGCAGGCCCGGGCGCACGCGCTCGCGGTGGCATTCGCGGCGACCAGCCGGGGCCACACCGGGCGACCGATCGCTCGCATCCGCATCCCTCGGATCGGCCTCTCGACGATCACCGTCGAGGGGACCGACTACTGGGGCAGCCTCAGCAAGGGGCCGGGCCGCTACGAGCGCGGCGACTTCCCGGGCATGGGCGAGACCACGGGGATCGCAGGCCACCGGACGACCTTCGAGGCGCCGTTCCGCCACATCGACAGCATCCGCGACGGCGATCCGATCACGCTCGCGATGCCGTACGGCACGTTCACCTACCGCGTGCTGCGCCATCGCATCGTCGACGACGGCGACTGGTCGATCATGCGGCGCGTCGGCTTCGACGAGCTGGTGCTCTCGGCCTGCCACCCGATCTACAGCGCAGCCCAGCGATATGTCGTCTTCGCCCGGCTCGCGAGCATCACGCTTCCCGGCGCGAAGCCCGTCGCAGTCACGTAGCAGGGGAGATCGGCACGACCTCGACGGTCGACCCGGCGGGCAGCTCGCCCTCGCCGGGCGAGACGATCACGAGCCCGTCGGCGGCCACTGCCCGCGCGACCTGGTGCGAGGCCTCGGCCCGCAGCGGCTCGGCTCGGCGGCCCGCGATGCGCACCGGCAAGACGCGCGTGCGCTCGAGGTCGCGCCGCAACGGCGCAGCCAGCTCGAGCTCGAGCGTCGACGGCAGCGGGTGCTCGAGACCCGCGAGCAGGTTCGCGGCCGGGCGGAGCAGCAGCTCGAGCCCGACGAGCACCGAGAGCGGATTGCCGGGCAGTCCGATCACGAGCGTGCGGCCGCGCAGGCCCGCCCAGACCGGACGACCGGGCTGCACCGCGACCCGCCAGAACAGCTGCTCGACGCCGAGGGCCGCGAGCGCGGGCTTGACGTGGTCGCGAGGCCCCATCGAGACGCCGCCCGAGCTGACGACGATGTCGGCGCGCGCGAGCGCGCCCGCGAACAGCGCGGTCGTCTCCTCCAGCGTGTCGGGCACCTGCCCGGTCGCGACGACGTCGAGGCCGAGCTGGCGGCAACGGGCGGCGATCAGGAGCGAGTTGGATTCGTGGATCTGGCCCCGCTCGAGCGGCGTGCCGGGCGGGACGAGCTCGTCTCCGGTCACGAGCAGCACGATGCGGGGGCGCCGCACGCAGCGCGCCTCGACGAGCCCGCTCGTCGCGAGGCCCGAGAGCGCGAGCGCGCTGACACGCGAGCCGGCGCCCAGCAGCACGTCGCCCGCCCGCACGTCGGCGCCCTGCCGGCGGATGTGATCCTCGGCCCGAACCGCGCCCTCGAAGCGCACGACGCCGGCCTCTTCGAGCGAGCGCTCGACCGGCACGACGGCGTCGGCGCCGTCGGGCAGGACCGCGCCCGTCGCGATGCCCGCCGCAGCTCCGGGCGCGAGCGGCGGGGGATCGTCCCCCGCCGAGATCCGCGCCACGACGGGGAGGGCGATCCCGGCGTCGGCGGCACGCACGGCATAGCCGTCCATCGCCGAGTTGTCGAACGGCGGCAGATCGTGGACGGCGCAGGCCGGTGCGGCGAGCACCCTCCCGTGCAGATCGCCGAGCGCGACGATCTCATCGCCGAGCGGGACGAGCCGCTGCAAGAGCAGATCGCGAGCGGCGTCGAGAGTCAGCGAGGGAGGCGGGATCGTCACCTGCCTATGCTATAAACGCCGCGGGCGGACGGTCGCTTCACCCGCTGAACACGTCGAGCGTCGGAGACTGCTCTGAGCGAGATCATGGGAGTGCTGGGCGACCGGTTCCACATCGAGCGCGAGCTCGACCGGGACACGTTGCTGACCCGCGACGCGAGCCGCGATGCACCGGCGCTCGTTCACCTCGTGTCGACCCCGCCCGACGCGTCGCTCTTGAGCGGCGCGGCTGCGATCGTGGCCGGGCTCGGGCATGCGGGGATCGCCGCTGCGATCGCCTGGGGCACGGACGGACCCGATGGGCGCATCTGGATCGCCTACGACCACGACTCGCTGCCCACGGTCGCCGAGCGCGCGCAGGCGGAGCCGTGGGACGGGCCGGAGGCGCTTGCCTTCGCGGGCTCGCTCGCGGAGTCGCTCGCGGCGCTCCACGAGGTCGGCATCGTGCACGGCTCCGTGACCGCGGAGAGCGTGCTCGTCGGCGCCGGCGATGTGCCCGTGATCGCAATCCCGCCACATGCCGTCGTCGGTGCGCCGCTCGCGCCGGAGCTCGCGGTCCATGGTGCGAGAGCGACCGAGTCGTCCGACATCTACGGCGTCGGCACGGTGCTCTGGATGCTCCTGCACTCGACGCCCTACGTTCCCGGCACGGCGATGGATGCGCAGGTCGGCGCCAATCACGACGGCACCACGCTGCTCGCCAGCATGCTCTCGGACGACCCGGCGCGTCGCCCGAGCTCGGCGCGCGCTGCGACGGGCCGCCTGCGCAGCGTCGGGCTCGCGTTCGGCGTGCCGCTGCCCGAACCGGCCGCGACCATGGTGATCTCCGGCGCGCCCGTCGGCTCGATCGCGCCGACCCGCTCGCTGCGGGGCCTCTCGGCGATCTCGGGCCCCCTCCTCGTCGCGGCCCTGGCCGTCGCCGCGGCCGGCCTCGGTGCGGCCTACCTGGTCACGCACCCCGGCGGCTCGAACGACGTCACGTTGCCGACAGCGTCCGTGCCCGTCACGATCCTGCCGACGGCGCCCACGGTCGAGACGACCGTGGAGACCGTCACCGAGGTGAGCTCGACCGAGCAGACCGACACGACCGCGGAGACGACGACCGAGTCGACCGACACGACCGTCGCATCGACTGACTCGGGCACCGCCTCGACCCTCGCGGAGACAACCACCACGGGCTAGTGGTCTGAGTCTGGACGCTAGGGCGTCGTGGTCGTTGCCGCCGGGTCGGGCGTCGGCGCCGGCGGCGGGGTGACCGGCACCGTGTCGGCGGGCGGGGTCGGCTCGATGATCGGCGTCAGCGGCGGGGTCGGCGTGCCCGGCTGCACCTTCTTCTTTTTCTTCTTCTTCGGCTTGTCCGGCGCCGCGGGCGGCGGCACGTAGCCGAAGCTCGTGTTCGTCTCGAACGGCTTGAAGATGAGGTTCTCGGGCGCGGGGAAGTCGAGTGGCGGTTTGCCCTTGAGCGCCACGCTCATGTAGTTGCGGAAGATGTCCGCCGGGATCGTGCCGCCGTAGATGTGGCCGTAGCCGCCGATCCCCGACATCGTGGTCGGCGTGTTGTAGCCGATCCAGACGCAGGTCGTCAGCTGCGGCGTGTAGCCGCAGAAGACGGCGTCCTTGTACTCCTCGCCCGTCCCGGTCTTGCCGGCCAGGGGGCGCCCGTCGGGCAGCTGGGAGTTCGTGCCGGTGCCGCCCGTGATCACGCCGCGCAGGATGTCGGTGGCCTCGTAGGCGATGTTCTTCGGGATCACGCGCGTCGAGCGGACGCGGAAGCTGCGCGGGAACGCCTCCTTGTCGCCGCGCAGGTCGGTGACGCTGTCGATCACGCGCCACGGGTGGTAGACGCCGCCGTCGGCGACCGTCGAGAATGCGTTCGTGAGCTCGAGCAGGTTGACGCTCTCGGTGCCGAGCACGATCGGGCAGACGGATGCGAGGTGCGCCGTCTTGATGCCGAGCTTGCGCGCCATCTCGATGTAGCGAGCGGGCGTCAGGTCGCTG
>JANLRV010000095.1:0-7089 GCA_031361905.1 Actinomycetes bacterium
ATCCGGCTCGAGCAGGCCCACGCGCCCGGGACGACGCACGAGCTCCGGCAGGTCGTGCTCGTCGAGCCACTCCGTGCGGAAGCCGTCGGCGGCCATCACGGCGTGGTTCACGCGCATCTGCTCGACCTCTCCGTCGGCCCACGAGACCTGCAGGCAGCCGGTCTCGCACAGCTCGTCGGCGATGCCCGCCTCGGCGTGCAGCGCGCGGATCGCGTCGAGCGCCTCGTGCGTCGCCTGCATCGTGCGCCGCGCGATTCGCTCGCCGTATCGCTCGCGCGCCTCGGCATGGCCGAGCGCCCCGCCGGGCACGAGGAAGCCGCCGTTCCGACCGCTCGCCCCGCCCGCCACCGTCGTCTTCTCGACGACCGCGCAGTCGATCCCCCGCTGCGCCAGGTGCCAGGCGATCGAGAGCCCCGCGACTCCTGCCCCGATCACGCAGACGTCGGTCTCGAGCGCGTGCTCGAGCGGTGCTCGCGCGCGTTCGGCGTCGTGCCAGATCGGCGTCGTCGTCGACATCCGGCGCATCCTAGATGGTCGTAGCGGGCGCGCTCGCGCGATCGATCGCGCACACTATGAGTGAGGTTCCATCAGGTTTCCAGGAATCTGCACCGCGTTCTAACTCCGCCGCCACGGCGAGCGTCCTCCCCTTGATCGCCCGATGAACAGCGTCCATTCCTTCTTCCACGCTGTCTCGGTGTTCATCGACCACCTCGCCGAGGTCTCGGTCGTGCCGCTGCTGATCTCGCTCGCGTTCCACTCGATCAACCTGCTCTTGCGCTCGGCGGCCTGGCACACGATCGTGCGTGCCGCCTATCCCGACATCCGCTATCGCTGGCGCTCGTCGGCCGGCGCCTACTTCGCCGGCGTCGGAGTCAACGCGATCGCGCCTGCGCGCGGTGGCGACCTCGTGAAGATCTACCTCGTCCGCTCGCGCATCGTCGGATCGACGACCCCGACGCTGCTCGCGACGCTCGTCTGCGAGACGCTCGTCGACGCGGTGATCGGCACCGTGATGCTCGGCTTCGCGCTGCACGAGCACGTGCTGCCGGCGGTCCCCGACCTGCCCAAGCTCCCCGCGTTCGAGTGGTCGTGGATGGTCGACCATCCCGTCTCCGCGCTGATCCTGGCCGCGCTCGTCGCGGCGGGGGTCTCGATCCTGCAGGCGCGCGCGATGCGCTTCGGCCGGCGACTGCGCGACCGCTTCGCGCAGGGCTTCGCGGTGATGCACGCGCCAAAGACGTACGTGGCGGCGGTCGTTCTGCCCCAGCTTGCGGGCTGGTGCTGCCGTATCGCTGCTGCCTGGTACAGCCTCGAGGCCTTCGGCATCACGCCGTCGCTGCGGACCGCCGTGCTCGTGCTCGTCGTCGGCTCGCTCTCGACGCTGCTCCCGTTCACCCCGGGCGGCGTCGGGACCCAGCAGGCGCTGATCGTGGTCGTGCTCGGCTCGGTCGCGAGCGACGCCTCGCTGATCTCGTTCTCGGTCGGCGCGCAGGCGACCGTGATGGTGACGAACGCGCTCGTCGGCCTGGCGGCGCTCGCCCTGATGGCACGCACGCTGCGCACGCGCGGGCTGCTCGCCCGCCTACACCTCGAGCACGGCGCGTAGGCCCGCCCGGAAGCGCGGCGCGCCGCCGTTCGCGGGGTGGCGCACGCACGCGCTCGCGGCGATCCCGAGCTCGGCCAGCGCGCGCTCGGCGCTGCGGCCGACGGCGACGATCGCCTGCGGGTCCGCCAGCTCGATCAGCTCGCGGAGGACGGCACCGCCGGCGCGCAGCTCGTCGCCCCTGGGGGTGCGGTTCGTGAGCGGCGCGCCGGGCCGGTGCGGGTGCGCCGGCACCGCGTTCCAGAGCAGCACGCGCTGCTCCGCGGCGCACTCGGCGAGCAGCCCGTGGACGATCGTCCCGGACTGCTCCGCGTACCCCTCGGGCCGCAGGCTCGACGGGCGGTAGGGCTCGCCCCAGCCGAGCAGCGTGCGCTCGGCGGTGAACGCGATCCCGCTGAAGCGGCCCCCGTTGTAGCCCATCGCCTCGCCGATCGCGAGCAGCGGACGCGAGACGGTGCGCGCCGCCAGATAGGCCGCGAGGTTCGCACGCCGGATCGCCGCGGCGTCGGCTCGATCGAGCGCCGGGTCGGCGTCGCGCAGCATGCAGAAGCAGCCGCCGAAGCGCTGCGTCGCGACGCGCTCGACGAACTCAGCCCACAAGGGCGGTGGTGCGCGCGATGTGCTCTGCGATCAGCGCGCGCACGTCGCCCTCGCGACCGTCCCGCAGCAGGGCGACCGGGTCGGGCTCGCCGTTGACGAGGTCCTCGAAGAAGACCTTGCGGTCCTGGTAGGTCGGCAGCGTGTCCTTCGCCCAGCCGCGGATCTCGTTGAGCAGCTCGGCGAGGCGCGCATACGGCTCGCCGAACTGCTCGGCGATCTCGCGCTTGAGGCGCTTCGCGAGCGCGGGGCTCGCGCCGCGCGTCGAGATCGCGATCGAGATCGGGCCGTTGCGGGTGATCGCGGGCATGATGAAGTTGCAGAGCGGCGGGACGTCGACGACGTTGACGAGCATCGCCCGCGCCTCGGCGTCAGCGAACACGCGGATGTTCAGATCGGTGTCGCTCGTCGCCGCGAAGACGAGGAAGGCGCCCTCGAGGTCGCCGCTCGCGTATGCCCGGCGTTCGAGACGGAGCGAGCCTTCGCGCGCCAGCTCGTCGACCTCGGGCAGCGTCTCGAGCGCGACGACGAGCACGTCGGCATCGGCAGCGAGCAGGCCCTCGATCTTCTCGAGCCCGATCGGTCCGGCGCCCACCACGAGGCACCGACGACCCTTCAGGTTGAGACACGTCATGAAGAACGGGGTCGCCATCATGTCCATGCCGCACTCGCTGGTGCAGCGGTCGAGCCGGCGGTGGCAGACGCACGGTCGGGGCGCGACGGCGGACATGACCGCAGGGTAGCGCCGGGCGTGATTCCGGCGGCGCAGGCGTCTCTCGTCAGATCGAGAGACGCTCGCGCACGAGCTCGATCGTGTGCAGCACGCGCACGTCGCCGAGGCCGGCCTGGCGCACTCCCTGCCGGAACTGCAGCAGGCAGCCGGTGTTGCCGCTCGCGATCACGTCGACCTGGGCCGAGCTGATCTCGTCCATCTTCACGGCCAGGAACCGCAGCGAGTCCTCGGGGCGCATCAGCGCGTAGGTGCCGGCCGCGCCGCAGCAGCGATCGGCGTGCGGCAGCTCGACGAGCTCGACGCCGGGCAGCGAGCGCAAGAGCGCGCGCGGCTCGGCCGTGACCTTCTGCCCGTTGCGCAGGTGGCACGAGTCCTGATAGGCGACGCGCAGGGCCGGGAGGTCGTCGCGCACCGGCAGCTCGCGGCCGGCGAGCAGCGTCGTCACGTCGCGCACGCGCGCGCCGAACGCCGCGCCCTCCGGCGTCGAGAGCACGTGGCCGTAGTCGACCATGAAGGCACCGCAGCCGCCGGCCGTCGAGACGACCGGCGCGTCGCCTGGACCGAACGAGCCGATGAACGTCGCCGCCAGCTCCCGTGCCTCGGCGAGGCTGCCGTTGTGGCCGTGCAGGGCGCCGCAACAGCCTTGCGCCTGCGGCACGTGGACGCGATAGCCGGCGGCCGCCAGCACCTCGGCGGTGGCGTGCGCCGCCGGGCTGAACATGACGTGACCGACGCAGCCGAGAAAGAGCTCGACGCGCTCGCCGTCCTCCGGCCCCGACCACTCCGGGAGCCGCCGTCGTCGCTCGCGCTCGATCCGGGGCGCGGCCGCGCCCGTCTGCCGCAGCGAGCGGGTCGGCGCGACCCTGGTCAGGCGAAGCAGCTGGCCGGCGCGCAGCACGGTCCCGGCGAGCCTCGTCCGGCGGCGCGTGCGTACGGTGAAGAGCAGCGCGCGCAGCTTGGGATCCGGCGCCGGCCCGATCGCGTCGCGCGCGTGCTCGAGCAGCGAGCCGTACTTCACGCCGGCCGGGCAGACCGTCTCGCAGGCGCGGCAGCCGAGGCAGAACGACAGCTCCTCGCGCACGTCCTCGCTGTCCAGCGCGCCGCCCTCGAGCGCGCGCATCAGGTTGATCCGGCCCCGCGGCGAGGATGCCTCGCGGCGCGTGTCCTGATAGGTCGGGCACGCCGCGAGGCAGAAGCCGCAGGAGATGCACGTCCGCAAGAGCTCGTCGGGGATGAGGCCGCGCGAGGGCTCCGAGAACACGGCCGCATCGGACATCTGCCCGGTCACGGGACGGCCTTCCCGGGGTTGAGCAGGCCGAGGGGATCGAACGCGCGCTTGATCCCGCGGAGCAGCTCGATGCCCGTCGCGCCGAGCCGGTCCTCGAGGTGGCTGAGCTTCGTCATGCCGACGCCGTGCTCGCCCGTGATCGTGCCGCCGTGCTCGAGCGCCGTCGCGAAGATGCGGTCGAACGCGCGGTGCACGCGCGCGACCTGCTCGGGATCGCGGTCGTCGATGCAGCAGACGGGATGCAGGTTGCCATCGCCGGCGTGGCCGAAGACGGCGATCAAGAGCTCCTCCTCGAGCGCGATCTGCTGGATCTTGCGCACGACGGCCGGCAGCTCCGAGCGCGGCACCGTGACGTCCTCGAGGATCAGCGTCGGCGCGAGGCGAGCGAGCGCCGGGATCGCGCCGCGCCGTGCCGCGAGCAGCTTGTCGGCCTCGGCGTCCGTGGCCGCGACCTCGACGCTGATCGCGCCCTCCTCGCGGCAGATCTCGGCCATCCGGCGCGTCTCGCGCTCGACCACCTCGACGGCGCCGTCCTGCCCGAAGATCAGCATCGCCCCGGCATCGTCGGGCAGCCCGAGGCCCGCGCTCTCGTCGACGACCTGCATGGTCGTGCGGTCGAGGAACTCCAGCGTGGCCGGCAGGATGCGATCGGCGACGATACGCCCGACGCTGCGCGCCGACGCCTCGAGGTCGGCGAAGAAGGCCGCGCCGGTCATCTTCGCCGCCGGCATCGGCAAGAGCTTCACGGTGATCTCGGTGAGCACCGCGAGCGTGCCCTCGGAGCCGACGAGCAGGCGCACGAGGTCGTAGCCCGCGACGTCCTTCGTCAGCTTGCCGCCGAGCCGGATCGTCTCGCCTCCGATCAGCACGGCCTCCATGCCCATCACGTAGTCGCGCGTGATCCCATATTTCAGCCCGCGCAGGCCGCCCGAGCACTCCATCACGTTGCCGCCGATCGTCGAGATCGACTGCGAGCCCGGGTCGGGCGGATAGAAGAGCCCGCGCTCGGCGACGGCCGCCTGCAGGAGCGCGTTCTGGAAGCCGGGCTCGACCGTCGCGGTGAGGTTCGTCTCGTCGATCTCGAGCAGGCGGTTCATGCGCGCGCACGACAGCACGACGCCGCCGTGGAGCGGCACCGCGCCGCCCGAGAGGTTCGTGCCGGAGGCGCGCGGCGTGACCGGGAACCGATGCTCAGCCGCGAGGCGGAGGACGGTGATGATGTCCTCGCGGGACCCGGCCAGCACGACGGCCTCGGGCATCGCCCGCTGCAGCGGCGTCGCGTCGGTCGAGTATGCGAGCAGGTCGTGCTTCTGCGTCAGCACGTGCTCGTCGCCGATGGCTTGGCGCAGGAGATCGACGGGGACCGGCATCGCGTCGAGGGTACCATTGCATGCAGGCATTTCTCCGTTCGCGCTCCCGTGGGCGACGACGCGTTCCGCGCCGCGGAACCCGCGGTCGTCGAGCGTGCAATCGTCGGATGTGCAGGTTTCCAGCTTCTGCCGGTGAAAGGGGAGCCGTGCAGCACGAGCTCCGCGAAGGTCCGGCACGGCCGGGCGCCAGCCTGCGCGAGCTGACGCGCTTCGTTCCGGCCGTCTCCGCCTTCCTCGCCGTGCTGCTGCTGACGACCGCGGGGGTCGTCGTCGCGCGGCGCGATCTCGCCGACAACGACCGCACGATCGTGCGCGAGCGGCTCGACCAGACGCGTGCGCTCGTCACCTCGATCGCCGTCGAGGTCGGCTCGACGCTCGACAGCGCGAAGCTCGTTGCCGACGCAAGCAACGGCAACCCGAAGCGCTTCCGTGAGCTGATGGCCGAGCGGCTGCAACGAAATGCGCTGCGCAACCTCACGCTCGTCCGGATCGAGCAGGGTCAGGCACATGCGATCACGACGGCCGGCCGCCGGCCGACGCTCTATGCGAGGCTGCTCCCGCGCCTCTCGGAGCTCGGTCCGCAGCTCGCGCAGGATCCGCGGATCCGCGTGCTCGGGCGATCCGCCGACGGCGCCACGATCGCCCTCATCGCACCCGGATCGACCGTGCGGTCGGACGTCGCGGTCTACGGCGAGATCGATCTCGCGGCGGCGCTCCACCGGGACGCATCGGCGATCGGCGGCATCGACGTCGCGGTCTACCTGGGAGGCGCCGAGACGCGCTCGGCGCTGTTCGCGAGCACGACATCGACGCTGCCGATCCGTGCGAACCGCGCAGAGGGCGCGGTGCGCATCTTCGGCATGGACGCGCGCGTCGTGGTCGGCTCGCAGTCGCCGCCGTCCAACGCGGTGTCGCGAGCGCTGCCCTGGCTCGCGCTCGCCTATGGACTCGCGACGGCGCTCGGCTTCGCCGCGCTGATCGAGATGATGCGCCGCCGCCGCGACGAGGCGCTCGGGCTCGTCGCGCGCCTGACCGTCAAGAACCGCGAGCTCGATGGCCTCTCGAGCGACCTGCAGTCGAGCGAGCGCCGCTACCGCGAGCTCGTCGAGCGCGCGACCGACATCGTCTTCGTGCTCGACGTGCACGGGACGATCATCTCGATCAACCAGGCTGCCGAGCGCAGCCTCGACCGCCGGCGCGAGCAGCTGATCGGCACGCGCCTGGTCGATCTCGCGGTGCCCGGCGCGGCCGAGATCGTCGCCGAGCAGATCGCGCTGGCGCTGACAGACGACGAGGACGAGTCGCGCTTCGAGGCGGCGCTGCTGGCCGCCGACGGGCGCGCGGTCACGCTCGAGTTCTCGACCGCCCGTGTGATCGAGCAAGGCAGCGCGGTCGGGCTGCAGGGCATGGCCCGCGATGTGACCGAGCGGCGCGCATTCGAGCACGAGCTCGCTCGCCGCTCGTTCCACGACTCGCTGACGGGCCTCGCGAACCGCGC
>JANLRV010000111.1:0-5660 GCA_031361905.1 Actinomycetes bacterium
GCCAAGGACGGGCTCACGCTCCCGTGGCTCGGCAAGCTCAACTCGCACCACGTGCCGAATCGCGCGATGACGGTCGACATGCTGATGAACGTCGGCCTGTTGTTCTGCTTCCCGAGCATCTTCTTCGTGCTCGTGGCGGGAAACATCGGCTACTTCATCGCACACATCCTCGCGCTCTCGGGCTTCCTGCTCCTGCGACGCGACCGGCCGTCGTGGCCGCGTCCGCTGCGGCTCGGGCCGATCTGGATCGTGGTCGCGGTGGCGTGTCTTGCGATCAACATCGTGGCCGTCGTCGTGGGCACGAGCTACATGGAGTGGACCGGCTATCTCTACGACCCCGCGGGGAACTCCGACGGGTACTTCAACCGGGCCTTGCTCGTCTCGCTCGCGGTGCTCGTCGCCGCGATCGCCGGCTACATCATCGGCCAGAACAAGGCCGGACACGGCTTCCGCTGGCGTGACCGTGACGAGGAGCTGCCGACCGACGAGGCCTACGAGCTGGCCGGGCTGCAGGTTCCCGTGCGCTAACGAGCTAGGGGGAGCGGTGCCGGCTGGCACCGCTCCCCCCGAATGCGTGACGTGACGCCGATCCTGAGGGGGTAGGGTGAAGGAACACAACCTGCGGGGGGATCGGATGAGAGTTCGCGGCGTCGTCACGCTTGCAGTGACGCTTGGAGCGCTCGGGGTGACGACGACGGACGCGATGGCCCGACCGCTCGCGGCGCGCGCGACGACGGATCCCGCGCCGCTCGTGCAGCCCTCGGTCAGCCCGATCGTGTGGGCACCCTGCTCGTCCGGCAAGCTCGATCCGTTCGAGTGCGCGAAGCTCGAGGTGCCGAAGGACTACGCCGATGCGACGGGAGCGAAGCTCACGCTCTCCGTGATCCGCAAGCCGGCGCTGCTCAAGCAGAGGCGGCTCGGCGCGATCTTCATGAACCCCGGCGGACCGGGCGGCGGCGTGCTCGACTTCATCCGCGGCGTCGCCGACCAGCCGGGCTTCAGCGACCTCAACGTGCGCTATGACCTCGTCGGCTTCGATCCGCGCGGCGTCGGCGAGAGCGCTCCGGTCTCGTGCCTCGACGACGCGCAGCTCGATGCCTCGTTCGCGAAGCAGAAGCCGTTCCCCGATCTCTCCGCGCGTGACTCGACGGTCGCCGATGCGACCGCGTACGACGCGGCCTGCCAGGCGAAGAGCGGCTCGCTTCTGCCGTACCTCAGCACGAAGAACACCGCCCGTGACATGGATCTCGTGCGGCAGGCGATCGGTGAGCCGCGGCTTACGTACCTCGGCTTCTCGTACGGGACCTACCTGGGCGCGACCTATGCCGCGCTCTTCCCGCACTCGATCCGTGCCGCCGTGCTCGACGGCGCGGTCAATCCCGACGCCTACGCGAACCGCTCCTTCGAGGCCGACCTCGGCCAGGAGCTGGCGTTCGACCGGGCGGCCAAGCGGTTCTTCGCCTACTGCGTGACCGAGTGCAGGTTCGGTCACGGCCATCCCGCGCAGGCGTTCGACGCGCTGATCCGGCGCCTGCAGCGCACGCCGCTCTCCTCCTTCCGAGACAGCAAGCGCAAGGTCACCGCGGCCGTCGCGCAGAATGGCTCGATCACCGCGATGTACAGCCGCAGCTACTGGCCGTTCCTCGGAGAGGCGCTGCAAGATGCCGTCGAGGGCGACGGCAGCCGGCTGCAGCTGCTCGCCGACAGCTACACCGGTCGCGACGACAAGGGCCACTACGACAACTCGGGACCGGCCTACAACTCGATCAGCTGCATCGATCGCACGTACCCGCGCGAGATCGCCGAGTACGACAACTTCTACCGGGTCGCGAAGCGCATCTCGAAGCGCTTCGGCTCGAACTTCTGGCAGGCCGAGTACAACTGCGCGGTCTGGCCGGCCGTCGCGAACGATCGCTACACCGGCCCGTGGACCTACTCGTCCGCGAACAAGGTGCCGATCCTCGTCGTCGGCACGACGCACGATCCCGCGACGCCGTACCGGGATGCGCAGGCGATGACGAAGGAGCTCGGGAACGCGGTCCTGCTGACGATGCGGGGCGACGGGCACACGGCGTTCGGGGGCAACTCGAACTGCATCGACCTGACCGTGATCGATTTCCTGCTGAAGCGCAAGGTGCCGAGACGCGGCACGGTCTGCACGCAGCAGGTCACGCCGCCCGAGGTGACGAACCGCGGCATCGGCTCAGGCCAGGGCTTGGGCTACGTCTCGCCCGGGCTCGCGCGCCTGCTCGGTTAACAGGCTGAGGCGGGGCGTTCCAGGACGGAGCGCCCGGCCTCAGCCGCGATCTCAGCGAGCCCTGCGAGCGCGCGATCGACGTCGTCGCTCGTGTTGAACGCGTGCGGATCGATGCGCAGGAGCGTGCCGGCCGGGTTGCACCAGACGTCGACGCCACGCGCTCGCAAGCCGGCCACGATCGGGGCGGCGTCGGCGACGGGGACTGCCACGACGCCCGCCCGCTGCGCAGGCGCGTCGGGCGTGAACGGCGTCGCGCCGCGCGAGCGCAGGCCGTCGAGACAGCGCCCCGACAGATCGAGCACGCGCTCCTCGACGGTCTCCATGCCGGTCTCGAGCAGCAGGCGAATGCCCGCCGTCGAGGCCGCCACCGCGGCGAGGTCGGGGATCGCGAGCTCGAATCGCGCCGCCGTGTCGTGGAAGCGTGGCGCGTCGTAGACGTCGTCGTCCCAGAGGTTCGCCAGGCTGACGTAGCCGACCTGCGCCGGCTCGAGCCGTTCGATCAGCCCCCGCCGCACGAACAGGAAGCCGACGCCCGGGCTGCCGAGGAGCCACTTCATGGCGAGGCCCGAGGCAATGTCGACGCCGAGCGCCGGCAGGTCGAGCGCGAGCGCGCCCGCGGCCTGCGCGAGGTCGACGACGAGCAGGGCGCCATGGGCGTGGGCCAGCTCGGCGATCGCGGCGAGATCGTGCCGCACGCCCGTGCGGAACGAGACGTGCGTGATCGAGACGACCGCCGTGCGGTCGTCGATCGCCTTGGCGAGGTCGTCGACGTGCACGCACGAGTCCGCTCGCGCGCGCACCCGGCGCAGCTCGGTGCCGGCGCGTGCGCGGAGCCGCCACGGCACCGCGCTCGACCAGTAGGTCGAGTCGTCGACGACGACATTCTCGCCCGGCTTCACGTCGAGCATCTGCACGGCCAGGTTCGAGCCGCGCGACGTCCCGTCGGTCAGCGCGATCTCATCGGCGTGCGCGCCGAGCACCGCCGCAAACGCGGCTCGGCCGGCCTGCCAGGGCTCTCCGAGCGTGGCGTACAGCTCAGCGGGATCGTCTTGCCAGCGTCGGAGCATCGCCTCGTGCGCGGTCCGTACCGGCTCGGCGAGCGGGGACAGCCCGCCCGAGAACAGGTACGCGCGCTCGCGCAGCACCGGGAAGCAGGCGCGCAGCTCGTCGACGGTCATGGAAGCTCCACTCGGTTGAATCGGCGTGCGGTCAGAAGCAGCCAGATCGCGGTGCCCGCTGCGAGCACGCAGAGCGCGAGAATCGGAGCGAGATCGGGTGCGTTCAGCGTGGTCTTGCCTCCCGGCAGGCCGCCGGCGATCGTCGCCCGGGCGTACGACTGCACCGAGAGCCAGCGTGCCGACGGGGCGAAGGCCGTGATCGAGCCCTCCCAGATCACGATGTAGAGCATCCCGAGCACGACCGGCCGGGGCGCTCGAAGCGAGAGCCAGCCGAACAGGCCGGTGTACGCCAGGGCGGCCCCTGCGACGGCTGCGAGTCCCCAGGCGGCGGTCGAGATGCCGTTCGTGCCGGGCGCGAGCACGAGGCAGCCGACGAATCCGGGCACGCAGATCACGAGCGTCGTGAGCGCTGCGGCGGCGAGCAGCGGCAGCACGATCGCGAGCCGCCGAAGCGGGGTCGAGGCGAGGTACAGGATCGTGCCGTCATCGCGCTCCTCGCCGATCGCGCTCGCACCGATCACGAGCGCGACAAATGGCAGCACGTAGGGCAGGAAGATCTGGCCCATCACGTCCTCGAAGCCCGACTCGGGCGGTGGCGTCTCGAGCCGGTAGAGCAGCGCGACGAGCGTCGGCAGAAGGCCCGCGAGCACCAGCAGGATCGTGCGCCGGCGATACAGCAGGCGCCGCAGCGCGAGCCGCAAAACGACGGTGCTCATGCCCGCCCCCTGCCGCGCGCGTGGGCCGTCAGGTACGAGTAGACGCTCTCCAGGTCGTCCCCCAGGGGCTCCACGCGCTCGAGCGTCGCCCCGGCCGAGCGCGCGAGCCGGGGAAGGCGGCGGCCGAGCGCGTCGACGTCGTCCGTCTCGACGACGAGCCCGTCGTCGACCATTCGCACGCCGCTCGCGAGCCCCTCGCCGACGAGCGCGCGGGCGAGCTCTCGCACGGCCGTGGGGCTCGTGATGCGGACGGTCCGGGGCCGGTCGCGGATCAGCTCCCGCAGGCCGGCCGTCTCGCCGATCGCCACCAGCTTGCCGTTGACGAGCACGACGACGCGCGGCGCCATCCGCTCGACCTCGTGCAGCACGTGCGAGCTGACGAGCACGGTGCGACCCTCCGAGCCGAGCGCGCGGATCAGCTCCACGATCAGGCGGCGCTGTACCGGGTCGAGCCCGTTCAGCGGCTCGTCGAGCAGCAGCACCTCGGGGTCGTGTGCGAGCGCCTGGGCGAGCTTGACCCGCTGCCGCATGCCCTTCGAGAACCCGCGGACGGGGCGATCGGCAGCGTCCACGAGGTCCACCGTCTCGAGCGCGCGAGCCGCCGCGGCCTCGGGGTCGCGCACGTTGCGGAGCTGTGCCATCGTCGAGACCAGCTCGCGCGCGGTGAGGAACGGCCAGAGA
This sequence comes from Actinomycetes bacterium, assembly GCA_031361905.1. GTDB lineage: Bacteria > Actinomycetota > Thermoleophilia > Gaiellales > JALYLC01 > JANLRV01. The sequence goes on from JANLRV010000111.1 coordinate 4,833, forward strand.
CCGTCCGAGTCGACGACGAGTCCGATACGCTCGAACAGCTCGGGCTGCGTCTTCGGGTCGAGGCCGAGCACGCGCACCTCGCCGGCGCTCGGGCGCGCGAAGCCGCCGCAGAGCTTGAGCGCGGTCGACTTCCCCGCGCCGTTGTGCCCGAGCAGCCCGGTCACGCCCGCACCAATCGAGAACGACACGTCGGAGAGCGCCACGGTATCGCCGTACCACTTCGAGATGCCGGTGAACGAGACGGTGTCGGTCACGGCTGCTCCCGCGAGTAGCGCCGCGCGAGGATGGCGAGCGAGAGCACCATCACGATGCCGGCCGCGAGCCACCGCCAGCCGCTCGAGAGGGCGGTCTCGCGACCGTCCCCGCCGCCGGAATAGAGCGAGCGCGTCGCGACCAGCGGGATGCGCGCGAGGCCGAGCAGCTGGAGGTGTCGGTTGAGCCCGAGACCGAACACGAGCGCGCCGCTGATCGCGGTCGAGATCAGGCAGGCTCCGGCGAACGCGCCGAGCGCGAAGGCGCGGCGCGTCGTCAGCGATGCGATCGCGAGCCCGAGCAGCGAGTAGTAGGTCGCGAGCAGCAGGCCGGCCGCGAGGATCCGGCCGAGGTCGAGCAGGTGGTCTCCGAGGTAGACGAGCGCGTGCTCGGCGAAGATCGTGTTGCCGACGAACAGGAGCAGCACCGGCGCGAGCGTGACGCCCAGCAGCGGCACGATCGCGGCGAGGATCTTTCCGGTGACGTACGAGCGGCGGTCGAGCGCCGTCGAGAGGTACAGCGAGAGCACGTTGTCGCGGCGGTCGGGGCAGAGCAGCTCGGGGGTGAGGATGCCGG
>JANLRV010000154.1:0-11855 GCA_031361905.1 Actinomycetes bacterium
CTCGGTTGCGGGGGAAGCGGGGCGGGGTGAAACGCCCAGAATGGCTCGTTCCCGCCTTGCTCTTGCAGGACCCGGCCGGCTCGCTCGGATGATGTCTCTGGTCGCATCTTCTTCAGCTACCGACAGAGGCTCTTACTTAAAGCAGCGTTGGTTCATGGAACACTACTAAAGATAAGAGCCTCTTTCTTAAGTTACGCAGCGCGCCATGACTGAGTCACGACGATGCGCCTTGCAAATCGATCATCGATCATCGATGATTCGCGAGCGCGGGTCAGGCTACGACAGGAGCATCGCATGGCATCCGAACCCCTCGGCGTCTTCCACGGAGATGACGCGTTCCCGATCGCCTGGCGGGATGGCGAGCAGGAGCTCTTCTGGGTCCTCGACGACCTGCACTGCCCGAACCCGCTCTCGCCGATGTTCTTCGACATCGGCGGCTGGTGGCTGACCTGCGATCACATGTTCCGCCGCTTCGGCGTGCCGTTCGCAGCCGACTGGATCGCCAAGGAGGTCAACGGCTACCTCTACACCGCCGCGATCCCGGCCGACCCGTCCGTGCGCGTCGAGGCGGGCGAGTACGACAGCCGCTACGTCCCCCGCGTGCCCGACGAGGAGGCCTACGCCGGGCGCATCGGCGCCTACCTCGGCTCGGTGCTGCCGCACTACGCCGTGAGCTTCATGGACTGGTGGCGAGACCGCCTGCGGCCCGAGATCGAGCGGAACTTCGCCTATCTCGACGGCTTCGACACCGAGGCCGCCGATCTCGTCTCGCTGGCCGTGCTGCTCGAGGATGCGATCGACATCCACGACCGGCACTGGAAGATCCACTGGATGATCAACTTCTCGCAGTTCTCCGCGACGATGGCCCTGAACGGCGCGATCGCCGAGGTCCGCGCAGATCTCGATCCGGCCCTCGCGGGGCGGCTGCAGAGCTCGGTCGAAGACCGCAACTGGGATTCGATCGAGGCGCTCTGGCAGATGAAGAACGAGGTCAAGGCCGATGCCGAGCTGCGCGCGGCCTTCGCCGCCGAGAACGCGAGCGGCGTGCTCGCGGCGCTCGGGGCGAGCGAGCGCGGCCGGCGCTTCGTCGCCGACTCGCTCGATCCCTACCGCGCGGAGTTCGGCCGCAAGGCGATCTGGTCGCACGAGTTCGTCTATCCGACCTGGTTCGAGCAGCCCGCGCCGATCATCGAGGCGGTGCGCGGCTACGTCGACAGCGACTATGACTATCCCGCGACCCTCGCCGCAGTGCAGGCCGATCTCGATTCGGCGGTCGCCGAGCTGATGGACGGGGTGCCGGCCGGCGACGAGCGCGATCGCCTGCAGGGTGCGCTCGATCTCTCGCTCGGGCTCAACCCGCTCACCCCCGACCACCACTTCTTCATCGACCAGGGCACGAACGCGCGTCTGCGGCTCGTGCTGATCGCGATCGGCAAGAAGCTCGCCGCCGCGGGCGTCCTGGACGACGCCGAGGACGTGATGTTCCTGCGTTACAACGAGCTGCGACCGGTGCTCGGCGATCCGTCGGCGCTCGACGCGCGGGCGATCGTCGGCGACCGGCGTGACGCCCGCGAGGCGGCGTTCGAGGTGCGCGCGCCCGACTGGATCGGCACGGCGACCGAGGACGCGCTCGCGTTCCCCTATCTGACGCTCTGGGGCTTTCCCGAGAAGTTCCACCGGCCGCGCTCCCAGTCGACCGACCAGATCGTCGGGCTCGCGGCGTCGGCGGGGATCGTCGAGGGCACCGCGCGGGTCGTCGAGTCGCTCGACGAGTTCGACCTCGTGCAGCCCGGCGAGGTGCTCGTCTGCCGCATGACGAACCCCGCCTGGGTCGTGCTCTTCACGAAGATCGGCGGCCTCGTCACCGACGCGGGCGGGATGGCGGCGCACCCCGCGGTCGTCGCGCGCGAGTTCTCGCTGCCGGCCGTGGTCGGCACGTCCAACGCCACGCAGCGCATCCGCACTGGCCAGCGCGTGCGCGTCAACGGAGCCACGGGAATCGTGGACGTGCTCGAATGAACGACACCCTGGTCAGCCGTCCCGCGCTGCGCGATCAGGTCAAGGACCTGCTGCTCGAGCGTCTCGCGCGTGGCGAGTACGCGCCCGGGGAACGCCTGGTCGAGACCGCGATCGCCCGCGAGCTCGGCGTCAGCCAGGCTCCGGTGCGCGAGGCGCTGCGCGACCTCGAGCAGCTCGGGCTCGTGGTCCACGAGCCGCATCGCGGCTGCAGCGTGCGGCGGGTCTCCGCGGCGGAGCTGCGTGAGGCCTTCCCGGTTCGCGCCGCGCTCGAGGCGGTCGCGGCGCGCCTCGCGGCGGCGGCGATCACGCCCGCCGAGCTCGCACAGCTCGAGGACCTGCTCGCGCAGATGGTCGAGGCCGCGCGAGCGCGCGACCCGCTCGCGCAGGCGCACGCCAACGCCGGCTTCCACGGCACGATCGTGCGCGCCGCGAACAACGCGACGCTCGAGCGACTGTGGTCGCTGCTCGAGCCGTTCGCGCGGACCTACCTGACCTCGGTGCAGCCCGACGCGAACCTCGAGGAGCTCGCCCAGCGCCACCGCCCGATCCTCGAAGCGCTGCGCGCCGGCGATCCCGAGGCTGCCGCGCGCGTGATGCACGACCACCTGATCCAAGCCGCCGACCTGCTCTCAGAGGAGCCCTGAATGGCACGCCGCATCGTCGACCTGTCCATGCCCGTGCACCCCGACATGCTCACGTTCCCGCGCGTGCCGCCGCCGGCGATCTGCGTTTACGAGTCGCACGAGCAGTTCGCCGAGCGGATCGGCGCGGCGGCGCACGGCGTGTCGTCGCTCACGGGCAGCTATCTGATCGTGCAGAACGACCACGTGGGCACGCACCTCGATGCCCGCAAGCACATCGTGCCGACGGCCGGCGGGCCCGAGACGATCCCGCTCGAGTGGTGCTACTCGGACGGCGTGATCCTCGACTTCCGCGGGCTCGAGAGCGGCTACGGCATCACCGCCGATGACGTGCGCCGCGAGCTCGATCGCATCGAGGTCCAGCTGAAGGACCGCGACATCGTGCTCAACTGGACCGGCGCCGGCGAGTACAACACCGAGGAGCGCTACCGCACCGACCATCCCGGCATGACCGCCGAGGCCGTGCGCTATCTGATCTCGCAGGGCGTGCGCCTGATGGGCTGCGATGCGATCACCTACGACCCGCCGGTCTGGGCGATGTTCGAGCGCAAGCAGTTCTGGGAGGCGCATCGCGTGATGTGGGACGAGGAGTACTGGCACCTCGAGAACCTGATGAACCTCGGCGCGGTCGGCCGCCAGAAGGACTTCCTGCTGAGCGTGCTGCCGGTCAAGTGGTGCGCGACGACGGCGGCGCCGGTCCGCGCGGTCGCGATCGTCGAGGACTGATCGGACGTGCTCGCGGTGTTCGAGGACGAGCGCGCGCTCGACGTCGCGCGCGCCGGAGGCAAGGGGTCGTCGCTCGCCCGCATGGCGGCGAGCGGCCTGGCCGTGCCGCCCGGCTTCGTCGTGCTCGCGGAGGCGCTCTCGTCGGCGCTCGATGAGAGCGGGGTGCGCGACGAGCTGCGCGCGGCGCTGCCCGATCACGCGCGCGCGCAGGCGATCGTCGAGCGCCTGCCGCTGCCCGAGATCGCAGACGCGTATGCCGCGCTCGGCTCCGGGGACCCGTCCGTCGCGGTGCGCTCCTCGGCCGTCGCCGAGGACTCCGACGAGGCGAGCTTCGCCGGCCAGCAGGAGACCTACCTGCACGTGCGCGGCGATGCCGACGTCGCACGCCGGGTGCGTGATTGCTGGGCCTCGTTCTTCAGCGAGCGAGCGCTCTTCTATCGGTCCCAGCGGGGCTCGCTCGACGACCTCGAGATGGCGGTCGTCGTGCAGCGGATGGTCGAGCCGGAGGTCGCCGGCATCCTCTTCACGGTCGATCCGGTGCAGCGCAGGCGCGATCGGATGGTCGTCGAGGCGGTCTTCGGGCTCGGCGAGAGCGCCGTCTCCGGCGCGGTCACGCCTGACAACTTCGTGATCGCGCGCGACGGCCAGCTGAAGCGATCCCGGCTGGCGGTGCAGCCCTACGCGCTCGTCGGGCTGCCTGCAGGCGGGACCGAGGAGCGGCCGCTCTCGCCCGAGCAGGGCGGGCGGGCCACCCTCTCGGAGGACGATCTCGGCCGGCTCGCCGAGCTCGGCCGGAGGCTCGAGCTCGAGCAAGGGTGTCCGCAGGACATCGAGTGGGCGATCGCGGGCGGGACGCTCTTCGTGCTGCAGTCGCGACCGGTGACGACGCTGTGAGCGACGAGCTCGAGGCGCAGGCGCTGCGCTTCGCGCGCGAGGTCCATCCGCACACCGCGCACCTCGTTCGCACGCTGGACTGGCTCGACGAGATCGCGCCGGGGAGGCGGCCCGCGATGCGGATCGCGGCGCTCCTGCACGACATCGAGCGCGCCTATCCCGATCCCGACTCGCCCTTCCTCTCCGGCCGTGACTGGCAGCTCGAGCCGTACGTCGACTATCACCAGGGGCGCTCTGCACGGCTGCTCACGGTGTGGCTGCGCGAGCACGCTGCCGAGGCGGCGTTCACGGCAGACGCCGTCGCGCTCGTCGCGGTGCACGAGCGGGGCGGGTGGCCCGACGCCGACCTGATCCAGGCGGCCGACTCGCTCTCGTTCATCGAGACGATGGGACCGCTCGTGCGGGCCTGGATCGCGGACGGCACGACGACGCGCGAGGGAGGGCTCGCGAAGGTCCGCTCGATGTGGGATCGCATCCAGGTCCCGCTCGCCCGCGAGCGCGGCCGCGAGCTCTACGAGCGCACGCTGGCCGAGTGCGAGATCGCGTGAGCGGGACCGTCTGGCACCGTCCGGCCTCGCTCGCCGACGCGCTCGCGCTGAAGGCCGAGCTGGGTGACGACGCCCTCGCGATCGCCGGCGGCACCTATCTCGGCGTGCTGCTCTCGACCGGGCTGATCGATCCGCCCGAGGCGTTGATCGCGCTCGGCGGGATCGCCGAGCTGCGAGGGCTCGAGGTCGATGGCGACGTGCTGCGGATCGGTGCGCTCGAGACCCACCGCGCCGTCGAGCGATCCGTCGCGGTGCGCCAGGGAGGCTTCGAGGCGCTCGCCGACACCTTCGCGCTGGTCGCGAACGTGCGGATCCGCAGCGTCGCGACCGTCGGCGGCGTGCTCGCGGATGCCGACTACGCCTCGGACCCGCCCGCGATGCTCTGCGCCCTCGGCGCCGTCGTCGTGCTCGCCTCGTCGCGCGGCGAGCGTCGCCTCTCGATCGAGCAGCTGATCCTCGGGCACTACGAGACCGCGATCGAGCACGACGAGCTGCTCGTGCGGGTCGAGATCCCCCGGCCCGAGCGCGCGGCCTACCTGAAGTTCCGCTCGCGCGGCAGCGAGGACCGGCCCTGCGTGGGCGTCGCCGTCGTCCGTCGCGCGGGCCTGCGGGTCGTGATCGGCGCCGCCTCCGACCGGCCGCAGGTCTTCCCCGAGCTCTGCGCGCTCGCCGACGGCCGCGAGCTGACGCCCGAGCTGTGCGACGAGATCGCGGGCGGCTACGCCGAGCGCCTCGAGGCGCTCGATGATCTGCGCGGATCTGCCGGCTATCGCCGTCGCGTCACGCGCACGCTCGTGCGGCGAGGGCTCGAGGCGATCGCGTGAACGAGCGCGTGACCGGGGCGATCCGCTACAGCCAAGACGTCGAGCGCCCGAACATGCTGCACGCGAAGATCGTGCGCTCGCTCGCGGCACACGCGCAGATCACCCGGATCGAGCTGCCGGGCGGCATCCCCGAGGGCTGCGTGCTGATCACGGCCGCCGACGTGGCGGACTGCCGCCCCTACGGCTGCCTCGTCCCCGACACGCCCGTGCTGGCAGAGACGGCGCGTTACGTCGGCGACCCGATCGCGGCCGTCGCGGCGCCCGATCCGCGGCTGGCCGAGCGTCTCGCCCGCGCCGTCGCGGTGGAGTGGAGCGATCTCCCCGCCGCGACCGATCTGGAGGCCGCGCTCGCCGCCGACGCGCCGGTCGTGCACGACGTCTGCGAGGTCGCCTCGCGTCGAGGCGCGTGGAGCGGCATGCGCCCGATCGACGGCACCAACGTGTCGCATCGCTCGCGGCTGATCCACGGACGCGGCGAGGCGGGATTCGACGAGGCCGACGTGGTCGTCGAGGGCGAGTGGACGACCGCATCCGCCCAGCACGCGCCGATGGAGCCGCACGCCTGCCTCGCCGAGTGGGCTGGCGGGCGCCTGACGGTCTGGACGGGCACGCAGACGCCCTTCAACCTGCGGCGCGAGCTCGCGACCGCGTTCGGCCTCGCCGAGGCCGACGTGCGCGTGATCGCTCCGCCGATGGGCGGGTCGTTCGGCGCCAAGACGTTCACGCGCATCGAGGCGATCGCGGCCGCCCTGGCGCGTGCCGCGCAGCGGCCGGTCAAGCTCGTGCTGGCGCGCGACGAGCTGTTCCTCACGCTCAACCGGCACCCGACGAGATCGCGCGTGCGCCTCGGAGCGACGCGCGACGGGCGCTTCGTGGCGCGCCGCGTGTGGTCATGGTGGGACACGGGCGCCTACGCCGACACCGGCCCGAACGTGGCGGCCAAGGGCGCCTGGGCGGCCGTCGGCCCGTACCGCTTCGATCACGTCGAGATCGACGCCGACTGCGTCTACACGAACCGGCCGAGCAACGGGGCCTTCCGCGGCTATGCCGCGACGCAGGCGGCCTGGGCGTCCGAGCAGTGCGTCGACATGCTGGCCGAGAGGCTCGCGATCGATCCCCTCGAGCTGCGCCTGCAGAACGTGCTGCGCGACGGCGATCGCTTCGCCACCGGCGAGCTGATGCACGACTTCCACGTCGCCGAGTGCCTCGAGGCCGTGGCGCGCGAGATCGAGTGGGATCGCAGCCGAGCCGGCGTCGGGCTCTGCGCCCTGATGAAGGGCATGCAGACGCCGAGCCGCGCCGGCGCCCGCATCGAGCTCGCGGATGGCCGGCTGACCGTGCACGCGGCCACCGCCGAGATCGGCCAGGGTCCCACCACCGTGCTGCCGAAGCTCGCGGCCGAGGCGCTCGGCGCCGACCCGCGGCTCGTCACGCTGGCCGAGATCGACACCGACGTGACGCCATTCGACACGCGCACGACCTCGAGCCGCTCGACCCACATGATGGCCGGCGCTCTCGGCGAGGCCGCCGAGGCGCTCCGCCGCGCGCTCGCCGACGAGCTCGAGGCCGCGCCCGGCGACCTCCGCTTCACCGCCGACGGCGGCATCGAGATCGTCGGGACGCCCGCCTCACGGCGTCCCCTCGCGTCGCTGCCGGCGCTCTCCGGCGAGGGCGAGCACGTGATCGAGGGCGGCCTCGACCCCGACAGCGGCCAGGGCATCGCCTCCGCGCACTGGCACCAGGGCGCCGGCGCCGTGCGCGTCGCGGTCGACCGCGAGACGGGCGTCGTCGAGATCGTCGGCCTCGCTGCGGCGGTCTACGCGGGGCGCGTCGTCGACGCATCGCGCGCGGCGCTGCAGAACGACGGCTCGGTCGTGATGGGCATCGGCTCGGCGCTCTACGAGTCGATCGAGTTCTCCGACGGCCAGGTCACGAACGCGAACATGGGCGACTACCAGGTGCCGGCGTTCCGCGACGTTCCGGCGTTCGCGGCCACGCTGCACGAGCTGCCCGGCGCCGAGATCCACGGTCTCGGCGAGACCGCCCTGCCGCTCGTGCCGGCGGCCACGGGGAATGCCCTGCGAGCGCTCGGGCTGGCGCAGTCGCACCTGCCGATCCACCCCGAGCGCGTGCTCGATGCGCTCGACCGGAGCGGGGCATGAGCATCGAGGTCACGCTCAACGGCCGGCCCTGCGAGCTCGCGGCCGCGAGCGACGAGATGCTGCTCGACGTGCTCAGGCGCGCGGGCGCGCGCTCGGTCCGCCTGTCCTGCGGCGTCGGTGCCTGCGGCGCCTGCACGGTGCTGCTGGACGGCGAGCCCGTCTCGAGCTGCCTGCTGCTCGCAGAGCTCGCGCGGGGCTGCGCGATCGAGACCGTCGAGGGCCTCGTCGACGACGTCGTGCAGCGGTCCTTCGACGAGCTCGTCGCGTTCCAGTGCGGCTTCTGCACGCCGGGCATGATCCTGACCGCGAGGCACCTGCTCGCGGAGAACCCGAGTCCGACGCGAGCGCAGGTCCGCGAGCACCTCAACGGCAACATCTGCCGCTGCGGGTGCTATCCCCGGATCGAGGACGCGGTCCTGCACGCGGCACGCACCAGCGAGGAGAGACGATGAGGCTCGTGACCTACGACCGAGGCGAGGGCACCGCCGCGCGCGTCGGCGCGCTGCGAGACGGGGCGGTCGTCGACTGCGCCTTCGAGGGCGAGATGATCGCCTTCATCGAGGCGGGCGAGTCGGCCTTGGCCGGCGCCCGCGCGGCGCTTGCAGGAGGCCCCGTGGTCGCCGATGCACGGCTGCGCGCGCCGCTCCGGCCACGCACGCTGCGCGACTTCCTGACCTTCCCCGAGCACACCGAGCGCTCGCGGGCCGCCCTCGGCCTGGGCCCGATCCCGCAGCTCTGGTACGAGGTGCCGGCCTACTACAAGGGCCTGCCCGACACCGTGATCGGCCCCGACGAGGAGATCCCCTGGCCGTCCTACTCAGACCAGCTCGACCAGGAGCTCGAGCTGGCCTGCGTGATCGGGCGCCCCGGCCGTGACATCGCGGCCGCTGACTGGCGCGAGCACGTCTTCGGCTGGACGATCTGGAACGACATGTCCGCGCGTGACACGCAGGGCCGCGAGCTGCCGCTCGGGATGGGCCCGGGCAAGGCGAAGGACTGGGATGGCTCCAACGTGCTCGGCCCGTGCATCGCGACGGCCGACGAGTGCGACGGCGCCGACCTCGAGATGCGCCTCGCGATCAACGGCGAGGAGCGCACGCGCACGCGCTCGTCGGGCATGTACCACGGCTTCGGCGCGCTGATCGCCTACGCCTCGCAAGGCTGCATGCTGCGTGGGGGCGAGGTGATCGGATCCGGCACCGCCCCCGGCGGGGCCGGCATCGAGTCAGGCCGGTTTCTCTCGCCGGGGGATCTCATCGAGATGGAGATCGAGGGCATCGGCGTGCTGCGAAACCGGGTCGGCGCTCGCTGACGAGCGGCGCAGGTCTTTCCACACCACCACCAGAACGAGGAGCAGAGATGGCATTCGTAGTCGTAGCGAAATGGACGGCCAAGGCCGGCGAGGAGGACGCTGTGCGCGCCGCGGTCGAGCGGCTGCTCGAGCCCTCGCGCGCCGAGCCGGGCAACCTCTTCTACCAGCCGCACATCGATCCGGCGAACCCGCTCGTCTTCTACTTCTACGAGCAGTACGCCGACGAGGCCGCCTACAAGGCGCACGGCGAGTCGGCGCACTTCCAGGAGATCGGCTTCGGCGATGCGATCCCGCGGCTCGAGGAGCGCCACCGCGAGTTCTACGAGACGATCTGACCCGAAGCGGCGTCGGGCGCGCGCTGCGCTCGACGCCGACTTTCTCTGATTTTTCGGGGCAGACGACCGCTTGCTCGCGGGCGATGCGCCTGCTAGCGTCGGTCGCTCCGGATAGTTCTGATCTTTCGAAACGGCGAGGAAGCTATGGATCTGGAGCTGGCGGGCAAGGTGGCGATCGTCACGGGCGGCGCCTCGGGCGGCCTCGGCGAGACGATGGCGGTCCGCCTGCTCGAGGAGGGCTGCCGCGTGATGGTGGCCGACCGCGATCCGGCGAAGAGCGCCGCGCTCGTCAGCCGTCTCGGATCGTTCGGCGAGGTCGCCGGGCACGTGGCCGACGTCTCGACCACCGACTTCGCAGAGCCGCTCGCGGCAGCGACGGTGGGAGCCTTCGGCGGCATCGACATCGTGATCAACAACGCGGCGACCTATCCCTCGCGCAGCTGGGACGAGTACACGGTCGAGGAGTGGGACCGCACGATCGACACGAACCTGCGCTCGCTCTTCCTGATGAGCAAGGCGACCGTCCCGCACCTCGCGGCGCGCGGCGGCGGGTCGATCGTCAACATCGGCTCGATCACGTTCGCGATCGGGATGGCCAAGATCCTGCCGTACGTCGCCTCGAAGGGCGGCCTGGCCGGCTTCACGCGCGCGCTCGCCCGCGAGGTCGGTGCCCAGAACATCCGCGTCAACAACGTCTCGCCCGGCGCCTTCCCGACGGGCGGCGAGACGATCCATCCCGATCCCGAGGGCTACTCGCGCTACGTGATCGAGCAGCAGTCGCTGAAGCGCCGCGGCACGCCCGACGACCTCGCCGACGTCGTCGCGTTCCTCGCCTCGGAGCGCGCCTCGTTCATCACCGGCCAGATGCTGCAGGTCTGCGGCGGCTGGGCCTTCCATTGAGCAAGCTCTACGGCATCGAGCTGACGCGCGAGGCGCTGCGCCGCTACGCCGGGCGCGCCGAGCAGCTCGTCGGGGCCGAGCTCTACGAGCGCTCCGATGGCAGCGAGCGCGGCGTCCGCTGCGTGCGTCTGCGCTCCGGCGCGATCGAGCTCGAGGTCGTCGTCGATCGAGCGCTCGACCTCTCGCAGGCCTCCGTCGGTGGAGTCCCCGTCGCCTGGATCTCCCCGGCCGGCCTGGCCTCGCCGTGGCTCGCCGAGATGAGCGGCTGGGAGCCGTTCCGGACGTTCACCGGAGGGCTGCTGACGACCTGCGGCCTCGAGCACACGCTCGGGCCGGTCGAGGACGACGCGACGCACTTCCACTACCCCGGCCGGCCGTCGCACTCGTTCCCGTTGCACGGGCGCCTCACGGCGACGCCCGGACGGCTGCTCGGCTACGGGATCGACTGGGAGCGCGGGTGCGTCTTCTGCCGCGGCGACGTGCGCCAGGCGAACGTCTTCGGCGAGACGCTCACGCTCGAGCGCGAGATCCGTATCGGCCTCGGCGAGCGCACGATCGAGCTCGCCGACGTCGTGCGCAACGACGGCTTCGCGCCGACGCCCCACATGATCCTCTACCACGTCAACGTCGGCTGGCCGGTGCTCGGCGAGCACGCCGAGGTGCTCGCCTCGGTCGGTGCGCCACGCTTCGAGACGCCGGCCGCGGAGGGCGCCGACTGGCACGCGATCGAGCCGCCGCGCTTCCCGTTCGCCGAGCAGGTCTGGGAGCACACCCCGCTCGCCCACGCGGACGGTCGCGGCCGGGCGGCGATCCTCAACCCCGATATCGGCGACGGACGCGCCGTCGGCGTCGAGCTCGAGTGGAGCCTCGCGACGCTCCCGAACCTGTTCCAGTGGCGCGTCATGAGCGAGCAGAACTACGTCGTCGGGCTCGAGCCGGGGAACGCCCCGATCGAGGGCCGGGTGCGGGCCCGCGAGCAGGGCACGCTCGTCACGCTGCAGCCCGGCGAGGAGCGACGGACCGACCTCCGCATCACGCTCCACGACGACGGCGCCGGCCTCGCGGCCGCCCGCGCACGGATCGTCACGGCCGATCATCGAGAGGGAGCACGAGATGGCAGGTAGAGGCTGGCGGCTCGTTCGCTTCGGGGGAGACGCGCGCCTCGGCGTGATCGCGCCCGACGCGCCGGAGGTCGTCCGCGAGATCGCTGCGAGCGATCCGCTGCAGGCGCTCGCCGCGGGTCTCGCGACCGCCGCCGGCGTGGCCGAGCACCGGCTCGCCGACCTCGCGCTGCGCGTCCCGATCGAGGCGCCCGAGGTCTGGTGCGCGGGCGTGACCTACGAGCGCAGCCGGTCTGCGCGGGTCGAGGAGTCGGCCTCGGCGAAGGACGTCTACGACCGCGTCTACTCGGCCGACCGGCCGGAGATCTTCCTCAAGGACGCGGGCATGCGCCGCACCGTCGGGCCCGGCGAGCCGGTCAGCCTGCGGCCGGAG